>JAZRNG010000028.1:0-43680 GCA_045648065.1 Acutalibacteraceae bacterium | reverse complement strand
AGTATCGTAAGTATAAGTTATCGGTGTTCCTACGGTTGCTATTGAAAGGTCCACACTTGTAACATTTGTATATGGTGTTTTGGAAATAATATTGCCGTTAGCATCGTAAACAAATGTCGTTGCAGTTGACGTTGCGAAGTTATAGTCCTTTGCAATCTGTCCTGCTTCGTCATATTCATACTTATACAGAAGTGTTCCGTTGTTTCTAACTTCTGTTATATTACCCGATGCATCATAAGAATAGGTGTAATTTGATACAGTTGTATCAGCAAGCTTATTCTCCATGCCGATTATTCTGTTTGATGCTGTTGCGTCGGTATCGTCATAAGTATAAATTGTTGAAGCCGTTGTATTAACTGCAGAATCAATTTTTAAAGTAAAGTTTTCGTTAACGGTTCTGTCAAAGAAATCGACAGTCTCGGTTGAAAGAATTTCTTTGCCCGCAAAAGAAAAATTAGTTGTTGTTTCAACTGTATCATTTGCAGAATTGTAAGACTGAATTTCTTCGCTATAAGTAAATGTTACACCGAAAACGGTTTCTGTTAAGTTGTCTGAATTATAGCAATAAATCGTTTCACCGTCAATAATTGCTCCGTTTTCGAGAGTAAAGAACTTAACAGTTGTGGTTTCATCTGTGTAATAGGTTACCAACGAGTTGATATAGTCAACAGACTTTGACAATGTAGAATCAGTATACTCATAAGCATACTTTTCTACTCCGTTATGCTTGATACTTGTTATATTACCCTCATCGTCATAAGTATAACCGATTACAAGTCCGTTGGCAAACGTGATACTGCCGAGATTTTTATTATCAGGGTAAGAATGTGAAACAATCGTATTTCCGTTAACCGATGTATTAACGAGATTACCGTAATGATCATACTCAAAAGAGTATGTTGTACCGTTATGTGAAACGCTTGTTATTCTGTCATCAGCGTAAGTATAATTTGTTTCAAGGCTTAATTTGCCTTCGTTATCTGAAAGATCAGTAACAAGCTGCTTAACCTGAGTTAATGCTCCTACGGCATTATACGAATAAACAACAGGATTTATTATTTCTCCGTTTGAATTTGCTTGTGTACCGTATTCATCGAGATTACCTGTGTCGGGATTGTAATTGTAATATGATACCGTACCCGATTCAGATGCAGAAGCAAGATAGTTGCTGTTTGATGAGTAAGTATATGCTGTTGTAAGCGTTTGTGTGCCATTAGATAAGGTCTGGTTTAATGGCAAGTCGTACATTTCGTTGCTTTGAGTTGCTGTTCCACGTTCTTGTCGGCAACCAAGACAGTTACACTCAGCATTTTCCTTGCCGCAATCACAGTTATAATAAACCTCAGTTTCAATATCGTTATATGTTATGGTCTTAATCTCGGTACACTGTACGCAAGAGCACTCTTCACAAGGTTCAGTTCTATAGGTTGTACCGTCTTCTGCAATAATCAAACTATCTGTTGATGACATCGTATCAAATGTAACTTCATCAGAAATTACATAGCTATATTCACTTTCAACCAAACTGATATCATCAAATCTTGTATAATAGATTTGACCGTCTGCCATAAGAATGACTTTGACGTTTTCAAGATCAACATCAGTCTTAAACGAAACAGCACCGAACTGCCATTCGTCTGTTGTTGTGTCAAAATCATACTGTGCAAGAATATTACCTTCGCTGTCTGTTACGCAGATTGCAAAGGTTTTGTCGAGATGTGCATAATCATTAACATAGCTCGTTGCCGCAGAACGGAGTGTTTGTGCCCAGGCACTCAAAGTGTAAACTGTATCTTCATTTGCAGGCAAACAGTCGATAGTCTGACCTAAACGAAGATTCTTCCTGAGTCCTGAATTAAGAGCAATTACTTTACCTGAAATACCATCAAATGCAAATGTTTCACTAAGGACAGGTAATCCGATACTTGCGTTATCAGGTACACTTGTCCAACCTGTTTTACCACTTTCAAAATTACCGTTTGTAATGAGGTTTGTTGCCTCATCGTCATTTGATGAATAACTTGTGATTTCAGCCGTATCAGTATTTATTGTTTTTGTATAACTGTATTCTCCGTCACTGTTTATATAATCAGTTGCCTGTAGTGTTGAATCATAACGCTGCTTAGTAACGATTGACGGAGTAGTTTCGTCATATTCGTAATATGTAAAAGTTCTCTGCTTCGGACCGTCAAAGTTAATATCAAGCTGACTTTCAAAGCAATTCTGTGAATTACCAGCTGATACATAATACGCATACTTTGTATAGCCGATTACTCTGTCACCGCTGTAACGAAGCTCAAGACGAGAACCGTCAACATTTGTGATAGCTGTCATAAGTCCGTCAACATTATATTCATATGTAACTGCTTCACCGTCAGCATAAGTTACTGTTGTAAGATGCGATGCTTCATCATCAATTGCGGTATAACCATAATCTACTCCGATTGCGACATCCCCTGTAAGAGTTGAAACTTTAATCACATTACCTGAAGAATTGTACATTACCAACTTATCTGTAATAGTCTTACCATTAGTATCTTTTGCTGATGGAAGATCATATTTTCTTCCGACACCATCAGTTACAGAACGAATTGCATCAGATGATGCTGTTCTGTGTTCGATAGCTATTACCGCACCACTTGTCTTATGTACTCGTGATGTTACTCTATTGATGCTATCAATAGTATAACGGTAAGTAGAATCTTCAATAATCATATTTTCAAAGTCTTTGTAAGTTGTATCTGATTTAGGAACCCAAAGACATTTGCTCAAATCACCTGAAACAGCCTTGTATCTTGTGTAGTTGGTACTATATGATTCTGTGAAGCCTTCAGGAATCGTATTGTAATCTTCATCACTTGATACAACCTCGACAAAGCGTGTTTTAATGCCACCATTGTCTCGGAATGTATACTGATGTCTCGTAACATTATTTTCTGTTACAGTCTGACTATAGAATATTTTATTATAGTAATCTGTAATCCAATATGCACCGTAAGAAGATCCTCTGGTAATACTTGAACTCCATGGGTCATAGGTAAAGCTCATTTCGACCGGAGAAACATTACCGTTGAGACTAAGGTCTGTTCTCTCGACATAATATGTACCTGTGTACTTGTTGAGATAGAATGTACCGGCTCTGCCCATATCTACAGTTTCGGTATCATACTCTGCCATATTATCAATTGTGACATAATCAATCTGGAACCATGGTCTACGAGTTGTATAGTTGGCAGTTGAAGAACGGTAAATCTTTGTGTTGATCGAAGAATTGTTCACTCTACCTACAAAAATGCCGTTGTTTTCAAGCTGGTTCATCTGCCATTTTGAAGCAACTTCAGTAATATCCCATACATAACGCTGCGCAGCTTCGCCATATACAATTACATTATAGTCAAGCAAATCCGTGCTTTCAGTAACAGCGGTTGTTGTTTCTTCATCCCAATCAGATAAAACAGGGTACACGCCAATAATGTCATCATCCGTTAAAGCTTCACAATAAAGAGAAAACTCAGCATTTGTGATAACCGCATTCTTACCAAAGCCTTCAGAAACTGAATCGGCATACTTGAAATAAAGTTTGTTGATCGTAGATAAATAATGAAATTTATCAAGCTCAGTTGCAGTTGAATTAACTGTGCCGATGAAGGCTTCGGAGATTGCGTTTGCAGAATAGACCGTAGTAGTCGGGTCGATTGTTACAGGGTAAGCTCTTTCTTCTGCCGAAAGCCAATCATAATCAGGGGTATATATAAGATTATATTTAGAATTTTCTGTATTTTCAAGAGATACATCAATATTATCTGTTGAAATACCATTCGAGTCAAACATATATGGTGCCTGAATTACAAACTCAATCTGTCCGTTCTTAACAACATTGATGCTGTTATCATCATTAAGATAAAGTGTTGCACCGTTTGAATTGATTGTGTAGGAATAGTCTGTTGCCTGTGGCGGGCAAGATGAAAGAATGATACTTTCCTTAACAGAATCAGTACCGATATCATACACAAGGTCAGTATTTGTCATAACTGATGTGTATTCAACCGAGGATGCGATATTGTCAAGTCCCATCATCAGTGATGTTTCATCATCAACAGGCTCAATCTCAGTGATCTCTGCTGAAGATGATGATATGTTTTCCATAGTAAATGAAAGTTCCGCGTTTTCAGTTGCTATAGTTACATTTTTGTCTGAAGTTATTTCAGACGGCAAATCAACAGAAAAACCATTACTTTCGTTTGTGATTGTGCCATTTGTTTCTGTAAGTGTATTGTCGATTTCGAGCCATTCACCGTCTTCGAAATAGTGAACGGGACCGGATGAAATGATTGCTGTAAATGAACCGTCTTCGCGTTCAAAAACCTTCTTGAAGGCATCGCGTTCAGAAACCACTTCGGAAACGATAGGTGATTTTTCTTCCTGCTGAGTAGACAGTTCTGCGTTTAATAAATCTTTGTATTCATTGTACTCTTCAGCCATTACAGAAATCGGCAATATTTCGAGTACAAAAAGAATTGAAAGAATTGTTGATAAAATTCTTAACCACATTTTTGTTTTCATTAATTTATCCTCCTTGTATTTCTTTTGAGTTTAAGAACACAATTACATCTGCATTTTGACCACTTCCCTTGTAATTTAAAGCAAAATAAGCTACGGAAACCGCAGCTTATTCTTAATCGATATGAGATTTATATTGCTGCTTATAAATATTCAGCTTGTTTTTGGTGCTTGATTTAGTCTTTTGCGATATAGCTTTGTAAATAATTGTATTTACATCTATATATACAATATTATGTGAAAATGTTTCCTGCAATATATCCTGCAAAAACGCTTCAATTTAGAGCAAAAACGATATAATTTAGACTTAATATCTTTTTTACATATTCAACTACCTCCCGTTATAAAGAAAAATCAAGCTACCAAATAACAGGAGGTTTTTATGGAAAGAAAAATATTATTTTATTATGTCAAACAAAAATGCAACTCAATATCGTTAGGTTAGCGATTATCTCATCCTGAACGTTATCTTACCGCCCGAGAAGCAACTACCCCCCTCGGTTCAAACTACGGTAGAGTGTTTTTATCTGCACTAATTTAACTGATATCTACTCATAAAACTTCAGAGCATCAACTCTGACACCGTTCTGAATAACCTCAAAATGGCAATGAGGTCCCGTTGAATAACCTGTTGAACCACAATCCGCAATTACCTGTCCTTGCTTTACTGTCTGTCCGGCAGACACATGAAGAGCAGAACAATGAGCATAAAGAGTAGAGTAAGTGTCATCGTGTTTAATCTTGACATAATAACCGTATGAGTTATGCCAAGTTGAAGTTACTACAACACCGTCCGCAGCAGCAAGAATAGGTGTACCAAGAGGAGCCGCTATATCTGTACCGCCGTGAGTTTTTATTTCACCTGAAATTGGGTCAACACGAGTACCGAACCGAGAAGTAATTGTCTGTGTATTTTCAAACGGCCAAGTAAACATACCTGTGCCAACATAAGAACTGTTACCTTGAATGATTTGTCCGCTTGCACCTACAAGTTCATTCCACAAATCATCATATTCAGAACTCATAAGTTCTGCTAACAAAGCCTTTTGTTCGTCATTGAAATTATACAAAGCTGAAATTTCATCCACACTCAACTGAAGAATTGATACTGTAAGAACTTTCTTTGTGACATAGGTTGTTGTTTTGATTGAGTTACCGTTTTCATCTGTTGTAACAGTAGTTTCTACAACAACTTTAGGTGTAACAACACCTGTCATTGTGTTCATATCTTTCATAATTTCACGAAGAAGCTCCATTTTAGCATCATCTAAAGTCACAACCTCAAGCGGATTATCGCCTGAGGTTGTTTTTACTGCATATACTGCAAGAACATCCTTCCAATTTATCGAAGTGTTTCCCTGCACTTCAAGTAAATCATAAGTGTAGGATGCTTTCATTGCAATAAGATTTGCATAGTGTTCAGATGTGAGTTCAGATATAGCCTGTGACATTGTTTTGTTCGTGCCGGTTGTTTCATCGTTTGCAAGAAAGATACCGAAACAAGTACCACCGATAGCACCGATTAAGCAGATAACAATGATTACAATAACTGCAGGTGCTCCGCCTGCAGCAATAGCAGCACCTATGCTTTTTACTCCTGCAACAACAGCCTTACCCGCTTCAACAACTACCTTTGACACAACCTTAACGGTTTTAACTGTCGCTTTTGCAGTTGCCTGTGCAGCCTGTTTTGTTCTTCTTGCTGTTTCTGCACTTTTCTTTGTCGCAGACGCAGTTTTCTTGGCTACGCTCTTTGCTGTTTTTGCAGTTTTATCTGCTTTCTTAATGCCTTTGGCAGTATTGTTAAGACTTCTCTGTGACTGCTTTATCTTACGTGCTTCGTTATTGACCGTCTTAACTGTTTGTTTTTCGGCACCGAGCTTTTTAATATTGGCTTTGCCTTTGGTTTTAGGTGCAGTTTGCTTTCTTTGTCGGGGTTTCTTTATTTCCTCAACTCTTGCTTCAGGCTGTGTCTTTGTTTTAGGCGGTGCCTGAGTTTTTTCTTTGATTACGGGTTTATCTTGCTTTTCTTTAACAACGTTGGCATCGCCTTTGTCTGTTTTAGATTTAGTGGTTTTCTGACTGTTCTGCTGTTTTCCGGTTTCAGATGATTTCTCTTTCGGGGAAGATTCGCTCTCCCCTTTTGGTTTTTCACCTTCAGGAGCTTCTTCATCAGGGGGATTTTCGGGTTCTTTCTCCGTTTCTTTTGCCGCTTTCTTCTCGGCTCTTTTCTCTTTGATTTTATCTTTCACTCTACTTGCACCCTTACGGATTGCTTTTTCTGTGCCGACAGCAACACTTTCACTGCCTGTTCGCATTGCTTCAGATACTTTATCTGTTGCATACTGTTCAGGTGTGACATTATCAGCCTGATTGATGTTTTCGTTAACGGTATCTTTTGTTTTGACACCGATGTTTTTCATTCTGTCACCGACATTCACAGCAGTATCGTGAACCTTAATATTTTTGACTACTTCACGAGTCTTAATACCTTTACCCATAGTCACCTCCTAAATTAAATTCAGATTTTATTGGTTCAGTTGATTGTGTTGTAAAGCATTGTCTTATCAATAGGAGCAAGAAGAACCTTGCCTGTACCTCTGTAAACATTTACAAGACCTTCACCGGATGCGGCAGAACCTACAAGTGTTTTGCCTGAACGCTCAACCGTGAAATCGAGCGACTTACTCCAAGCAAGAGCAAGATTACCGTCAACCTTGAGAACATCGTTATTGAGTTCAATCTCAATGAGTTCTTCTTTCGGACATCTTGATTCAATGGCAAACATACCGTTGCCTGTAAGTCCGAGATTAAAAAGACCTTCACCACCGAGTGCCGCTGAAGAAATGTTTGTACGCATTACCGCCTTCTGTTCAAGTGCAGAATCGCAGGCAAGGAAAAGACCGTCATCAAGGACAACTGCGCCGTTCCAGTCGGCTGTGTTCATAAGAATAATGTGCTTATAGGTAGGTTCGAGAACAAGTGTACCGTTACCTGTGTATTCAGGCTTGATTGCACTTTCACCCGTAACCTTGCCACGGATTGCCTTGCCGAAAAGGTCACCTACACCCTTAATGCCTGTTGTCGCATTTACATTACCGACAGACCACTGCATTGCTCCTGCCTGTACTGTAACATCCGCCTCTGCAAGGTTACAGATGATCTGACGTTTTCTTACATTCATCTCGTTACAGAAGAAAGCGAGCATTGCCGTTGAAGGTGTAACACTCAGATCTTTCTTATATTCAATAATGGTAAAGGGACCTCTTTCATCGAGAACTCTTACATCGTCGTTGTTCTGAAAATTATTAATCTTATACATAAATAAAAACCTCTACTTTCTTTAATTTAATTCGCCGACCTTAGTGGTCATAAGTTTATACAGTTCCGTATTCTTCGGGAACTTTCTTTCAAAAGGAACAAGGGCCGAACCGACCTTAACAAGACCGTGACCGACTTCAACATTTGTAATGTGAGTCATCTGTGTTTCACTAATCTGTAAAAGGTTAGCAAGGTCTTCTCTGTCAGTACCGCCCTGATTGAGCATTATAATGAACTCAGAGTTTGCAAGCATTGTTCGTGCTGTGTGACTCTGTAACAGGTCATCAACATTCTGCGTGATGCCGGTGCAATATGCTCCGTATTTTCGCACTCTTTTCCACAAGGTAAAAAGGAAGTTTGCAGAGTATTCGTGTTGGAAAAGAAGATATATCTCATCAATGAAGATATACGTTTCTCTGCCTTCAGCTCTGTTCTTTGTTATACGGTTGAGAATGCTGTCAAGAACTACAAGCATACCGATAGGCATAAGCTGACTACCAAGTTCAAGAATGTCATAACAAATAAGTCTGTTTTCAATGTTTACATTGGTTTTCTGTGCAAAGGTACTGTGTGAACCTGATGCAAACAATTCCATAGCGGTCGCAAGCTCAAGAGCTTCCGATTCAGGCTGCTTTCTCAAATTATTGCAAAGGTCAACAAGTGTAGGTACCTTGCCTGTATATTCTCTCTTGATATAGCCTGAATACACATTTGTAAGGCAACGGTCAACAATAGATTTCTGAATAGCATCAATACCGTCTTTGCCCATAACCTGTTCAAAAAGAGAAAGCACAAATTCTGCCTTAAAAGCAATAGGACTTGCACCGTCAGCATACTCCTTGTTTATATCAAGACAGTTGATATGATTTTTACTCTTAGCCGAAAGCTCGATAACCTGACCGCCCATTGCTTCAACAAGAGCTGAGTATTCTCTTTCAGGATCGATAATCATAACGTCTGCATCTGTTGAAAGAAGAAGGTTTACCATTTCTTCCTTTGCAGTAAAGGATTTACCTGAACCCGAAACACCGAGAATGAAGCAGTTACCGTTAAGCAGGAACTTTCGGTTTACGATAATCATATTTTTAGAGATAACATTAACACCTTGGAATACACCGCCATCGTGCTGAATCTCCTGTACTTTAAAAGGCATAAAAACAGCAAGGCTTTCTGTTGTAAGAGTACGCCTTGCCTCAATCTTATCTATACCTATCGGAAGTGTTGCATTAAAGCCATCCAACTGCTGATACTTAAGAACACCGAGCTGACACATGTGTTTTCTGCCTGTTGCCTGAATTGCTTCTGTATCGCTATTAAGTTCTTCAAGAGTATCGGCTGTATGCATAATTGTGATAACAACCTTAAACATTTTTTGGTCACGGGTTGTAAGGTCATCGAGGAATTCTCTGACTTCCTTTCTCTGCTGTTCAAGGTCATACGGTATAACAGCCGTATAGTTGTTATTGGCATTTTGCTTTCGCTGATAGTTTGCGATATTGGTTTCAATACCGAGTGCCTGTTTTTCACCGAATTTCTGAGCCTCTTCTGTTGATACCGGGATAATATCAAAGTTAAAAATCATATTTCTGTTTGTGTCAGTAAGCTCCCGCACCACACTGTCTTTGATATATGAGGGATAATCACGGATAAACAGAACCCTGCCGAACCTGTCACCGATTTTGAAGTAATCTGACTTAAACTCAAAACCGTCAGGTGTGATATAGTCTTTGAAATGCTGTCCCTTCTGCATCGTATCTCTTAAATCAAAGTGATAGTCTGCGGATTCTTTGGGTCTGCAGAAATCGTGAATAATGCGAAGTCTTTCAGTTAAATCAAGGTCGGTACATTTTGAACCTAGTCTTGAAAAGTGTGCAGTCAAATCTGCACCGACACGGTTGAAGTGACTTCGTGCTTCTTCTACCGTCTTTTTCTGAATTGTGAGCGTTACATATTTATCCTGAACAATAGCATTCGCTCCGTTTGCTATCATTGTGAGCATATCATTGATTTCTTTACGGTACTTATCCTTATCATCGTTAGCTCTTTCAAGAAGTGCAATTTCTTTAAGCTCTGCCTTTTTGAGCTTTCTGTTGATAATGGTAATCTGACTTGAAATACCGTTTTCAAGTGAGTTCAGAATCTCACTGTACCTAAGGAAGTTTGCTTCTTTATCTTCCTTGCTTGATACCGCATAATTTATATCGGTAAACCTGAATGTTTTGGAATATCTGTCCCTGCCTGTCAAAAAGATACCGTCAGAATACACGGCATCAATTTTAATGACATCCTGAACGGACTTCGGGACGGACATTCCGTCACCGAACAACTCATCGAGTCCGGATTTCTTTTTTATTGTGCCTATGAGGTCGAACATCGTCACTCTCCCCTTCCATTTTGTCATAATAGTTTACTGCAATAAACTTCAATTCTTTAGGCATAAGAATTTCACTTTTAAGGTAAGCGAACAAAACCTTTTCTGCTGTCATTCCGTGATATTTGAAGAAGCCGAGTGCTGCAAAGGGAGCTGCACCTACAATGCACACCCAACTGAGTGTTTCAATACCGAAGAACGGTTTTAAAAGAAAGTACAGCCCTACTGCAACACCGCAGGCAAGAATTGAAAAGATGAACTGTCTCAGATTAAGACCGAAATACACAGCTTCACTGTAATCTCGTATTTCTCTGTTGATTTTAACTTCCAAAGCCTTTCACCTCGTTTACATCCCCTGTTGTCACATAAACTATGCTTCTTTTAGGCACATAGGTAAACCCGCTTATTTCATCACCGATACAGAAAACATGTTCAGACTTGCAACTCATAAATTCATTCATAAAAGAGCTTTGACCTGAAGCATCCTGTTCTTCTTTAATTGACACCACACCGCCATTAATCAAATGCAGGTTATATATCTGTTCAAACATCTGAATCTCCTTTCATAATCAAAGTCCCATCATTTCCTTAACAACTCTATCACTCATTTTTACTGTTCCGACGAGTACAATCATATTGAATATCAATTCACCGACATAACTCCATACCTGATTTACCGCTTCTGCCGTTTCATCAACAACCGGAGGTGAAGCGGCAAACAGCGAGAAGATTATGCAACCAAGCACGATAATTGCACCTTCAAGACAAACTGCCGCATAAGATTTGATAAAACTCTTACCTATAGAGGATGAAGATTCACCTGCAAATGCGGCTAAAGGCACCGGGGCAATGGCTGTGTATAGGTAAATTCTGAAGAAACGTCCGTAAACCGTCATAATCATAATGAAGGAAAGAACTGTTATGAACAGACTGCCTATAAGGGTAACTGCCCACAGTGGAACACTCTCCCAAAACCCGCTGTCTTCTATTGCCTGTATGATTGAGTCGGGCAATACTGTCTGTTCAATAGATGCAAGACCTGACATTGCCATAATCTTTGCAACAATACCCTGCACTATATCAAACAGAGCCACCATCAATTCAAGGCCATAGTCAATAGCTGCTTTAGATAATATAAAGCGAATGAACATTTTAACAGCTATTTCCGGGCGTTTCATTTCAGCGAAACTGCCGCAGGTTTTCATTACGCCTACAACGAAAAAGAGCACTAAAAGCGAATAACCTATCGCTTGAAGTGCTCCGTGGATATTAATTATGACGTTCCATATCGTACCGTCTTTGAATTCTTCGGGGGATTGAGTGATGAGAAGCCATATTTCACTTAGCTTATCATTCCAAGTGGTAAGTGCATTCTGCAGATTTTGCACTACCCAATTACTTGAATCTTCCATCAAAAACCTCCTTTTTAAAAATTACACTCTTTAGAAAATGGATAAAAATGAAGCTCCAAGAAATATCTTGAAGCTCCCTAAATTACGGTATCGGATACCTATCATTTTTAGACAGTGGATTAAAATATCCTTTAATACAATTGGGGTTGCAAATACACAATTGAACATGTGTTTTTTCGAGTATTGCTGAACCTTCATATACAGGTTTTCCCTCGGTAAAAATACCTCTAACAGAATCAAAGGCCGGCTTGTTAGTTTCCTCGTTATAATGATGAATTTGTTGAATAACAGCACAATCTAAATTTCTCAATAAAACATCTTTCGTTTTTGTTGACTCAACATTTTGAGGCAGTTCTATCTCAGAAAGTTCACACCTCAGTTTTAACATGTCGTATCCTACTTTTAATACAACATTACTTGCTGAATCCGTCAAGTTCAAGCAGCAACCTAAATCTATAATAGCACCTATGACCGCTGCATCATCTTTGTAGCGGTTTTTAGCCCAAGAATAAGCTCGCTCATAATTTTGTTCCCAAAAATAAATGCCATTTCCCAGCCAATCATAAGCATTGTCACTAGCTTTCAGTTGTTCTCCTTCAAATACTACTTTTTTGAAGGTTTCAATACTACATCCATGAAACCCAATCACTAAGTTCGGAAGTTTACTATACATCAAAAATCACTCCCATGAAACAATCTTAACTTTTGCTGAACCGTTTGAATTAATAACACCTGTTTTTTTCAAGGCATTAATTGCATTACGTTTAGCTACTGAAGACGATTCACGAGATTGTTTTTTTAAAGTTTTAACATATGCTTGCATTTCTCTAGCATAGGCCTGTTCATCTCGAAGAATTTTAACTGCTGCCATAATATCAACCTCAACTTCCTTTTTTTGTTGAAAAACGTCCTTTTTTGCCATCTCTTCACTCATATAATATCATTTCCTCAACTTAAATTCAAGTATGTGAGCCGATTATAATATAAAATAATATAAAAAAACACAAAAAAGATGTCGTTTAAATAACAAAATATCATTAAACTCAGCCTACAATAAGGTCAAGAATTTCTTTTGCAAAGGTAATTACAATACCTCCGGCTACTGTAAGGAAACCGTTAGCCCTCTGTGACGGGTCATGCGATTTAAGAGAAAGACCGACCTGAACGATGCCGAAACCGAGGATAATGAGACCGATTGCTCTGATAAGTCCGAATATGAATGTCGAAAGATTGTTTACCACTGCAACAGGATCATCTGCTGCCAGTGCTGTTACACTGAAAGTGAAAAGCATTACAAGGCAAAGGATGACACCCACATAAGCCTTGAAACCTTTTCTTGCATTACCCTTCATCGGGGTTTTCTTTGTTTTACTGATTATTTTCTTGTTCATTTTGTACCTCCATTGAATATAAATATGCTTCTATTTCTTCATTTGAATAAACGATAATATCTGAATCCTCTATATCTTTAGTATCAATATCTTCAGGATTCTTAAAAAGAAGTTCAAAGCTTGAGTAATCATCAAAGCCGTGAACATAGTTTTCACCCTTTCCGTCTGTTGTGTCTTTGACATTGGGGTGTTTTAAAATATCATACTTTAAATCCTGTACCGGTCTTTCACCACGAATAAAAAGAAGTGCGTACTTGTTATCAAGCATTCGCACCTCATCCGGAGTAAGCAATTCTCTTCCTGCAATCTGATAGTTAGTTGAGTAACTACCATTTCTGCCTCTTGACTGTCCGTAAGTGTTTGTATCAATCGTTTCTTTACCCAACAGTTTTGAAACGTATTCGTGTGTTGACTGCTCGTTACCGCCAAGATACAAAAACTCATCACAGTTACCTACAATCGATTCCCACTGTTTTTCAAACAATGCTTTAAGCTGTGCCATATTCTGAATGATAATTGAAACAGATATTTCACGGGAACGCATTGTTGAAAGTAGCTTATCAAAATCATCAGGCAAGGCAATGTTGGCAAACTCGTCCATTACGAAATGAACGTGAACGGGAAGCCTGCCTCCGTGTACGAAATCCGCCTGATAATATAACTGTTGGAAAAGCTGTGTGTAGAGCATACCGACAATAAAATTAAAACTTGTATCGTTTTCAGGAATAAGTGCAAATACTGCTGTTTTCTTTTCTCCGATTTGGTCAAGCTCAAGCTCGTCTGTACAGGTCATATTCGCAAGGGAATCAAGATTAAACTTTTCAAGCCTTGCAAGCAAGGTAATCTGAATTGATTTCAATGTTTTCGCTGAGCCGCTGCGATATGAACGGTAATACTTTAGTGCAATATGGTCAGGGTTATCATTTTCCAGTTTGTTGAACACATCATCAAGCTGACTCGTTATAATAGTATCCATCTGTTCATCAGGTATTTCACCTGCACGGATAAGTTCAAGAACCATTGAGAAGTTCTGTTCTTCGGGCGGTGCTTCATAATGAAGATATGATACAAGTGCTTTTAACAGCATACTTGCCGCTTGGTCCCAGAACGGGTCATTGCTCTGACTTCCTTTCGGAGTAGTATTCTTAAACAGATTGGTAACAAGTCGCTGTATATCATTATCATTATTAATGTATACAAACGGATTATAGCAATCACTCTTATCCATATTAATAAGATCAAGCACCTTAATATCGTAGCCCTGCTTTTCTAACATATTTCCGGTATCACGAAGCAATTCGCCTTTCGGGTCAAGAACTATAAAAGAGGTGTTGGCCTGCATAATATTTGGCTTCGCATAAAATCGGGTCTTGCCTGAACCCGAACCACCGCAGACCAAAACATTAAGATTTCTTCTGTGTTGTCTGCCATCAAGTCCGATTGCAGTATTCTGAGTAAGAACCTTGTTTTCGCTAACGTCCTTGTCCATATATTTCTTTTTAATAGTATCGGGCTTTCCCCATTTAGCCGAGCCGTGTTCTTCTCTCCTTCGGTAATTCTTATCATTAGATATATATATACCGATACCGAGAGCATATCCGACAATAAAAATGAGGACAGTTTTTAAGCTGTCCTCACAAAAAGAAATATTAAAAGGATTACTGAAAGCAATTGACAGATTCTCGATGATATCTACAAGTCCGCCGTCAACATACGGTGCAACCAACAGTCCGAGCCATATAACAGGTATAAGTCCGCAGGAATAAAGTATGAGATTTGTTTGGGATAGTTTATCTGTCCGCACGGTCAAATCTCCTCCTTCTCAGAGGCGGAGCATCAATGATTTTCAAAAGAAGCTTGTCAACATCTTCCGTAGGTTGTTCCTGTTCAAGTAAACTGTTTCTGAATTCATTGAAACCGTTAATCAACAGATTGTGTTCAAAGGAATCAACTGTTATTATTCTTTTTTCATCCTTCATATGAACACCGCCTTATCTGTCACTGTGTTCTCTGTGCTTAGGTTCAAGTGCCTTGGTAATTGTGTTTGCAATCGCATTGGCATGATCACGTACCTGAGAAAGCTCGGCTCTCTTTTCTTTTGCTTCAAGAAAAAGGAACTTTTCGCTTACGCCGGTAATAGGTTCAGGCTCATAGCCTGCTCTTGATGTTGCAATATATGAAACAGCCTGTGCGGAGAACTCAAGATTTTCTCTGTTGAAATCACCTTTATCAAGTTTTGCAAATGCAATTTCTTTTGAGAGTGCACGGACAATTTCATCACCGTTCATTCCCTGCCTGATAAGAATCTTTTTGTTTTCAGGCTGATATACAGCATTCACGTTTTCGGGAAGTTCATTGTTTATTTCAACGGGAACAGGAGATGTGGTAATCATAGCCTTTATTACCACACGAACATCGGGTGTTTTGGGTCTCTGCGGTCTCAGCTTTGCATTGGTCTGTGAAATATCAAAGACCTTCTTTGCGTTATACGGAATGACCTTTTTGCCGTCATCTCTTGTATATTCCTTACCGGGTTCAAGGATAACGATCCCTGTTTCACCCTTGTTGATAAACACATGATTATTCTGCCACGTCTTTGAATCACAAAGTCTTGTTGCATCAGGGTTCTGATATGCGACCAGAAGTGCATTGCTTACCGAGTATCTGTCGAATCGGCTCTGAATATCAAGATACGCCATTACGGTATCGGGATTGTTAAGTTCTTCTGTTGCTGTTTCGAGCATTTCATAAGCTAATGCTCTGTTTTCATTTTTCTGCTTTATCCAATCTTCTTTTGAATAAAGTTCTGTTTCATTTGTCGGTTCATTACCAATAATATTATCTGCTTCTGTCATGTTTCTTCGTTCCTTTCGTTTTTGTTTTTGTTGTTTTTGATTTCTGCGGAGTTGTCTTTCCGACTGCCGCCTTTTGCTTCTCTTCCTTAAGCCTGTTAAGCTCTGCTCTGACTGAGGGTCTGGAAGAAGCATCATCCCGTGTATAACGTCGGATTTCGTTGATTCCGGAGGTAGGCTCGGACGGACGGGATTTTCCCGCCTTCGCCATAGTGGGGTTTTCGACATGCGGAGTTTCTTTCTGCTGCGGTTTCTCAAAGAGCTCATCAATAAATTTATCCTCCATGCTCTTCTCCGGTCTCTGTTTTTCTTTCGGCTGTTTGAAACCGTTCTTAGATTTTTCAAGACTGTTACGAACATCAGCTTTATCGACATATCCGAGTTTGAACCTTTGGAATATTCGATTTACCTTTGGCGAGTCTTCAGCACGTATCATAATATCGCACTTATCGTTTTCATTAGATTTATCTTTAAGCACGTGATACATAACACCGTACTTTTTTGCTTCTTTACAAAACTTATATAAATCCTTCTGATCGATTTCAAAAACCTTAATAGGCTTCTGAGATTTAAGCATTGTATTAAGTGAAGCTCTGCCTTTTGTTCTTGTTGTATCTTTACGCGAGGCAAGGATAAGTTTAATAAGACGTTCTGCTCCGTCCATTGACATCTTACCTGCAACTTCAACGCCCTGTAGTGTCATCCTCACGATTTGTTCTGCTGCGTCTCCTGAAGCGTTCATCTGTACTCATCTCCTTCCTTTCTTTATCGTTCATAATTTTATTTATCTTGTTTTCGATTTTCGGTTCGTCGTTTTGTATTCTGTCACAGATACGAATATCTTTTCTTAAGATATTCATCCTTTTACTTAACACCGAAATTGAATTTTTGATTTCAGCTATTTCTTTTTCATCATTACTTCTAACCGCAACCTTTAACATATTGCGAAGTCGTTTTCTTCCTTCATAACATTCCTGAAGTTCTTTTTCGCAAGACTGTCTGTATTCTGAAAGTTGTTCAGAAGTATCGATGTTGTTATCACACAAAAGATTTTGTTGTTCAATCAGTTTATCGAGCTTTCGCATTTCATCAATGAGATATTTATCAAGACCTCTGTTCTTGTTAGGATTTTTCTTTACATACTGAACAACAGTTACAAACGAAACATAAATCTGTCGATAAGTTGGGTCAACGAGAGGAACAAAAAAATCCCCAACAAGATTATCTTGTTGAGGAATATCTATTCTGTATCTCTGCCATTTTGATTTTATTCTGTTGTCTATGCTTTCAATTGTATAATCATCTCCGAGAGTTTTTAATCTTCTCGGTCTTTCAAAGTTCGGATGTGAAATAGTCGGATACTTACGATTGAAATTAAAAGTGTATCCGAGTCTTTGCATTTCAATGAAGAATGCTTTTCGATTGGTTGTTGTCAGAATACATTCATCAATATCTCTTCTGATGATTGCATCCTTTGTCCACTCTCCGTTTTTTTCTGCCATATATAAATCATAACTTTTATGACCACGCTTTTTCGGATTGTTAATAACAGACAATCCGTATTCTCTACAAAGGTCATCAGAAATTTCACGAAGGTGATAATAGCTTTCAAGACAATCGTTAAACTTCAATCCTGATTTTGCTTGAACAGAGTTCACTACAAGATGATTGTGCAAACAATCTGTATTAAGATGTGTTGCAACGACTCCTTCATAACCGTTAAAAGCTCTGTTCAAAAATTCAATTCCCAAATCGTGAATCTTATCCGGTGTTCCTTCATTGGGTGCAAACGATTGTATAATGTGATAACCGAGAATGCCGTCTGTCTTGCAATGACGTTTCTTTGTTCGCATCATTTCCTGAAATGCGGTTTCAACTGATGTCAGGTTTTGAGTCGGAGTAACATAAAATTGTTCTTCTGTTTTTAAATCATTAATACTGTAATCAAGTACACTATGCAAATTCAGAAACATTTTTTCGTAGTTTTCATTTTCAGTTTTATTTTTGTTACCGACATAAGCAAGTGTTCTGTCAAGATGTGTACGAATAGGAATGATATATACTATTGCCATTTTAATTTTTCCTGTTTATCCTGAAAGCATCATGCATTTCCTGTTCAACATCTTTAAGTTCAGACAAATGCTTTTCCAACTCAACAGGATTTAATATACCATTCGTTCTTGCAATACGAAGAATCTGATTGATGTTATTACCGATACACCTTAACTGATAAATCAATTCGTCATAATTTGCAGGAGGTCCTTCGGGTGGAGAATAACCTAAAATAATTTCTCTTATAAGTTGCGACTTTGAAAGTTTTGTAATTTCAGAAAGTTTGCATAAAGCATCTTTTTCCTCTTCGTTAAGATAGATATGAAATTCATATTTTCTCTCACTCACAACAAATCAATCCTTTTCTTTTAAATTTTTCTACCAATACTGTTGCAGTAATATTAGAGGCAAACGCCAATGCTATCAACGCAACATAAGCCAATGTGTCCATTGGAATCATCTCCTTTCTTCGGGGTGTTAGGGGCGAAAACCCTTAACAAGCGGGTAAAATGTCCCATTTACCCAATGCTTGTTAAGACTGATGCCATGCATTTTTTCTGTTAATACAGCTCATCAATCAGACTTCTTCATCGTCAGAAACGGTCTGAGCATCATCTGTATCACAGTCCTCTGACTCGCTATCAGCTTCAAACACCTTATATACCGGAAACATTTTTGTGTTTTCAAGCTGAGAGATTACATCAGTTGAGTTGTCGATATCTTTTATCTTTGCTTCGGCTTCCTCTTTTGAGCTCGCAACAACTTCAACTACATTGGCTAAGCAATGAATTACAACTGCTTTAAATCTTTTCATTATATATTCCTCCATTATCTTTCATGTTCTTTTTTTATTGGGTTATATGGTACTTTAGTTATACGGTCATCGACCTTAAAAAACTTTTCAGGGTACTTAAACCTTTTTAAGTGTTCGGCTATCTGTTTATCAGAAAGACTTGTAAACTCATCTTCTTTACTGTCACAGATAAAAAATGTTCCGAAAATGATATCATTAACTCTGCCTTCACCATCACACAGTCCTCTGTTTAATGGTAAGGAAAGAAGTTTACCTTCACGGTTATGAATAATTAGACCGTCAGATAAATAACGAACATCAATATCACCTCCGACAATGTTTTGCATACTCTCAAGAGAAGAATCAATCTCCTGAACTTTTGCAATCTTGCCGGGTTCAACTAAAACAACTTTTATCTTTTCAGGAATACATTCCTTCGCTTCAAAGTTAATTTCGGTAAAGTTATCAGCATCAAGAATATGTTCACCTCTGTACCAATCATCGGTTATAATTTGCTCTGCCTCTTCCTGATTCTGAGCTTCAACCGAAACTTTCTTCGTTAAGGTTTCAGTTATGGTCACTTCAAATTTTTTCATTTGTATCAATCCTCCCTTCTTATTTTATTTTATAAATTTTTTAAAGAGCATAAGTAATCATTAACGTCTTTACCAACCGAAACAAAATCTGTTTCAACGGTGTATTTATCTTTCAGCAAATCACTTATTACTTCTGCTGCTTTACGACCTGTTGTGTCATTATCCAAATGCAGATAAACTGTTTTTATTTGTGGGTTATCATCAAGAACCTTACTCAACGAATTCGGTAACCGAACATTATTCATTTTCTTGGAAGGGTGATAAACTCCGGATAAAGAAACAAGGTTCTGACTTTTAAAATCAGAACCTTGTTCATAAAGAAGTGTGGCATAGGATAATAAATCTATCGCACCTTCAAAGATATGAATGTTTGTATTATTTTTATTTACCAACCGAAAAGGAAAACACTTATCACTACCGTACGCATCACTGATATATCTGTATTCTTCCGTACCTCTCACACCTGCGTATTTAGGAATACCATTATCATCGAAACCAACAAAGGCAATATTGTTCATCGGTGAACTCTGATATATCATTTCTCTTTCAATGAAATATGAAATGATATCTTCATTGATTCCTCTTTGCTTTAAATACTCAACTGCAATATCATTATTATCAGCTCTCGGCGGAAGAATAAGTTTTCTTTTAGTTTTGTACTGCGGCTTTCTGTACGGTTTGCTTAATACGTTTTCATCTTTTACAATCAGAGAAATTGCTTCTATGAAAGACATACCACGTACTTTTACAAGGTAATCAACTGCACTTTTTCCGCCTATACCTCTTGACCACCACATCCACATTCCGTTTGATATTTTTAAACTGTCATGTGTTTTAGTCGAGTATACATTGTGAGAAACTCTTACCAGTTCATACGGTTCGTAATTTCTCAGATAAGTCAGCAAGTCCATTTCCTTTGCTTTACTAATAATACTTTCGGAATAAAAAATATCTTTTATCACCCCCAAAAACTTTTATTATTTTGCATTTTAGTTAAATAACAAAAAGCATATTTATTTCATGATATGTTCTAAATACCAAAAATTTCACATATCTTCTAATAAATTATAATAATTAATCAAAACGATTTAATGCATTATGATGACGTTTTATTATCCTCATTATCATCTGCATCATCCCAGAGATATCTTATTCCCTTTTTAAATTTTGATGGAATCGTAACACCTAAAAGCTTTCCATTTTCCAAAATCGATTTAGCTAAACACCAAACATAAAACATAATTACAACTGTGCGTAATGCCATCCCTGTATTTGCAATATAAACATCGATCGTATTCGCTATACCAATCAACATCAACATAAAAACTTTTTTAACAAATTCTTTTATGCCAATTTTGCAAAGTGGGGTTTTACCAGCAATAACACACATTACACTAGTTATGTACTCTATTAACATAAAAATAAATATTGCCTTCATAAACCCGTCATAGCCACCAACAAAACTTACTACGCATGTAAGAATCCAGTCTATAAGCTTACATAAAAACTCACTCATATTTATTCTCCTTTATGTTTTTTGAATCATAAGAAAACGTTTATAGGCCTATAGTGTGTCCTCTTATGCTTAAAGTTTAACACAAGGGTAAATTTCTATCATTAAATATAAAAAGATAATACAATAATTTTGACAATGACTTTTAAAATTTTTACATAATTTTATTTTATACATTTTTCAAGAGTTAATTTGAAAATTTTCTATAATAATAGCGAAAATCTATTTTAATTTCGATAATTTATCAAATAAATAAAAATTTGAAAATATAAATGATATTTAAGTTAAATACAGTATGTGTCCAGCATTAATTTTTAAAAAACAATTCTCTTTATTGCTCAACATTTATTAAATATAACCAACTAACTCTTTGTCGATTCTATTATTATATCCTCATTTGATTACATGGGAACTTAACAACAACTTTTTAATATTTTATTCAATAACAGAATCACATATTCCGCAACTTATTTTAGAACAAAAATTATTGATTAATAACTATTCAAATGCTATAGCAAAAGCTTACACTTTTGTCCAAAAACATAGCGTTTTTGCAAATCATCTTGAATTTTAAACCCATTTTACTTTAGGATAAAATAGGTAAATTATAAAAGTAAGGACTGTGATAATATGATGTTAATTAATTTTAAAACCTTCTATTGTAAACAACTTGCAATCGCTATAAACAAAGGGGATAATGCAAAAACAATAACTCAAAAAAGTTTTTTAATGCATATTATGGGTGCGTCAAAAAGTATAGTAGATGATTGTTCTATACCTAGTATAAGTAAGTTAATGAATGGAACTCCTATAAAAAAGGTTACGAAATCATTTTCTAAAGAGGTAATTTCTAATATCCAAGAAACAATAAATAACGATTTCAAACTCGTTCAAAATAGATATTTAGAAATAGCTTTGGCTGCAAAAAACGCACTTGAAAATAGTCCTGGAAGCAATACAGATTTATTAAAGGAAAACAAAATTAGATATGAACTATTATATCAGCTTTTTTCTAACCCTAAAAACGCAACATCTGTTTCAGTTGGAATAAAATGGTGGTTTGTTTTTTCAATACTTCAAGTCCATTCAAAAACTTTTATAGATATATATGACAAAGAGTTAAACGACAATATACAACAAAATGAAGTGCAAAATAATGCAACAGCAATAAATAATATAGAGAAATTTTTAAAAGATAAAAAAATCATTGTTAGTGAAAATAACGGAAGAAAATGTGCAGAAATAAGTTATGAATATTTCCATGAATTGCGCCGTTTAATTATCGACAGTGCAAAAGGTAAAATATATATATCTGGAGAAACATTAGGGAATGCATTTAGTTCAACAGACAGAGGCGACGCACCAATTATAAAAAATCTTCTTAACGCAGTACAAGGTCAAAGAATTGATGAAATTAATGTATTTATAATGGATCCTACTGTTTTTAATACGCAAAAGCAAACAGAGCCAATTGACACTCTCAGCGCAAGTATAAGAGCATTAATAGGTCAATTAAAACGTTCTTTGCAACACAATCACTGTAAGTTAAAAATATTTTTTCTTCCGTTTTTAGATATTGATCATGCGATAATAACAGATAGTTTTTTGCTTTTTAGATCAACAAAACTTTGGACAAGTGCAAAAAATCATAAAGGGTCAATTATGCTCTATTACAAATATCAAATGAGCAATAGCAATAATCAATCAATAGAAGAAAAAGAACGTTATGATCCAGGTGAGTATAATGCACATAAAAGATATCTTGATACAATAATGGAAAATAGTGTTCCAATAGATACAAGCCATGAGCATACGATTAAACACGATACATCAAGAGCCTTGCATATTCACTACGATATTCGTAATACAATCCATCAACTAAACAATATGCACAATTATTCAATTGAATTATACAAATTATACAGTTCACAATTAAATCAACTTGCAATTTCATCCTTTTTAATAGACAAATCTCGCTTTATATTTGATTTTAATAAAGATATAAACAATTCGAGTGATTTGTTTAATCCTGAAAAACTACTTGGTGACAATACACAAAAGGTTTTGTTGCCTTATATAAAAGAAACTGAGAAAATTTTTAACAAAGTTATAAAGCGATACGATAAAAGAAATGAAAGTGGAGCTATAATCATTCCTTCGCTTGATTTAGGATATCCAAACAATGTTATGCGACTTGCTGGTGGTTTTGCTACAGGAATGTTCATAGATTGGGAATGTGGTACTCCAATCATCCCCGTAGATGCCACCGTTAATGTTTGCTCAAGCAGTGTGTTTGAAATCAATGAACTTCCAGAATCTTTTCTTTATAATTTTGCAAAAAAGATTAAAGAAATTTTTGTTGATGCCTCGTCAAATTTTGGGTATTCTTTCAGCTTCGATAGTGGTAATCATTTCTTAATGATAGCTTCAGACGAAACAGGAAAACACTATCTGGTATTACATTCTTCCGCAAAAGAAATGAAAGAATCTTATTTCGGGCTCTATCCTAAAGAAGAAAATTGGTATTCTTCAAAAATAAAAAAGCACACAGAAGGAACTCGATATCTAAGATATTTGAAAGACGAAGAAGCAAAATATTTTATCCAAACAGCTCATCATCTTGAAAAATACAATGAAGAAATGCACAAATGGATTGCTAACAAATTAAATTGGCGTAAAGATGAAAACAATCCTCCTATTATAAAACATCATTATTATATGCCCACTGATTCATCTATTGCCATCGGCACATTTGTTGAATCTCCTGGTGAAACTGTACCACTTTTTTCTGATGTTCAAAAACCTGTTTACTTGTTTAAAATTGGAGAAGATAATTGGACATATAATCTTGGTGAAAAGAAAGTATGCATTGTTCCACATGGTTGGGGACAAGAGATTGAATCAATAGCGGAAATTATACATAATGAAGATAATCTGCAATTCAAACTTGATGATCAACAATCCGTTTCTTATAAAAAAGTCTCTACTGCTAGAATTGATGAAAGGATTAATATAAGCACAAATGCAAATACAAATAAACGAATAAGAAAATTTACTGATGCAAAAGATTTTTTGAGTAAAGGGCATAGGTTCTTAAAAGGTACAGTTGTAAAAACCTTAACTCCAGAATACCTATATTGCAAAAAGCATGTAGGAAAATGTGAGGCGAAAGAAAAATGAGTATATATTTTTTACGTCATGCAAAAACTTACAACAATATTAACCATGTATTATCTGGACAAAGTGAAACAGACATTATTCCCAATCAAACAATATTTCTTAAAGACACATCAATCTGTTTTGATGTGATATATTCATCAACAGCAAGACGGTGTATAGATACTTTGCAGTTATTACCTGCTTGTTATCTTTCAGCAAATATAATATACACAGATGTACTATTAGAGCGTTCAATAGGAATATTAGAAAATACAACTCGTGATGAAGCACAAAAAAGATTCCCTGAACTCTTTATAAACGGAAAAATAAATATTGATTGCACAATTCCAAATGGTGAGACTATAAATGATGTCATTTGCCGCATATCTTTACTTACAAACAATATTTTAGCTACTAATGATAAACGCAATTGTCTCATTTGTTCTCATAATCAAACACTAAAAATAATGTACGCACTTATCAGAAACATTCCCATTACAAACGAATATTGGTACAACCAAAACTTCAAACCAGGAGAAATAACAAAAATTTTGTAATTTCAAAATAGCGGCCAAGTATTGACCGCTATTTTGCGCATTTTTATAAAAAAATAAATATCACATAATATAAATACATTAGTATTAACGTTGTAGTTTTCTTCCTTTTCTCTCTAAATCATCGGCTATGTCAAGTTCCCCATCCACAATCTCATTGTCCTTATGGTCCATATCAATCAATGCATTAAGTTCTACAAGTCTTTCGGACTTCTGTGAAAGCTCTTCTTCCTGTGCAAACGATCTTTCGACTTCAACCTTTGCATTTTCAAACTGCACCTTTGTATCAGCAAGTCTTTCTTCACAAGCCTTTAATTTATCAGGCATTGAAGATATAAGGTTGTCAAGACGGGTAATATTACCATAAATATCTGCACCGAGAGGTACCGAATGTCTGAGTGAACCTACAAGAGTTAACACATACTCTTTCTCAAAGGAATTAAAAGAGAGTTCCATATTAAAACCACGATATGAACCTATCAACTTCGGTTCAGGTGAAGTCATCGCCTGACAAGCAGCAAGGATAGCTGAACCTGCACCTTTCTTTTCGTCATAGGTAACATCTTCAACTACCATAGGAGAGAAGTTATCTGCGTTTTGGAAGGTGCTTTCTTTTGCTCTTTGAATATCTGCATTGTACCCTGCAATTCTTTCTTCACCTTGCTTTATCTGTTGAGGATAGAACTTAATGATTCTGTCTTCAAGGCTGTATCTCTGACTTAAATGGTTCTGCTTCAATAGTTTGAGCTTTGACACAGCAACATCCAAATCCATTTTCTCTTTTATATACGGATTACCCGTTGCAAGTGCTTTAATTTCGGCATAAGATAACGCCTGCTCGTCAACATCTTCTGCTGAACGCACAGGCGATTTGGAAGTCATAATCTGACCTATAAACTTTTGCTTATTCTCAACGAGCTGATAAAGGTAGGCATCAAATGTCTGCTCAGTAACATAACTGTAAATCTCAACTTCGGGATTTTCATTACCTTGTCGGACTATTCGACCTTCACGCTGCTGAAGGTCAGCCGGACGCCAAGGACAATCCGTATGGTGAATTGCTATGAGCTTCTGCTGAACATTAGTACCAGCACCCATCTTTGCCGTACTGCCTATAAGAACACGAACCTGACCTGAACGGACTTTTCCGAAAAGGTCTTTTTTCTTTGCTTCACTATCTGCATTATGAATAAAGGCTATCTCACTTTCGGGTACACCTTTAGCAATAAGTTTTGTCTTAACATCATCATAAACATTAAACTTACCGTCATTATGCGGAGTAGATAAGTCACAGAAGATAAGCTGTGTTGATTTCTGTGGAGTTGTTCGCTCCCAAATGCCATAAACATTATCAACACAAGCCGCAACCTTGCTGTCAGGGTCATCAGGTAACATTTCATTGAAGAGTCTTTGGTCGAGAGCTAACTTTCTGCCGTCATTTGTAATTAGAAGCATATTATCAACACTTGAATCAACCATCTTATTCCTTACCTTCTCGGCTCGTTCTGAAAGAGATTCAACAATCTTCTTTTGATGGTCTGTCGGTTTAACTGCTATATTATGAAAGTTTGCTTTTGGAACGGGAAGATTGAGCATATCTGCCGTCTGTATATCTGCAACCTGCCTAAACATCATCATAAGTTCGGGGAGATTATAGAACTTGGCAAATCGTGTTTTTGCTCTGTATCCCGTGCCTTCGGGTGCAAGTTCAATAGCGGTTACAGTTTCACCAAAGGTTGATGCCCAAGAGTCGAAATGCTGCAGGTGCTTATCTTCAAGTGCATCATACTGAAGGTATCTCTGCATTGTGTAAAGCTCTACCATTGAGTTTGAAACAGGAGTACCTGTTGCGAAGATAACACCCTTGTTCCCAGTTACTTCATCAAGGTATCTGCACTTCATATAAAGGTCAGAGGATTTCTGTGCTTCAGTTTGAGCTATACCACCGACATTCCTCATTTTTGTATATAAGAAAAGGTTCTTAAAATTATGAGCTTCGTCAACAAAAAGCCTGTCAACACCGAGTTCCTCAAAGGTGACAACATCGTCTTTTCGGCTTTGGTCGTTCAGCTTATCAAGTTTTGTCTGCAATGATTTCTTTGTTTTTTCAAGCTGCTTAACGGTGATTTTTTCACCTCTGTCATACTTGATTTGTTGCACACCGAGAGTTATTTCATCAATCTGTCGCTGAAGCATTTCTCTCTGTCTTTCAATACTGATAGGGATTTTTTCAAACTGTGAATGACCTATGATAATTGCATCATAATCACCCGTTGCAATTCGAGCACAGAACTTTTTACGGTTCTTTGTTTCAAAATCCTTTTTAGTAGCAACAAGAATGTTTGCTGACGGATAGAGTTGGAGATATTCAGATGCCCACTGTTCTGTAAGGTGATTTGGAACTACAATAAGAGATTTATTGCAGAGTCCCAGCCTTTTACTTTCCTGTGCAGCTGCAACAATTTCAAATGTTTTACCTGCACCAACAACATGTGCAAGTAAGGTATTACCACCGTACATAATTCGTGCAACTGCATTTATTTGATGTGGTCGCAAGGATATTTCAGGATTCATTCCCGAAAATGTGATATGACTGCCATCATACTCACGAGCTCGCATTGAATTGAACAAATCGTTATAAATTCTAACAAGTCTTTCTCTTCGATTCGGGTCTTTCCAAATCCAATCCTGAAAGGCTTGTTTTATCATTTCCTGCTTACCCTGAGCAATGGCGGTTTCCTTTTTGTTGAGGACAGGTTTCTTGTTTCCGTGTTCATCTTCCACATAGTCAAAGATACGAACATCCTTAAGATTAAGAGTATCTTCAATAATCTTGTAACCGTTTATTCGGGTTGTACCGTAGGTGTTGTTAGCAACAACATTGGTTCGGTCATAAGTCTTATTTGCAATAGTCCATTCACCTGTAAGCTCGGTATATTTCACTTTGATGTTCCATTGAGCATAACGTGGTGTCTGCAAAATTTCATACACAAATCTCTCAACATCTTCAGGAGGGAGCCAAGTTGCACCCAAACGAACAGAAATTCCACTTGCTGTCAAATCTTGAGGTTGAACCTTTTCAAGCATTTCCACATTGATGTTGTAGTCATCGGGGTAAAGTTCTGCAGTTCTTCTTGCAAGTTCAAGTTTCTTTCGGACGTTACCTGACAGATATTCATCTGCAGGGAGATACCTTTCATCATTACCATTCTCATTTGTGTATTCGGGATTTAAGAAGATAACACCTTTGAGTTCTTCAAAAAGCTCCTGTTCCGTTTTGCCTGTAAGCTCACACATAAAGTCCATATCGACTCTTGCTTTTTCACCGATTGATACAGCAAGTGCTTCACTTGCAGTTGAAACAGATGTTACCTTTACATGAGGTTTAATGGTTCTCTTGGTGAACATATCCGCTTTTCGTTTAAGTTCACCGTTTTCACCGATGATTTCAAGAGAACACAAAAGACAATATGAGCTGTCATCAGCAAATGCTAATCTGTTAGCTCTTGCATTGAGAAGTCCGTATTTCTTTGTAAAATCGTCATACAAGATATTTAATCTGTCCTGTGCAGACTTGATTGAACTGTCCGGGTAATCATCGGTCTGTAATCGTATAAGTTCTCTTACACAATCACGGATGTTAATCATTCCCTTAATTCTGTTTTCGGCTGTTGCAGAAACATCAACAGGGTTCATTCTGCTGTTCTGACGATAGAAAATCTTATCCTCGACAACAGTAAAACTAAAGTTTTTAACATTCGGGTCTGCGGGAACTGAATTATCTTCAACCTCACCGATTTCCGAAATATCAAACTCCGTAATTTCTGCGTGAATATTCTGTACGGCTTCACTTAAAAGGTCAGAAAGGCTTCTGTCCTCATATGGCTTACAAGTCAAGGAATGACCGAACTGTGAGGACTCCATAACCATTTCACCGAGCACCATTTCAGGATGGTCAACAAAATACTTGTTGTATTCGTTACCGTTTTCATCACGGTCAAGGTAAACCCAATCGGGTTCATCATTTACAAGAGTATCTCTTTTCTGCAAGAAGAGAATATCTGAAGTTACCTCGGTACCTGCATTTGCTTTGAATGTGGTATTAGGCAAACGAATGGCGCCGAGAAGCTCGGCTCTTTGTGCGATATATTTTCTTACATTTGAATTTCTCTTGTCCATAGTACCCGAAGAAGTGATAAATGCAATAACACCACCGGGTCGAACCTTATCAAGTGTCTTACCAAAAAAGTAATCGTGTATGAGCCAATTATTCTTGTCATACTTTTTATCAATCACTTTGAACTGACCGAAAGGTACGTTACCTATCGAAACATCAAAAAAACTGTCAGGCAGCGATGCATTTTCATAACCCTGCACCGTAATACCGGATTTCTGATATAACTGCTGAGCTATACGACCTGTTAAACTGTCAAGCTCAACACCGAAGAATTTACTCTTCTGCATACTATCGGGAACCATACCGATAAAGTTACCTGTACCGCAAGACGGTTCAAGAATATTACCTTCGCTGAATCCCATATTACCGAGTGCTTCATACATAGCACGGATAACTACGGGAGGTGTATAGAAAGCAGTAAGTGTACTTTCTCTTGCTGCAGCATATTCTTCGGGAGAAAGAGTTACAATAAGTTCTTTGTATTCATCTGCCCAATTTGCTTTGCTTTCATCAAAGGCATCAGCAAGACCACCGAAGCCAACATACTTTGAAAGTATTTCCTGTTCTTCGGGAGTTGCAAGACGGTTTTCAAATTCAAGCTCGTGCAAGAGATTGATAGCCGCCATATTATTACGGAATTTTTCTTTCGGACCGCCTACGCCAAGTTTATCGTCTGTTATTCTGAAATTGTGTTTCTCGCTGTCGGGAATAGTAGGATGAAGTGTTGTTACCTTCTCTTTCTTTTCTTCCCAAGTGGGAGGAGTAAGAATAGGTTCTTCTGTCTTAATTGTTTCTACAACAATGTCATAAGGAAGTCCATTTTCTACTGCGGGGTATTCAGCAACCTTTTCAATTACATATTCCTGTTTTTCAGGTGCCAAATGCTCACGAACAAAACCTATTTTCTCAACTCTGTTTATAGGGTAAATTGATGATGTATCACGCATTGATACATCACCGAACACAGGGTCAATCTTTTCAATGATATATTTATCACCATCAATAACGACCTCTTTGCCGAGAAGCTCTGAATCAGGTATATATGAGATTTTTTCTCGTTCATTTTTCAGCTCATCTATCAACTGAAGAGCCGTTTCCTTATCTTCGTATTCTGTTTCATCGGCTGATACAATGCTTTCCAATTCTGCAATAGCTGAATCTAATGATTGCGGATTTTGCAAATCAAAAGAAAGTTTGTCAGCAGCATCATCTTTTGACTCACCGATTTCAAGAGTATCTCTGAACCCGTAGAAATCGAAGTTTTCATAAAAATCAACAAGTCTTTCAGACAGGGACTTTTCAAGATAAGGACTGCGGACTACCTGAAAGCTCTGCAACGGCGGGTCAAGTTCGGATATAAAATCAAGAGGAACTGTACTACCGTCATTATCTACATAAGCAACTACGGACATCGGTGTGCCGTAGTAATTCTCATCCTTAATATCCTTTATGAACTGATATTCGCTTGTATATTCGATACTTTCACGAACTGTGCCGTCTGTATGAAGATAATCAATTCTGCCTACGGGTCTGGACTCAACCGGGTCTTCCTTGTTGGTGGAAATAAGTGAAAATGTTTTCCTTTCGCCGTTTTCAAAGGCTGAAACAACAACATCCAAACCTCTGTCGGTAAGCATATCAAGATACGTTTCAAGTCTGTGTTTAGGAACACAACACATATCTACTCTTGTATTTCCGTAAACCGTTCTTTCGGTAAGGTGAATATCAAGAGCCTGTGCTATCTGTTTAGCATCTTCACCGTATGCTTCAAAGAAATCTCCCATCTGATAAAGCACCAAAGAAGATGGATTGTCGTGCTTTATATCGTTGTAAGCATCCCAATAGGTGTCACGGCTGTTTTCAGTATTCGCAGGAGCATCTCTTTCAATAGTCTTTGCTTCATCAATAAGAGCCTGCATAGTTTCCTTTGTACAATCGGTCAGGTCAACAGCAGAATGGAAATACTCATAATCTTCCTTGTATTCTTTTGTACCGTAGTCGGAAAGTGTCTGATGGGCAACAGAACCGAGATAATCAAAGAACTCTTTTTCATCGAAATGAAGCTCTGCTGCCTTTAAGATATCCTCATAAGAAACAAGGTTATTAACAAACTGTCCTTTACCGTCATTGCCGTCAGGATTGTAATATACCCACTCAACATTATTACTGCCGTCATTCACAAAGAAAGCATCCGTATAGTTTGCATCCAAAGTTTCAGTTATTTCAACCGAAGGTGCCGGGTATCTGTCAATAACACCCTTATCAACTTCCATAATAACAATACCAATGTTATTGTTATCAGTAAGCTCTTTCTGACAATAGCTGAGGTTAAATTCGAGAACCTCACAACAAGGAGTAAACACATTTCCGTAAAGGTTCTTTCCTGTTGCACCGTAAATAGTATGCTTTGAAAGAGTTTCAGCATCTTTACCGAAAGCAAAATAGAAGCCTCCGACGTGCATTAAAAGAACACCGTCAGGGTTTTCCTTTTTAATCTGCTCATACTGAAGTAAGAAATCAGGCTTATTGCTTTCATCAACCTCTGTTTCGGGTACATCAACAACAGGTCTTTCAACCTCAACTTCAATTCTCAGATGATTGTTGGCAGGGTTTTCTTTTACCTTTTTCTCAAAATCAGCCTTAGAAAATTCCTTGTTGAACAAAGGGTATTGGCTGTCATTAAGAATAACAGGGTCTTCAAGTGAAAGAATAGTATATTCATCTGCACCGATATACACCGTATCACCGAGGTTATATTCAAATCTGTATTCCTTCGGTGGCCCCTGCTTCTCAGGAGCATCACGGATTATCTGACGAATTTCGTTTGTCTTTTTCCACGCCGCTTCCTTTGCAATTCTTTCTTCAAGCCACGGCGGATACATTTCCTTTTCTTTCGGACTCAGATATCTGTCGAGCCTTATGAGTTCGGAAATTCGCTTTTCAACATAATTCCATTTCAGCAGAGTTCGTCTTTCAGGAACACTGTAATGGTCAGATATTTCAATACCTTTAGCATCGTGGTTTTCCCAATAACCCGTACCGGGGATAACACTTGTACCGCCACCTGTACCATACTCATTTTTCAAAAATTTGATATTATCTTCTTTTGAAAGACTTTCGGTAAACTGTCGGTACACACGCATTTTACCTTCACTGAAACCACTGCCACTGCCAAGCACATAGTCAATAGCACCTTGCGGTAACGGAAGAACAGCATCCTTTACTTTGGTGCCGATGAATTCAAGTTGTGTTTCCACACCGGGTAACAACAAAGCCTGCGGCTCTGTCCATTCTTCAATGAGTATCATACCGAAAACAGAACGCTCAATACCAAACCATTTTGACCAAGCTTCCCGGAGTTCGGTTCCGTCATCTCGCCATAATCTTATAGCATCGGAATACGCATCAAAACCTGCTTTTACACCGTTTGAGAGTGTTGTTTCATAAGGTTGCGAATTAAAGAAAGACTTAATAAAATCGCTACGTTCCTGTTTGTCTGAATGACTTTCATAGAACATAGCGATTTCTTCTGTATGCGGTGTTAAAAACGATCTGATTAACTCACTTTTTTGTTTGTCTTGGTGAAAATATTCGACGCCGTTCCAACGGGCATCAAAGTCGTGTCCGCTTAACTGTAAATCAGTTCCTTCAGCACTGTTTCCTCGACTGTCATCCTGATGTTGTTCATCAAGCCTACCCACTTCATCGGGTCTGATGCTTTGAGTTCCTCCGTCACTCCCCAAGATTTCATCAGCTGTCCGGTCAGCTGCTCCGTCATCTGTAAGGCTTCGGTTTCCGTCTGTTTGACGGTTCGCATCAGTTCGCCCTTCGCTATCAACTGAGTGAAATAGACCTTCCTGTGTTCCATCAGGTATTTCTTCCTCATCATACCGTACTTCCCAAGTGTAACGTTCTCCTCGGGAGGCAATGTCAGATTCGGAATCTGATAATCCCCGACCTGTCTGTAACTCATCTGTGACATTTTCATTTCTCCTTTCAGTTTGGTTTATTGCACCCTCATCATACTCGATTTCTTTTACATTGACAAATGTGCGATTTTGTTTTTTCTCAAGTTTCTGAATATTTTTTACCGTACTCTCGATTTCACGAAGACCCATTTCCGCAATATCACTTACTGCTACGCCCATTGCAATAACTGTTGACGGAGTGTTGAAATTAAACAGGTCTTTAAAATCTTCACGGTCATAAAATTCATCTGCATTAATACCACACCTTGTCATCATCATATATCCGATACTTGAAGCAAGAGTGTTCTTTAAAACAACCGAAATATTATCTTCATCAAGCTCTTCGAGGAAACTGCCGTATTTGCTGTCATTAACAGTTGAAAGATAATCAAGAATATTATCTTCAGCCATATTTCTCGCAGTATCGTCAATTACACTTTCAAGACCGCCCTCGGCTGTATCACCGAAAGCATTAGTCAGAGCTTCAGCAATTTCACTGTGATAACGTTCTTTGACTTCCCATCGAGGAACCTCATAACCGTAAAACGAATTCGTGTCCGAAACATCAAAAACATATCGTAATCTCTGATGGTTGCCTGAGTAGTCAAGCAACGCAATACCCGATGCACCTCGATTGACCCAACGGTTCATTTTATCATTCCAAAAACCTATCTCTGCACAGGCCGTTGCATCAGGTCTCTGTCTGTAAATCAAAATCTGTTCGTGGAAGTTATACTTAAAGTTATTGGATGCAGTTCTGAGAAATGATGTCCACCTATCATAACTGTCCGTAACCTTGCTCACTTCATCATCGAACATAGCGTTGATAATCTGTAATTTACTCGCCATCAGGTTTCACCTCACTGTTTGATTTAGCCTTTCTCGGCGGCTTTTCTGTGCTTTTAATCTCAACAGTGTCGGTTATTTCTGCGGTAAGAAAGGAAAATATTTTGTTTTCTTTCACACATTCCTGAATTTGATGAATGAGAGAAATATCATCAAAGGATATATCTTTCATACTCAATGCCTCTGTCGGTGTGAGGTTTTTTATCTGTTCTTCTGTAGTGATTCCATGCAAAGCAAGCTTTTCAATCATTTCAAACTTGGATTGTATCTTACTCGTTTTTGCTCTTTTTGGCATTGCCCTTCTCCTTTCTTTCGTAAAATTCTTTGTATACCTTTTTCCAACAGATATTACACACATATCCGTCTCTGAATCTGCATCTTTTACAACCTAATTTTCTTTCATTAACCTTCATTGCTGACGATGAATCTCATCGTGCTTCACCTCGCATATGATGATTCTGCTGAATTAACTTACCGTTTTCATCATAGCTTTTAGGGTCAGCTCCCTGTATGTGCCAACCGAACATAGAACCTGCAAGCATTGCTTCTGCCTGTGCTTTGGTAACACCCATTTCGGAATTGTGACCGTCAGCGAGTTTTCTGTTCTTTTCCGGATCTCTTTCACCGTTATTAGCTTCGGTATAACCGGATTCGCCCTTTGTGATGATTATGAGACTGCCGTCAGTAGGGTGTACATTGTATGCTCTTTCGGGAAGTGATGAACGAAGCGGAATGACCTTGCTTCCGTTATTCTTCATCAGCTCCGCAAACTCGCAGATATGGTAGAGTCTGTCACCAACCTCTGTATGGTAGTCATCTATATATCTGCAGATCTTATCATACTTTTCGCCATTAGAATGGATGATCCTTATTTTGTCACCGTCCGGAATCGTAAACACAGGTTTATATGAAGGTGTTATGAACCTTATGCCCCTGCTTGCAGCAACAAGATGTGTTTCAAGATACTGCTTTACAAAGCAATAACAGTAAAGATTATACTGACCGATTTTCGGATTGAGTCTTAACAGATACGTGTAATTTTCAGTATTTATTGTTACTCCGTAATACTCATTATCCATACCGCTGTACTGCTTTGCGTTATTGCGACAGTACTCAGCAAGTTTGGTTCTGTCGCCAAGTATTCTACCGTACTTTTCATCAAGACGAAGGGCATTGATTAAGTCATCAAATTCCTTCTTGAACTCGTCTGTTTTAAAGAATGTGCAGGTATCATTCCATGTTGAAAAGAACTCAGTTCCGCTCGCTCCGAGATCTGCACGGAGATAACCTATACATCCTGTCTGCTGATATAACTGATTGCTCTGTTTGAATGTGTATTTTTCAAGGTCTTCTGTAATGGGATTAATAAATAAATCTGTCATCTTGCATCATTTTCCTTTCTTCTTGCGGCTCGTTCCTTCTGAACTGCCTCCAGTCTTTCTTTTGCCCAATCAGGGAGTTTGTCTTTTTCAATAACACCGAGAATATCTCTGCGTTCATATCTTGACTCTTTACCGCTGTAAAGATTAGTACAGAAGCAGGCTGAACCTCTTGAATGCGGCACACAGCCAAAACCACCCGTACAAAGCTGCAACTGCATTGTCGCAATCTGATATTCGGGTTTAAAAACATCGGCTCTGATTACTACAACCTTGTTTTTAATAGAATCTTCTGCACTGATAACGGTACATCCGTCAGCATAAATAGGTGTAGTATCAACCTCAATTTTTGAGATTTCATCCATTACACGTTCAGCTTCATTTTTGATTCTCTCTGCAAATATCTTTGCAATTTCGGCAAAGTCATTTCCGACAAGTGCGTTTACATATCTCTCAAAGATTCCGTTGTTTTCGTAATCAGCAACGACAAACCTTTCTTCGGGAGATGCGTTTTCATCTTTTCCGATTATGATTTCTTTCTTACCGATTTCAAATGAATGGGTTACTTCATAAGCACCCGCCATACGCTTTTTATCATTCAATATCACCATCTCCTTTTATTACGGTTCTGCCGTATTCCGTGAGTGTGTAATGATTTGTGCTGTCAAAGCGTTTCTTTTTTAGCTGTTCTACAACAACAATGTCTGCGTTTTTGAGTTTTCTGACGGCGTGTCTTACTGCAAAAACACCCATAAAGGGAAAAACACCTGTTATTGATTTCTGCGAAAGCCTTACCCAACGGCAACCGTTTTCTTCTACTGTAAACCTGCAAGATTCAAGACAGTAGTTGATATATCCTGCAATAAGAGCAGCATTGATACCGTGTTTTGTGGCTAACACATTACTGTAGTTACATATCATTCTGTAATTCTCCTCATAAAAACATAAGGGTGACAAAATGCCACCCTTAAACATATTTATCTGCCTACATACCAATCGTCATAAGCAGAGTATTGGATATTGATTGTGTTTGACTTATACTCCTGATGTATCATACCTGCAGGCGTCCATAAATCACTAAGTTTTGCCCTTACGGTATAGCTTCCGTCAGGATACCACAGAGGAGTGAAATGAACATTGCCGTAATTTCCGTTACTCGGGAATATCCATTTACCGCCCGAAAGAGACAGAGTAGAGACTGTACCCGTTGTCACAGCATAACCGTATTCAGGAAAATATGATTCTGCATACTGCGGAAGAGTATACGATGAACTTGGTGCTGCGGGGAAACCGCCCTTCGCTGAATCAGTACCGTTATCAAGAGCTAACCTGATACCGTAACCCGAATTCATATACCATACACTGCCGTTCTTGGTCGCTGTCTGTAAATTCGACGGTGTTATGGTCATTGCATTTTTTATATGACCGATACAATAATCCGTCTTAATATACTTACCGCCGGAATAAGTGTATTCCCACCAAGTTGATATTGTTCCCTGAACACCTGTATTCTCAGGAATTGTAAATCCTGCAGGAGCTTTCTTTTCAAACTGTGTGTCGGGAGTAAGCACCTTTACATACGGTGTTGTCGAATAGGTTGCAGAAACCTTGTTGTATGAAACACCGTCATCAACGATTTCGCCTGTAATTCTGACTTTTGCACCGTTCAGTCCTGTCGGAACTTTCCATTTGAAATACAGCAGATTATGAAGATTGCCGGGTACAACAACTTTTGCTTTCGTATAAGAGTGTATAAGTGTTGAACCCTTATACACACAGAACTTTACTGAAACATCTTCTGTCGGTGTATAGTTATCGGAATAACTGTTTTTAAGCCAAAAGCTTGTAATAACCTCAGTGTTTTCTCTGTAATCGGCATTCTGTGCAATAGGTTCAAACGTCAGCGGATGTTTTACTTGGCACACAAGCGTCGAAGCATTATTTGTTCCGTCCGATTCATATTCCGTGTTATATATACCCATACCTTCAAGATACACACCGCCCCATATATTTATTGTTCTTGTATTCGGCACAGTAAATGTGTATCCGTCAACTACAATCGTTGACTTTGCGGCTATGGCATAAACTCCGTTCAGCTTTGTCTTATCATTTCTGAAACCTTCGACATAGACCTTAACATCAGTATTATTCTTATATGTGTATCTTACAAGAACGCTCTGTCCGACAGTAAGATTGTTCGGGTCAAGCGTTGCCTTGGTTGATGAATCAAGAAGCGTTATCTTTGTCAGAGCTACATCCGATTTCACTACGGGCAAATCATACCAAGTTTCTTCCAAGGTATGTGTTTTATCACTTGACCACCAAGTCTGAAGCTTGAACCTTAACTTATTCTGTGAATTCTTCGGAACCGCATATTTGCCTAACGCACTGTTGATTGTGACGGGAGAAGTTTTTGAAATACTTGCTTTATTTCTTACAGCATCGTATCCGTCATTTATTGTATAAACAGGTGTCCATTTTGAACCTGAATAATTGTGCATTGAACCTCTGAGATATTCACTTGCTGTCCATGTGTTATCGGCTGTGTAGTTATATGAAAGCTTAATTCGCTGTCCTGAATACAGCTTACCGCCTGAACCTGCACTTCCGTTATATGCAACAATATTACCTTCATATCCTGTTGCACTGACCTGAGTTCTGTGAACTACGGGTTTTATCGGGATATAGAAGGTCTTAACAGTACCGCTTTTAAGAACATTACCCGAAGCATCAATCCAGTCTGTTTTTGCTTGGATTTCAAAGTATTTTGTTCCTGCCGTAATCGTCTTATAACTGCCCGTAAACTGAACCGGAAACCACTGCGAAGAAGAGCTTGAACTACTGAGTGTTACATCTCTTGTTGTCCATGAACCACCGATGTATCTTACATACTGTCTTGCTCTAATACTCTCTGTTTCGGCAGGGAAATAGATGTTATACCATACCGTATCACCTATCGTCGGATAATCTGTCTTATACACATAATCACCAAAGACATTACCCCTTGTTATTCCGAACAGAGTTGTCTTATTGCTTTTCGTACCGCTGTAAACATCGCATTCCTGCACTTCAAGTTTGAAAAAGTTTTCCCACTGAGCATAAAGTGTGATTACTGCACCGTCAGTTGACGTCAGGTTATTGACATACTGTCGGTCATCATAATCTGTTCCGGTACCATCCTTCTTTGTGTTCCATCCCAAAAACTCATACGAGGTTTTTGTAAATCCGTTGGCATTAAGATTCTTACCGACACCGTAAACCATTGTCATCGAGCCGGTAGAACCGCCCGTGTTACCGTTTCCGTCAAACTTGATCGTATAAGTTATTTCAGATGAAGCCGAAGGGTCTGTCTGATTGTATGCGATACCTGCACCATAGCCTTTGGAAAGAATGGTATCAAAGGTAGCCTTTGTTGAGCTGCCGATTGTACTTGCTGATGTCCATAAGCCCTGTCCGTCAGGCGTAAACAGTTTGTTGGGCCATATTCGGTTTGTATAATTGGCAATGAAACCCCATGTTGATGACGTTCCGTTACTCGTTCCGCCATTACTTGAACCTCCCAACACACTTCGTCCGCAGTATGCGATTTCAGATACGGTCAATGCCTGATATTCACCTGCAAGGCAAACATCAAAAAGAGGTTCAACGATAACCTTATCACCGTAATTCATATTACTTACACTACCAACACCGAGTTTTGTGAGAACCTTATTTATATTTGTTTCATAGGTCTGCCAAGTTTCAACACCGCTCGGGTTCGGAAGAACTGTTAAAAAGTCCATAGCTGTTTCTTTATAACAGTTCGTCTGATTATATGTTGTTGTCAGCTTGGCATTCTTGTTTGCTATAATCTGCTTTTTGTTATACTTGGTTGAAAATTTTGCTGATGATGAATAGGCAAGGTCACCGTTAGATGTGTTACGGTAAACATCAATGACCTTTGTAACCTTCATATTACCTGCCGAATCAACAACAGAAAAACGATAACCGACTACACACTGAGAATCATTGGTAGAGCGTATAACATATCCGGTATTACTTCCGTTTACCGCACTTGTACTGCCACCTGCTGAGTCACCGTCCCAAGACAATGCCCACGAAGAACAGGGAATAACAGAAAGAAAAGTGCAGACAATCAGAAGAATTGAAATTACCTTTTTAATATCTATCATCTTCCTTTCAAAAAATAGAGGCTCGACTTTTAAGCCGAGCCTTTCATAATATTATTTGTTAATGTGAATGACAGGTTTTACCTTTTACTGATTTACCGCATTCGGGACACTTGGTGTCAACTGTGAATCTTACACAGGTGTTACCTGAACCCGTACCGACCTTCTTACCGCATTCCTGACAGTATTCACAAGGGTCATTCTTCTCGGAATACCTCTCACATTTGGTAGGGTCATAACACGCATTTCCCCACTCGTCATAAGTGTAAAATGATTTACAGGAATGAGAACCGCAGTGTGGGCAACCCTTGTTTTCAAGCTGTACGATAAAAATATGGGTTTCTTTGCTGTCACAATGATGTCCCTTTTTACCGCAACTGTATTCTTTAACACTGTCGTTGCCGTTACCGATTATCTCGTGATTTGACCCCGGCTTCACGGGTTCAGCAGGTTTAACATTATTCACCTGCTGCTGTGAGGGTTTCGGGGATGTAGGTTTTGTTGTTTCGGGTTCTTTGAGCTGAATAACCTCAATGCCTTTTTCGGTTGTGAGTTCTATGTCTTCAGTTTCCGAAATAATGTTGTCATCAATGATAAGTCCATCGATGTTTTCACCCATTTCGGTTGTAGGCACAGTTGTTGTCTGCTCCGCATCATCTCCTGATGTTCTACCCACCGCTACGGCAATAATGATTGCTACCACAACAATGCCGATAATAAGAGCAAAAATCATTTTGTTATTTTTGAGTTTCTTCATTTTAGTTTCCTCCTACGCTTTAGAATTTTTCGGTTAATACAGATGTTACCTCTAAGGGTATATTTACAGCCGGGATCTCATTTCCTGCAAACCATATCGGGATTGAAAGCGTGTAATTTACAACAAGCTCAAGCTCGTTTTCCTCTCGGAAGCTGAGGGTAGGTTCGGTTATGTGAAACAGCTCTTGTCCGTCTGTATCTATACTATACAGCATTCCGTTTTCTGTTTCCAATGTGCAAAATGAGATAAGCTCATTACGAAATTCATCCGCATCAATAACCTCGGTATAATCATTACCCTGTTTGATACTGTTATATATTTCTGTCGAGTTCTGAGTCACAAAGCTATCAAGAACAACCTTTGTGTTTTCTCTCATCATCTCTACCTTGGATATGGAAGCTGAGTAGGTAAAAATCATTGCAAATATCATTGCGAATATTAAAACAAAAACACAAGGGACAATGTATCCCTCCGCTTTAGTTGATTTAAAACTCTTCATTTTTACACCTACTTCCAATACTTTTCCGAAATACCCGACCTGTGGCTGGTAACGGTTACGGGTATTCTGAACATACCGAGTCCCTGCACATAAGTCTGTACAGACACATAAACATCCATCTGATCTCCGAGCTGAACTCTTTTGTAGGTGGCATTGAAATATTCCTCTGCATCAGTTGTTACATCAAAATCAAAAAACTGACCCTGTAACCCTTCGACCCTTTCGTCAAATTCACTGTCGAAGCAACCGTTGAATGTGGCTGTTTCAATGAGCTGACCGGATATTTCATCAAGATCCTGTTTAAGAGTCATAAACTGAAAGATATTGAGAACTACGACAACTACCATCATCATAGCGAAAATGCCGACTACAACATCTATATAACCTTCACCTTTTTTTGAAGTAATAATCTTTTTCATTTTCCACCTCCGTTAGCCAAAGAGAACACCGATAGATGAAACTATCTGAACAAGAATCACTACAACATAAATAAGCATAAAACAGAAAAGAAGACACATCGAAAGTCTCTTGACTTTCTTCGGTATCTTCTCTGCTTCAAGTTTTAAATGTTGTCTTTGAAAATCTGCAAATTTCATTGAAAGCGAATTCCAATAAGCAGTATTGACATCACCTCTGTTGATAGAGATAAGTCCTCTGCAGACGTCACTCATAAGGGGTGAACCTACTCTTGCTTCAAGTCTTGTAATCGCAACCTCCGTATTGCCCGAGTGCATATCTGCAGCAGTAATATCAAGCTCGTGTTTGAGTTCGGGTCCTGCATTTTTAGCAAAGGACTCAATCATTTCAATAACGTCTTTACTGTGCATAAGTGATTTTTCAATCTTGAACACAAATCTCGGAAGTTCATATTCAATTCTCGCTCTCTTTTTCTTAATTCGGTTGGAAATACCCTTCATATTCATTCGATACAGAATGAAAGCGAGGAAGATAATCACGGGAGAAAGAATCGGAAAAATAAAGAGAACAGGAATTGCGAATGCACCGATAATGAGTGATTTTACAATAGCATTTGCCATAAACATTTCCGGTGTAATATCCATCTGTGCAGTTCTCAGGTCGGATTCCAACTGACCTTTTTTATATTCATTAAGCCTGAGTTTTCTTGCAATAAATGAAGCAAAGGATGAAAGCCATACATCAATACTGCTTGTTTTCTCCTTTTGCTGTTTTGCAAGGTTATTTACTGCCTTTGATGTTCTCATATACGGAATACGGAAACGATCTGCAAGTATCATAAACAAGCCGATTACTACAAGTACACCGACACATATTTTCATTATCATCAGACCGCCTCCTTATCTTTTGTATTCTACGGGTTTTGTGAACTTGAGCATAAAGAAATATGTCACAACTATCACAATACCGCACACACCGAGTACGACCTTACCGGGTGTTTCAAATATGAGTGTATGAAACCAATCTTTATTAAGAACATAAAGAAGTGGGATATTACCTACTACAAGACCGACCATTGTGTAGTATTCAGTCCTTACTGCTGACATCATTGTGTTAAGCTCATTATTAACGATACGTACATCAGTAAGTTTTGAAACAATCGGCTGCAGGGTATCCTTCATCTCCTGATTATCCTGACACTGTATAAGGGTATCAACCCATTCACGGAAGATTTCATCATCTACTTTCCCTTTAAGTTTATACAACGCCTGTTTAACACTTGAAGATATTGCCAAAGCATCACCGACAAAAGCCGTGAAGCTTTCTTTAAGCGGTGGCTTGATATACGGTAAGTTCTCCTGAACCGCTGATATGATATTACCGTCTCTTGAATACGATGTGGTAATAATAGAAAGTGCGGTTTCAAGCTCTTCCTTAGTCTGCCTTTCATATATGGCAATAATATTACGCACATAGATGAACGGTATCATTGCAAACGATACCGAAAAAGCAGGGATAAGGAATATGTTATCAATTAGAACTGCAACAACGGCACCCACAGCAAAGAGAACTAATGCAGAGGAACATACCAATGCGAATTTACCTTCTTTACCGCAAGATGCCAGTGCTGATTGCAGATATTCAAGCTTTGCACCAAGACCCTTTCTGTTCTTTCCTGCTCTGAGTGCTCTAGCTCTGTCACGAAGATTAGGTTTCTTTGATATAACTGAACTTATATCCTGTGAAATCTGCTCCGGTGTCAGATTCAGAAAACACACGATTGCTATAATAAGAAACAATGAAGCAATCATCGGGAGTATCATTTATAATCCGCTCCCTTCTTTAAAAACTTTTTTAATTCCTCCTGCGGAACACCGAACTGCAGGAGCTTTCTTTTAAGACTTTCTGACATTATTTCAGGCTGTTCAAAATAGCCTTCCGTAACATATCTGCCGTCTACGATTTCATTTTTGGTGATATTGAATCTGAAAAGAGTGTGATAGACCCTATCACCGTTGGGAAGTATCTCACACTCGGAAATGTCCATTATCTTTCTTTCGTTGTTTTCAAGTTTATGCGTATATACAACTATGGGAAAAGCCTGTCCTGCCTGCATAAGAGAAGTTTTAAAATCGATGGGGAAACGCTTCTGGCAAAGAAGTGCGATTCGCATATGTGCTGAATCAGCCGCAAATGCGTGAACTGTTGATACAACCGTATGACCTGTAAGGCTTGCTTCAACTGCCGAATAACATTCAACATCTCGCATTTCACCGACGCATACAATATCGGGATTGAAACGTAGTGAAGCCACAACAAGGTCTTCCTGAGTTATATCAAATGCAGGGTTATCGGAAGGACGTGAAAGAGTATGGACTATGTTATTTACTACTCTGCCCTTTTTCTTTCGGACAAGGGAAAGTTCTCTCGAACCTGTTTCAATGGTGAACACTCGCTTACCATCGGGAATTGTGGTAAGCAGTGCATTGAGAAGTGTTGTTTTACCTGAGCTGGTAGCACCTGCTACAACCATAGATACACCGTAACGCATACACATACAAAGAAAATCAATCATCTTTTCGGTTGCATTGCCGGAGGATATAATCTGCTCATTATTAACTCTTGACGGATGCAAAAGTCGTATTGAAACACTGACACCCACTTCATTGTCAACAATAGGTTCTTTGAGTGCCGTAATACGGGTATTATTAGGCAAATGACCCTGTGACATAGGAGTAGAGTTGTCGATAATCATACCTGAATGATGAAGCAAACGCTTAACAATATCAACAGCATGGGATGCGGAACGGAAATGTTCTCTTACTTTTACTGTCCTGCCTGAAGTATAGGTAACGGCAATATCATTCCAGGCATTGATGTTGATTTCTTCAATG
>JAZRNG010000027.1:0-7673 GCA_045648065.1 Acutalibacteraceae bacterium | reverse complement strand
GTGATAGATTTTGCACAAATTGACTATGTGTTCGTAGGGGCGCGCATTGCGCGTCCGTTGAATTAAGCAGAATTTTTGCGGACGACCGATGGTCGCCCCTACGATATTAATTGAATATTCTACCCTACAAACCCGAATTTGGCAAACAAAAAGTGCAGTAGCGTAATGCCACTGCACTTGATTTTTATTCTTTTTCCTTTTGTCTGTCTTTGCGGTGTCTGAAGCCTGATTCCTCATCATCTTCCTCGTCATCTTCCTCTACAGGGAGGATTTCAACCTGGATTTTTTCAATTCTTCTGTTGTCAACGGCAAGAACGGTGAACTTGAGATTTTCAAACATAACCTCATTCATTTCTCCGTCTTTAGGGAGGTAACCGAGCTCACTTATGATAAATCCTGCGACAGTATCGTAATCACCTTCAGGAAGATTTTTGCCCGTAAGCTCGTCGATCTCGTCAATGTTTGTGATACCTTCTATGGTGAATGTAGTTTCGTTGATCTGTGAGTATTCTTCGTCCTCGTTGTCATACTCGTCCTGAATATTACCCACGATCGCTTCTACTATATCTTCAAGAGTTACGATACCTGCCGTACCGCCGTATTCGTCAACGACGACTGCCATCTGCGTTCTTGTCGCAGTCATTTCTTTGAAAAGGTCACCGCAGATTTTTGACTCAGGGACAAACATCGGAGAACGCATAACGTCCTTAAGGCTTGTCTGCGGCATATCCTTGCCTACATATTTGAGAAGGTCTTTGATGTAAACGATACCGACGATGTTATCAGGATCGTCATTGAAAACAGGGATTCGTGAATAGCCGTGTTCAATACTGAGGTTGACAGCGTCCATTATAGGGTCGTTGAGTTCGACTGCCGTCATATCGGTACGGTGAGTCATAATGTCGCCTGCATCGAGATCATCAAACTCAAAGATATTGTTGATCATCTCTTTCTGCACGTCTTCGATGACACCCTTTTCACCACCGACGTCGACCATCATACGGATTTCTTCCTCCGTAACGGTTTCTTCATCTGCATGAGGGTTGAAGCCGAAGAGACGTACAACCGCATTTGTAGAAAGCGAAAGCACCTTCACAACGGGGCTGAATACTTTTGAGATAAAAAGCAACACTCCGACAACCTTGAAGGAAATAGCTTCAGGCTTCTGCATACCGATCTTTTTGGGTACAAGCTCGCCGAGCACAAGTGAGAAGTAAGACATAATGAGAGTGATTAAAACAACAGATGCTCCGTTGATAACACTCATATCAAGTGCCTTTGCGACAGCCGTACCTTCCAGAGCCTTTGAAAGCATATCAGCAAAGGTCTGCGATGCACTCGCTGAAGTAAGGAATCCTGCAAGAGTTACGCCTATCTGTATAGTAGAAAGAAATCTGCTTGAATTTTCAGTAAGCTTAACTATCTTCTTTGCCTTCTTGTGGCCTTCCTCAGCCATCTTTTCCATTTTATTGTCATTGAGGGATATAATAGCAATTTCACTCATTGAGAAAAATGCGTTTACCAAAATAAGAACTAAAAGTAAAACTATCTTGATAATAATCCCAGGCAGGTCATCCATTATGGATTAACTCCTTTCAAAATGTAAAATATAGGTTATTCTACCACATTATTTTATAATAGTCAATGTACTAACTTTTATTCACTTATACAGTATTTATAAATTTTGTTGTTTTGTCAATTGACTTGTGATTATTTTTGGCTTTGGACACAAGTTCTTGTGTAAAATTTTTTGACGTGTAGAAACTCAATTTTTCTGTTTCCTTTTGACCTGAATGCGTGTATAATGATATGTGGATTTATGGCGCCAAATAAAATTAAGGACAGTGAAACAATGGCTTATACGATTAATCCTGCGGTTTTCGGCTCGATGTTTGCCGTGCCGTCGCAGGTTGTTGACAATAATATAAAACTCGCAAGTGCCTCACAGTTAAAGACGCTGCTGTGGGTTTTCCGTCATGCTTCTGAACCGATTGATCCTGCTGTTATCAGTAAGGAAATCAACTATGCAGAAAGCGATGTCTGCGATGCTCTCACGGTGCTTTGTGAGTGGGGTGTGTTAAACTCAGACTCCAATCCTGTGGTAAGGTTACCTTTGCCGGAAACACCGACAGCTCCTGCACCGGAAGTGAAAAAGGAGCTGCCCGACCTTGTCCCGGTTAAACCGTCATACGAGCAGGTTGTTGCACGTTGTGAGGAATCGCCTGAGATATCGCATATGTTTTCTGATATCGAAGGTCTTCTCGGCAAAACGCTCGGCTATGACAGCCAGTGTATTTTCATTATGATGCACGATCAGTACGGTCTGCCCGTTGAGGTAATATATATGCTTGTCGCTCATTGTGTTTCCGTCGGAAAAGGAAATATTGCATACATTTCAAAGGTCGGTAAAACATGGGGCGAAAAGGAAATTGATACAATCGAAAAAGCTGATGAACAGATCAGAATTCTTAATTCCTGCATAAGCCTCTGGAAGGAATTTGCATCAATGGCAGGAATACAGAATCCGAAGCCGACTTCTTCTCAGTCAGCTTACCTGAAAACATGGTCTGTTGAGATGAAATTCAATGCAGAGATGATCTACCTCGCATATGAAGAAATGCTCGACCATTCAGGAAAGATCAGCTTTGCATATATGAATAAAGTTCTTTCAAACTGGCACTCAAAGGGTCTTAAAACTCCTGCTGATGTCGAAAAGGACAAGCAGGCATTCAGAGAAAAGAATCAGAAGAAAAAAGATGCGGATACGTCTTACGATATGGCAGAATTCAATCGCAGAGCAGACAGTCTGCCTGTATACAAAAAGGGGGTATAACACGTGGCTTTCAGTAAAGATACGTATGATAAAGCTGACCGTGAAATCAAGCGAAGACTTAATGATGCTCTCGCTGAGCGTGAAAGACGTCACAACGAGGCAGTAGAAAAAATCCCTGAAATTCTTGTGATTGAAGATACGATGGCGCAGGCAGGTCTGGCGACTATCAAGGCTGTCGGCATGGGTAACGGCAGCGAGGATTTCATAAAAAAACTTGCAGATATCAACCTCGATGCTCAGAAAAAACGTCGTGAACTCCTTGTTGCAAACGGATTTACAGAGGACTGGCTTGACGTAAGATACACCTGTCCGAAATGCAAGGACAAAGGCTCTGTGGGCGGTTATGCGTGTGAGTGTTATAAGCTTCTGCTTCGTTCAATAGAATACGAAAAGCTTTGCTCAAAGCTCCCTGTTGATAAATGCCGTTTTGATAATTTTAAACTCGATTATTATCCCGACGGTGCGGGTATCAGCCCACGCCGCAGAATGGAAAGTGTGCTCGGTTACTGTAAAGCATATGCAGACGATTTCAGTCTGAAATCTCCGAGTCTTCTGCTTTACGGCAAAACAGGTCTTGGTAAAACTCACCTTTCTCTTGCAATCGCAGGTAAGGCTGTCGAATCAGGCTACGGTGTTATATATATGACAGCGCAGAATCTTTTCAACCGACTTGAACGAGAAAAATTCGGCAGGGGAGACGGTGAGAATACAGAACAGTCAATCCTTGACTGCGACCTTCTTATCATCGATGATCTCGGCAGTGAATTCAGCACTCAACTTACTGTTTCTGCACTTTACAATATCGTAAATTGCAGAGGGCTTGAGGAAAAACCGACAATCATCAGCACAAATCTTATCCCTGATGATTTGAAAAACACATACAGCGACCGTATCGCTTCAAGGATTCTCAGTGCATATACAATTCTGCAGTTTGACGGTGCAGACATAAGACAGCTCAAAACTTTATAATTATTTTCAGGTGAAACTATGGATATTATTTCAGCACTTACCAATGAATTCAAACTTAAAACATGGCAGATAGAAAACGTTGTCGGACTCATCGATGACGGCAATACGATTCCGTTCATTGCACGTTACCGTAAGGAGGCACACGGCACTCTTGATGACCAGACTCTGCGTGAGATTTCAGAAAGACTTGAATATCTGCGCAACCTCGACAAACGTCGTGAAGAGGTGCGTTCTTCAATCGAATCACAGGAAAAAATGACGGATGAAATCGCAGCTGCACTTGACAAGGCGGCAACTCTTGCAGAAATTGAGGACATCTACCGTCCGTTCAAACCCAAGAGAAAAACAAGAGCTTCCGTTGCACGTGAAAGAGGACTTGAACCTCTTGCTGCGGCAATTTATGCTCAGCTTCCCGACAGCCCTGCAGCGATAGAACTTGCTGTTGAATATATTGACGAAGAAAAAGAAGTGCCTACAGCCGAAGCGGCTTTGCAGGGTGCTATGGATATTATTGCAGAAGACATTTCTGACAATGCAGACATACGTCGCAGACTCCGTAATCTTTTCACGGTTCTCGGCGTTGTAAACGTAAAGGCTGCTGATGAAACAGCTCAGAGCGTTTACGAACAGTATTACGATTTCTCACAGCCTGTCGATAAAATCGCAGGTCACAGGGTACTCGCTATCGACCGAGGTGAGCGTGAAGGTTTCCTTAAAGTCAGTGTTGAGCTTGACCGTGTAAAGGCTTCGAATGTTATCACATCCGTTACTCTTTCAGACAGCGGTTCACTCTGCACAGATACGGTACGTGATGCAGGCATTGACGCTTACGACAGACTCATCTATCCTTCAATCGAGCGTGAAATCCGTTCGATGCTTACTGAAAACGCTGCAGGTGCAGCAATAAAGGTTTTCTCATCAAACCTCAAAGAGCTTTTGCTTCAGCCTCCCGTAAAGGGTAAGGTCGCACTCGGCCTCGACCCGGGTTACAGGACAGGCTGTAAGGTTGCGGCCGTTGACGAAACAGGCCGTGTACTCGATACAGGCGTTGCTTACGTTACACATTCTGCGGCACAGCAGGAGCAGGCAAAGGTTCTCATTAAAAATATGATAAAGCGTTACGGTGTAAAGATTATTGCAATCGGTAACGGTACAGCTTCAAAGGAAACAGAAATTTTCACTGCAAATCTTCTCAAAGAAATCGGTGGGGACACAGCATATATGGTTGTCAGCGAAGCAGGTGCATCTGTTTACTCGGCATCAAAGCTTGCAGCTGAAGAATTTCCTCAGTTTGATGTTTCTCTCAGAAGTGCTGTTTCAATCGCAAGGCGTCTTCAGGATCCGTTGGCAGAGCTTGTTAAAATCGACCCGAAGGCAATCGGTGTCGGTCAGTATCAGCACGATATGCCGAAAAAGGAGCTTGACAATGCACTCAACGGAGTCGTCGAGGATGCTGTTAATAACGTCGGTGTTGATGTAAACACGGCATCACCATCTCTTCTCACAAGAGTTTCAGGTATCAACAGCACAGTTGCGAAGAATATTGTTACTTACCGTGAAGAAAACGGTGCATTCACAAGCCGTTCTCAGCTTAAAAAGGTTCCTAAGCTCGGTGCGAAGGCTTATGAGCAATGTGCAGGATTTATGCGTGTTGCAGAGAGTAAAAATCTCCTTGATAATACAGGTGTTCACCCTGAAAGCTATGATGCTGCAAAAGCACTTCTTGAACTTTGCGGCTACACCGTAAAGGATGCAGCAAACGGTAAGCTCGTTGACCTCAAAGTAAAAATCGAAGCTATCGGTCAGGAAAACGTTGCAGAAAAAATCGGTGTAGGTGTGCCGACGATGCTCGATATCGTCAAGGAGCTTCTTCAGCCGGGACGTGACCCGCGTGACGAGCTTCCGCCGCCGATGCTCCGTACAGACGTTATGGATATGAATGACCTCAAGCCCGGAATGGAGCTTCAGGGCACTGTACGTAATGTTATCGATTTCGGTGCATTCGTTGACATCGGTGTGCATCAGGATGGTCTTGTTCATATTTCACAGATTACTGATAAATATATCAAGCATCCATCAGAGGTGCTTAAGGTAGGTCAGGTTGTTACCGTATGGGTAATTGCCGTTGACGTTAATAAAAAGAGAATTTCTCTCACAATGAAGAAACCGAAGGACAATTCAAATGGCTAAAAAACAGACAACAGCTCAGAAAAAAACTGAATTCTGCCCGGTCGCCAAAAAGTGCGGTGGATGTCAGCTTCAGAATATGAGTTATCCCGAGCAGCTCAGCTACAAGCAGGCGAAGGTTATTCGTCTGCTCGGCAAATTCTGCCGTGTAAACGAGATTATCGGAATGGAAAAACCTTACAATTACCGAAACAAGGTTCAGGCAGCTTTCGGAATGACCCGCGGTGGCAAGATCATTTCAGGTGTTTATCAGTCAAAGTCACACAGAATAGTTTGTATTGACGAATGCAGACTTGAAGATAAAAAAGCTGATGAAATCATTGTAACGATCCGTAATATGATGAAGCACTATCGTATGATTCCCTATAACGAAGATTCAGGTTTTGGTTTCCTTCGTCATGTTCTCGTCAAAAGAGGATTCACAAGCGGTGAGATTATGGTCGTCCTTGTAACGGGTACACCGATGTTTCCGGGAAAGAATGCTTTTGTCAAAGAGCTTCTCAGAAAGCACCCCGAAATCACTACGATCATTCAGAATATCAACCGTGAGCACACAAGCCTTGTGCTCGGTAATGCTGAAAAGGTTCTCTACGGCAAGGGTACGATTGAGGATACTCTCTGCGGTTGTGTTTTCAGAATTTCAGCAAAATCTTTCTATCAGATCAATCCCGTGCAGACAGAAAAGCTTTATTCGACAGCTATCGATTATGCAGAGCTGACGGGAGAAGAAACAGTCATCGACGCTTACTGCGGAATAGGTACAATAGGTATCATCGCCGCACAGAAGGCTAAGGAAGTTATTGCAGTTGAAGTCAATAAGGATGCTGTTTTCGATGCAAAAAACAACGCAAGAAGAAATGACACGCAAAACATAAAATTCTACTGTGACGATGCCGGAAAATTTATGACAAAAATGGCTGCTGACGGCAAGAGTGCTGATGTTGTTTTTATGGATCCTCCACGTGCAGGAAGCGACGAAGCTTTCCTTTCAAGCGTCGTTACGCTCAATCCGAAGAAAGTTGTATACGTTTCCTGTAACCCCGAAACTCAGGAAAGAGACCTGAAATATCTCATCAAAAACGGATACAAGGTCAAAAAAATCCAACCTGTAGATATGTTCCCGCATACAAACCACGTTGAGACGGTTGTCCTGCTGTCCCAACGCAAAGCGGATAAACATATCGACATAAAACTTGACCTTTGAAGAGGAGAAATGTAACAATGTTTACGACAGAAGTCGGATAAAACAGTGTACAGAAAAAGGTAACATAATTAAGGATGCGTTATAGCATTTCAAAATGATACAAACAAAGAACTCCCGTGGATTTTCCACGGGAGCTTTTTATCATAAATACTATTCTGTTTTAATGGGTTACTCAACAGTATATTCCTATGCATTGCTTGTCTGATTCTCAGTTGTTGCAGTTGCGATACTTCTGTCGGAAGAGTTTGTGTTATCATCGCATCCTGTAAGAGTAACCGGCACAAGAGCAAGTGATAAAGATATTACTTTTTTATTTATTCTCCTTATGCCCATGGGTCAGCAGCGGTGGGTATTCTGATATCTGCAAGCAGGAACTGTTCCCAGAGGAACCACTGGCCTGTTGACGGCTTTGTGCGAAGCTTTACCTGACGGGCGGAATCAGCACCGCCTGATTTGATATGTAAGGTGATATAGCCTTCA
>JAZRNG010000026.1:0-4851 GCA_045648065.1 Acutalibacteraceae bacterium | reverse complement strand
TTTCTTACACTCTGCGATAAGAGCAGCTGCCATTTCCTTGACAACGGGAGGCTTTTTGGAGCATTTATACTCCATCTGCACAGCTGAAACAGGAACGCTTACCTTGAGCGAAACCTTTTCTGCTGCCTTGACGCTGTTCCATGCAGTTTCAACGCTTTGTGCGTCGGCTCCTACGGGAACACATACCTCAGAATGCTTCATAAGAGAAGCGATTGTTTTAATAAGAAGAACATCTGTTGAAGCATTTTTGATTTCAGGCATTTCGATGCTGTTGAAATGGAGCTTATCCATAAGCTTAGCCATTTCGATTTTCTCTTTAAAGCTGAGTGAGTGTTCAGCAGAACCTGCGCACTCTCTCAATGTAATGTCTGATACATGAATCTTTCTCATAATAATAATCCTCCATATGCTGCGTCATAAAAAAATCCCTGAAACACAACCGTGCTTCAGGGCCGATAAACAAATTACCGTGGTACCACCCAAATTGCTGAAAACAGCCACTCTTCGGATTCTTTCAAATCCTAAGCTCTGGTAACGGTGCTTGCCGTGGTTCCTTATGCAGTCGCAACGGTTAGGGAACCAAGCTCAGATACGAGACAGTCTTAACTTTCAAATACTGACTTTCACCCACCGTCAGTTCTCTGAAAAAATCCGGAAAAGACTTAATATCTTCAACGCTTTTCAAAAATATTGAAAATATTATATATTTGCTCAATCTGTTTGTAAATAGACAAAAATAATATTTTGTCTAAATCATTTCAAGAGATCAGCGTTAAGAGTCTGACCGTAAGCAGCGGCTACATCGATGAGTCCCTGATCCTCGATTGTCTGTCTGATCGGCTGACCGAGAGAAAGGATTCTACAGTAAATCTCTGCTGACTTCTCGATTGTGTGCATGAGACCGTAAGCATTGTCAAATGTATCACCTGATACGAAGAGACCGTGATGAGCCCATACAACAGCATCATATGTCTTGAGGAGCTCACATGTTCTGTGTGCGATCTCAGCACCGCCCGGTATCATCCACTCAACAACGCCAACACCGTTCGGGAAGATGATCGGACACTCTGTCATACTCTGCCAGAGAACTTTTGAGAAAGCTTCTGATGTGAGAGGAAGAACGAATGTGAGAGCGATAATATTAACGGGATGTGCGTGATAGATAACACGACACTTACCGTCAGTAGCAGCGACACGTACGCTGTGGTTCATAAAGTGTGTCGGGAATTCACTTGTCGGACCGCCGCCGTTTACAAGGCCCCATACGATTCTGTAGCTGTCACCCGCATCATTGATTTCAACGATGCAGATATTTGCAGCAGGATCAAGAATTGCATTGCGGAAAAACTTTCCTGTACCTGTTACCATAAAGTACTCATTCTTAAGGTTGTCTGCCTGAACGCCCATGTTTACCCAGGGTCTGTCGTATGTAAAATAAGGCTTGCAAGCTTCAACCTCTTCATTTGTCATACGGTATGAAAGGTTACCACCGTTTCTCTCGTGCCAACCCTCTGAGTAACCGTCATCGCAAACTCTTACAAAACTTTTAATTACGTCAAGATCTAAAATGCTCATTTTGATATCTCCTTGTCTTTTTGACTTATTTTTCCGCATAGATTTTAACACTACAAATAAATAATGTCAATATCAAGAAAAAAGAACTCGAAAAATTCGGGTTTGTGGGGGTGTTTGATGGTACAGATATCAGGCCCCCTTGCCTAAAGGGGGCTGGCACGACAAAGTCGTGACTGGGGGATATTTTTACAAAAAATCACGAAAAATAAAGCTTTTTTGAAAAGTATCCCTCCGTCTTTTGCTTCGCAAAATCCACCTCCCTTTAGGCAAGGGAGGCAATGCACTATTTGAAATCGTACAAAAATCACCCTACAAACCCGAATTTGTTGTTCTTCGTATACATTATTATTACAAATCATTTACCCACAAGCATCAGTATTTCGTCTGTGGTAAGGTGCGGCTGAAGCGCTTTGTTTATAGACACGGCAATTATTTTTGATGCACGTTCTACAACCAAGTCGATTTCACGGGGAGTAATTATCATTTCACTGTTTTCTTTACGTGAAATTTCTGTTTTATCGTCAGTCAGGTCTTTCACAAGGGTCTGAGCATCAACAACCGTCGGAATTCCTATTGAAATCACAGGCACACCTATGGTATCATTATTAAGAGCTGCTCTTGCGTTTCCGACGCCTGAGCCCGGAATTATCCCTGTGTCAGATATCTGAATTGTATTTCCGAGTCTTTTCAGTTTCCTTGCCGCAAGTGCATCAACTACTATGACAGCACACGGATTTACAGTTTCAGCTATACCTTTTACAGATTCTGCTGTTTCCACTCCCGTCTTTCCCAGAACGCCGGGTATAAATCCTGCTACAGGACGCAGATCACCCAATCCGATACTTTCTGAGAGTTCATCTGAGATGTGGCGGGTCGCAAGTATCATTCCGACACTTGCAGGGCCTATCGCATCGGGGGTAATATCCGTATTGCCAAGTCCCACTACAAGCACCGTACCGCTTTCCGGAAGAAGATTTTTCAGTTCCTCCCCTATCGTATTGACTACGGTTTCGTCTACTACGGCAGAATCAATCAATGACGGAATCTCAGCAGTAATATAAGTACCGACAGGCTTACCTATACTCTGAGCACCTTTTTCATTTGTGATTCTTATTTTTGTGAAAACAACGGTGTTTTTTCTGTAAGTTTCACTCTCTACGCCTTCCGGTACAGCTCCGCTTAAATCCTCACGTCTTTCGAGTGCGAGATCAGTTCTGAAATCCATAAAAATCTTCCTCGGATAAAAATTTAAAAAAAGTCGATATTTTTAAGAAAAATTTTAAAAAATTACTTGCATTTTTATTATTTTAATGATATGATTACTAACTGTGTAATGCATTAAAGGAGGTGGAATGATGCCTAACATCAAATCAGCAAAGAAAAGAGTACTTGTAAACAAGTCAAAGGCTGCTCGTAACAAGTCAAGAAATTCAGCTCTCAAGACAGCTATCAAAAAGGCTAACGCTGCTGTTGCAGCTAACTCACCTGATAAGGAAGCTGCTGTAAAGTTTGCTATTAAGAAGGTAGATCAGGCTTGTGCTAAGAATCTTCTCCACAAGAACAACGCTGCCAGAAAGAAGTCAGCTCTCGCTAAGCTTCTTGCAGACTAATTGAGATTAACAATACGGACGGATTTTTATCCGTCCTTTTGTTTTTTATTAGCAAAAAATCCTTGACTTTAGCGTGATACTGTAATATAATTAGTACAAATAAAGTTCAGGAGGTACTATCCCATGTGTGATACTGTTAAAAAGGTTCTTAAAATTGTAGGTATTATCGCTGCTATCGCTGCTGTTGGCGTAGGCATCTATTTCCTTGTTACTAAGGTTCTCCCCTGCAAGAACAAGGTTGAAGAAGATGACCAGAGTGATTACGTTTCATGCTCATGCTGCGACATCGACGATCCGGTACCTGTTGAAGCATAATTACATATTGCAATCTGAGGAGCAAGTTTTACTTGCTCCTTTTTATTTTGACTTTGATTTAGTTATAAATGCAACAATCAGACCACTGACTATAGCTGCCGTTATACCTGCGGCACCTGAGCTGAGCGGACCCGTGATTATTCCGAGCCAACCGGTTTCGTTGATCATCTCCCTCGTTCCCTTGGCAAGCGTGTAACCGAATCCCGTCAGAGGCACCGTGGCTCCGCATCCCGCGAAATCAACGAGGTGTTGATACAGCCCGACACTTTCAAGCAGTACTCCAAGCACCACAAAGCTGACAAGAATGCGTGCAGGGGTAAGTTTTGTCAAATCTATCAGCAGCTGGCCGACAACACATATCGCACCGCCGATAAGAAATGCAAGTAAAAAATCCATAAAATCACCTTAATTTTCTTATTAATATTGTTTTAGTTACAAGGATTTATATTCATTGAAAATAATGTAAAATGATTTTTATTATTTATTACAAAAAAGTTGCCGAAATATCGGTTTAATTGAGCTTAATTTCTATTGACTTTAGCGTGTTAATGTGTTAGCATAATACCACAATATTAATCGGAGGGATTACATATGAAAAAGGTATTATCAATTATCCTCGCAGTTGTAACTGTTCTTTCAGTTCTTGCACTTGCAGGCTGCGGCGCACCCAAGACAGATATGGAAGCAATCAAAAAAGAAGGCAAAATCATAGTTGGTATCACAAACTATCCGCCAATGAACTATAAAGATGAAAACGGTAAGTGGATCGGCTTTGACACCGAACTCACTGAAGCTTTTGCAAAAAGACTCGGTGTTGAGGTTGAATTTGTTGAAATCAACTGGGATACAAAATTTGTTGACCTCAAAGCAGGTACTATCGACTGCGTATGGAACGGTATGACAATCACAGATGAAGCTCGTAGCAGTGCGTCCATCTCTGATGTTTACCTCAAGAACTCACAGGTTGTTGTTCTTCCTGCTTCTAAAGCAGCTGCAGTTAAGAGTGTTGCTGATCTCAAGAATCTCAACTTTGCAGTTGAAAAAGGCTCAGCAGGTAAAAGTGTAGCTGAAACTGAAAAACTTGCATTCACAGAAGTTGATACCATGAGCAAGGCACTTCTCGAAGTTAAGAGCGGCAATTGCGATGGCTGTATCATTGACAAGACAATGGCAGATGCAACAGTAGGTGCAGGCACAAGCTATGAAAACCTTGCAGTTTCTATCACACTCAGCACAGAGGAATTCGGTGTTGCTTTCCGACAGGATTCTGACCTTACAGCAGAATTCAATGCATTCCTCAAGGAGTACCAGGAAAGCGGCGAGTTTGCAAAGCTTGCAGCAAAGTATGATG
>JAZRNG010000025.1:0-4044 GCA_045648065.1 Acutalibacteraceae bacterium | reverse complement strand
GAAATCAACAGTGCTCTTCGTCAGATGGGTAAATTCAAGCCCTCACAGGAGCTTAACTGCGGTTCATGCGGTTACAACACCTGCCGTGAAAAAGCAATCGCTATCATTCAGGGCAAAGCGGAAAGCTCAATGTGCCTTCCGTTCCTTAAGGATAAGGCAGAAAGCTTCTCTGATACAATCGTTAACAGCTCTCCTAACGGACTTATTGTTCTTAACGATCAGCTCGAGGTTCAGCAGATCAATAAGGCCGCAAGAGAGATTATGAATATCCGTTATGCATCCGATGTTCTCGGAACTCAGGTTATCAGAATTCTTGATCCTGTTCCGTTTATGAAGGTTCGCGATACAGGCAGGGAAATACGTAACGAGCGTGTATACCTTGCAGAATATAAGCGTTATGTCGAGCAGACAATCGTTTACGACCGTGATTCAAGACTGCTTGTCGGAATTATGCGTGATGTAACGGATGAACAGTACGCGAAGGAAAGAAAGGACAACATCAGCAAGCAGACCGTTGAGGTTGCGGACAAGGTTGTTGAAAAGCAGATGCGTATCGTTCAGGAAATTGCTTCACTTCTCGGTGAAACAGCCGCAGAAACAAAAATTGCTCTTGCAAAGCTGAAGGAGTCAATAACCAATGAATGATTTATGTGCTGATATCGGATATAAAAGTATAAATCATCACGGTGAAGAGCTTTGCGGAGACCACGTTGATATAGTTGAACCCAGCGATGACTCTATGGTCATAGTTCTTTCGGACGGTTTGGGAAGCGGAGTAAAAGCCAGCATTCTTTCTACGCTTACCTCAAAAATTATATCAACAATGCTCGCAGAGGGCTTATCTCTTGAGGAATGTGTTGAAACAATCGCAGCAACATTGCCCGTTTGTTCGGTGCGCGGTGTTGCGTATTCAACGTTTACCATCATTCATCTCAAGAATAACCGTACTGCCGAGCTTATTCAGTACGATAATCCTCACGCGATTATAATCCGTGATGAAAAGAATTGGGATTACCCAAAAACAGAAATGAATATCGGCGGTAAAAAGATATTCAAATCTGTTATTAATTTGCAGGAAAATGATGTTTTTGTAGCGATGAGTGACGGTTGCCCTCACGCAGGAATCGGTATGTCATATAACTTTGGTTGGAAACGCGAGGATATCATCGATTTCATAGAAACTCTTGTTCCTGCAGGATATACGGCAAAAACACTTTCAACAATGCTTGTTGACGAGTGTGATAAACTCTACGGTCATAAGCCGGGTGACGATGCAACAGCTTGTGTTGTGCGAATCAGAAAAAGAGTTCCGATGAATATGCTCTTCGGACCTCCGTCAAACCGTGACGATGCCGACAGAATGATGTCGCTCTTCTTCTCAAAGGAAGGAAAGCACATTATTTGCGGAGGAACAACTTCCTCGATTGCCGCAAAATTCTTGAGAAAACCTCTCAAACCGTCGCTTATATTTGAGCAGAGCGATGTTCCTCCAACAGCGGAACTCGAGGGAGTTGACCTTGTAACGGAAGGCGTAATTACAGTTAACAAAGTTGTTGAGTACGCAAATGATTACCTCGGTGAAAACAATTTTTATGAGCATTGGAGCTTCAAGCGAGACGGTGCATCGCTTATCTGCCGCCTTCTGTTTGAAGAAGCTACGGATATCAACTTCTACGTAGGTCGCGCGATTAACCCTGCTCATCAGAATCCCGATCTGCCCATCAATTTCAACATCAAGATGAATCTTGTTGAGGAGCTCTCAAAGGCTCTTAAGAAAATGGGTAAAAGAATCAAAGTAAGTTATTTCTAAGGAGTGTGCAAATAATGAAAAAGTTTGATACAAAAGTACAGTATCTGAAATATAAGGTTTTGCGTCAGGTAGCACGTGAAGCATGGAACGACACACTTCTTCAGAATCTTCTTGACATTCCGCAGAAGATTGTGCCCGGTAAAACATCAACAATGCGTTGCTGTGTTTATAAAGAACGCGCAATCCTTGGTGAGCGTGTAAAGCTCGCAATGGGCGGTGACAAGGAAAATCCGAACGTTATTGAGGTTATCGATATCGCTTGTGACGAATGTCCTGCAGCCGGCTATGAGGTAACAGATTCATGCCGCGGATGTCTTGCACACAGATGTGAGGACGTGTGCAAACGCGGTGCGATTTCGTTTGACCATAACCACGTTGCACATATTGATAAGTCAAAGTGTGTTGAATGCGGCCAGTGTGCAAAGGTGTGTCCGTTTGCTGCCATTGTTAACCGTAAGCGTCCTTGTCAGATTGCTTGTAAAGTCAAAGCAATTTCAATCAATGACGATAATGCCGCAAAAATTGATAACAACAAATGTATCCAGTGTGGTGCTTGTGTATATCAGTGTCCGTTCGGCGCTATCAACGATAAATCTTATATAATCAACGTTATTGATATTCTGAAAAAGAGTCAGAATAATGAAAAATATAAGGTCTATGCAGTTGTTGCTCCTTCAATTTCGAGCCAGTTTACTTATGCAAAACTCGGTCAGGTAATTACGGGACTTAAAGAACTCGGATTTTTCACTGTTGTTGAAGCAGCTCTTGGTGCAGATATGGTAGCGATGAGCGAAGCAAAAGAGCTCAGCGAAAAAGAGTTTTTGACAAGCTCCTGTTGTCCCGCTTTTGTTCAGTATATAAAGTCAGCATTTCCGGCACTTGTTCCGCATATATCTCACAATTTGTCACCTATGGCAATGCTTGCGAAGTATATCAAGGAAACAAGCGAGGGAGCAAAGGTCGTGTTCATAGGTCCTTGTACTGCAAAGAAAGCAGAAGCACAGCTTGATACAGTCAAGCCATACGTTGATGCCGTTCTTACTTTTGAAGAGCTTCAGGCACTTTATGACAGTAAGGATATTGATATCACAACTCTCGGTGAAGATGTACTTGATAATGCTTCTTATTACGGAAGAATTTTCGCACGTTCAGGCGGTCTTTCTGATGCAGTCGTTCAGGCTCTGACTGAACAGAAGATTGATTTTACAGTAAAATCTGCTGTCTGTGACGGTATCGAAGCCTGTAAAACAGCCCTTCTTAAGAAGAGTAAAAATGTTCTTGATGCAAACTTTATCGAAGGGATGGCTTGTACAGGCGGATGTATTGGCGGTGCAGGATGTCTTACTCACGGAGAAAAGAACAAGGCACAAGTTGATGTATACGGAAAAGAAGCACTTGAAAAAACAATCAGTGATGCGGTTTCAATTTTGAAATAATGCAATATAAAGTTAAAGGGAGCATGACCGTAAAAAGTCATACTCTCTTTTTCTAATTATCAATTTATTTTAAAATATTGAAAGATGCAGTTCTAAAAATTTTGCACCTGGACTGCACCTGAAAAATGCATTGGTGAACCAATACAGAGGTGCAAAGGTGCATTTTTTCTGCAAAAGTCAGAAAATTATTTTTCAAATACTTTTAGTTTTCCAAATTTTTAAAATCTGAATTTCAGAATTTTTTGCACTTTTGCACCTAAATTGGCGAGAAGCTAAGGTGAATCAACACTTTTCTTAGGTGCATTTCAGGTGCGTTTAAAATAAATTTGTACCTAAACTCGTTTTACACTTGAAATGAATAATTCAGATAACCATTTTATCACTAATATTGCATATAGAATGAGCGATGAATGATTAATGAAACGAATGATGAAACCATAAACTTATTTTCAGGCGACCGATCCGCCGACGGTTTGCCGCCGTAAAGGTTATAGGGTGAACCGTCACTTTCTCGATTCGGGTAATTTTCCGAGAAGCCACAAACCCATACAGAACAAAGAAAAAAGCCAGGGAACACTTAGTGTTTCCTGACTTTGTTTTTATGGTCGGAGTGGCGGGATTTGAACCCACGGCCTCTTGGTCCCGAACCAAGCACGCTACCATCTGCGCTACACCCCGTTGATTGCTGGATAATTATATACTATATCTTTGATAAAATCAAGTCTTTTTTGAGAAAAATTTAAAATAAATTATCATTATTTACAAAAAGGTAGCTTTAATATTGTTGATTTGTTCGTG
>JAZRNG010000024.1:0-10187 GCA_045648065.1 Acutalibacteraceae bacterium | reverse complement strand
CGCTTTCCTCACGGGAAAATAAATATCAAATCAGTACTAAAAGTTGTTAAAAAGTCGTTATTCAGTTGACCCATTGTTGACCTTTTGTTGACCTTTTCCTGTTTTCAGGGTCTTAAAAAGTTTTCAGAAAAATTAAAAAGCGTTGAAAACGCAGTGTTTTCAACGCTTTTCTTTGTTTTTACTGGTCAAATTAGCAACATCCAATTATTTAAGTTTTAAGTGATATTCTGCCTTCGGCAGAGTGATATTTTCACTACCGTGAAAGTGATATTGAAACCTACGGTTTCAGTGATATTTTATTCGCTACCAAACTCGCGAAGCGAATATCACTTGTCGCAAGACAAATAAAAACTGAGAAGCAATATAACTCGCCGCAAGGCGAATAAAACTGAAAACGACAAATTTCTGTCGAAACTTGTCGTTTTCTTTGGTGAGGATGAGTGGGCTCGAACCACCGACCCCTTGCATGTCAAGCAAGTACTCTGACCAACTGAGCTACACCCTCAAGTGCCTGCATATTATAGCATAGTGTTTTTGATTTGTAAAGGGGTTAAGCTGATTTAATTCAACGAAATTAAAGCCGTATCAAAAGACAGGCACTCTCTCATATAAAGAATATGAAAAGAGTGTCTTTTATGCATTTATATTTCTTTTGCCAATGGGCAGGCAGGATCTGCACGGTGAAAAGATCCGTAACGTGCATAACTCTGACATTTTGCGCCTCCCTTACAAAAAAACGCATATCTGCACCCGGTACATTCTTTAGGAATGAGATCTTTCCGCAGTTCTTTGAAAATCTCACTACTGTAGTACACTTCTTTCAAAGTGTTTTCTCGTATATTTCCGCAGATAACAGGCATACGTCTGCACGGCATAATATTGCCGAATTCATCAACTGTTATCAGGCTGCTGCCTGCGCTGCACGAATACATTTCACCTTTCGAATTCTGAAACTGCAAGGCTCGGTTCATTGTTACCTGCGTTTCAGGATAAAGCTTTTTCATAATGAAATTGCCTTGTGCTTTTTTCAAAGATTCTATATACCGCGGCAAATCTTCCTTTGAAATTTCAAGCTGCTGCAAATCTTGCCCGTTTCCGATGGGGACAAGACGATCCGACCAAAGCTTGGTTATCTTTCTTTTTCTGCACTCTTTGGCGATATCAGGAATATGGTTGTAATTATCCTTATTCGCTGTAAAGCTGATATATGTCCTGATTCCGTTTCGCTCCAGAAGCTCTGCTGTCTGCAGAACTCTGTCGTAATCTCCCTGTGCGCGAAGAGAATCGTGCATCTCCCTTTTCCCGTCAATGCTCAATTGAACAAAAGACACTTGAGTTTCAAGTAAAATCCTTATTATTTCATCATCAATAAAGGACCCGTTAGAGAGTATGCCGTACGAAAAATATTCTTTATTTCTGCCGAGATATAAAAGAATTTCCTTTATATCCTTTCTGAAAAAGGGTTCTCCACCCGTAATATTGATGTGTGCTTTTTTCATTATATTGTGCTGAGAATTATATTTCTTCTGCAATTCTTTGAACTGCTCTATAACCAAAACAATATCATCAAAAGAAAGTGTTTCCGTATCGCCTTCGGTGCGGTAACAATGTTTACATCTCAGGTTGCATCTTCCTGTTATGTGAAATTGAAGCAATAATCGGGGGCTTTTTTTACAAATCATATCAGTCACCACAACCACCGCAGCCACCACAACCGCCACAACCGCCACAGCCTCCGCAACCGCCACAGCCGCCGTCTCCGTTATTTTTAGAAGACACCTTTAAGGCTGCCGCAAAAGCTATCTGACTCGCAACGATTGATTTGAACACTTCTGTTGAATACTGTTTTTCAGCAGTATAAGTCGCAGGATAGTCTTTCTTGTCATAATTATATAGCGCATAAGCCCTCAGCAAACGGTTAACATCTGCAGTCGGCATATTTTCAACTGAAAAATCAGTATTTTTAAATAATTCAGAAATGTTTTTGAAGTTTGCAGATTTGTGCTTGATTATTGCATCGGTAAGTATAGATTTAGTGAAGAATTTTTTAATTTTCACAATCAGCATATGATAGACAAGAAGTGCAATGATCGCAAAAACGATTAAGACAACCAGACTTTCGATCGGCTTTCCATTATGCAAACCCATCATAAGCTTTGTAATATTAGGATAAGCGATAACACCTACACATATCCAGAAAATAGTTTCGGTGATAAGCTTTAATTTTTTCATGCAATCAGCAACAAATAGTCCGCCATCACTCTTAACTTCCGGAGCAGGAACAACATTATATACAACACTAGAAAGATACACCTGAACGTCCTGATTTTGCTCCGACTCTTCAGCCGAGTGTTTTACCGACTCTATAAAGGAGACGATTTTACCAACCTGAGGATTTTCCAAACAGTAGTTATCGAGTCTTTCCTTCGGAATGTTTTCATTTATGTCAACAAGATTAAAACTTCCCGTTTCTTCCGTTTCCTCAGTCGCTTTGTATTTTATAATATTGTGAAGCTTGGCTTTAAGCAGATAATACCCTACTAATCTGAACCTATCATAATCCTGAATCACCATCAGATCGCTGTCCGAATAAATCTTTTCTTTAGCTTTTCCGACCTTACTGACAGAATACAAAACCACAGAAAGAATTTCCACCAGCATAGTAATCATGAGTGCAACGACAAAACAGCCCATAGTTATATCAAGAAAATCTTCACCGTTTATCTTACGCAATGCATATGGCCAGTCATTTATAACGCCTATGTATATAAGATAATAAACAACCAAAGCAATGATGGGAATTGCAATAAATTGAGTTTTCTTCTTCCTGATGCCTAAAACCACAAAAACTATAGCCGCTACAGTCAAGACAAAGGACATCATTGTCAGGCCATTTACAACACCTTCCATCGGCAATACAACAACAAGCAGAAACAACGGCAAAACGGAGAAAAGTGCTATTGTCAGGCAAATCTTTTTTAGTATATCTTTCGGAGATTTTCCTGCCCTTGCAACGGGTTCTTTATTAATTGGAATCTGAAAATTGTTAATGTTCTGATGCTGCACATTCACTACCGATGAACGTACTACAGGCTTACTTTGCGGTTTCATTAACGATTTTATGAGAAATACAAACAGAACTATCTCACCGAACAATACCCAAGCTGTCACAGCACCCAGGGCTACCACTACAACTTCAGCCGCAACTATGCCCGACGCTACAAAAATCAGTGTAGCAAGTGCTGTAATCAGTATCACTATACCCAGCACTACTAACGCTATAATAGTAATAACACGAATACCGGTAATCTTGTTTACATTTTTATTTTCAATGGTCTGCTTTACTCCGCAATGCGTACAAAACTGTGCAGATTCAAAAGGCAACTCTTTGCCACAGTTTTTACATAGCATTTTATCATCTCCGTTTCACACGGGTATTATTTTTTATCAGAAATATTATAACATATATTTACTGACATTACTATATATTATTTAACTCGTCAGTATATCTACAAAAAGAAAAAACCACACTTGTCTACGACAAATGTGGTTTTTGGAGCGGATGACGAGGCTCGAACTCGCTACCTCCACCTTGGCAAGGTGGCGCTCTACCAGATGAGCTACATCCGCAAATGGTGCCTCCGGTCGGAATCGAACCAACGACACGAGGATTTTCAGTCCTCTGCTCTACCAACTGAGCTACAGAGGCAAAAAAAATAAAATGGCGACCCGGAACGGGCTCGAACCGTCGACCTCTAGCGTGACAGGCTAGCGTTCTAACCAACTGAACTACCGGGCCGTATGGTGGGAACAACAGGGCTCGAACCTGTGACCCTCTGCTTGTAAGGCAGATGCTCTCCCAGCTGAGCTATGCTCCCAACTTCGCCATTTCATCTTTGCATTCCCAACCTATTGGCCGAGAACATTTGCTATTATATCACAGATTTCAGAAAATGCAAGTGTTTTTTTGAAAAAAATTGAAATTTTTTCAAATTTTTTCTTCCGGGATTTCGGGTGCTTTCTGAAACAAAATATAAGCATATTTAATCGAAATCACACAAACAATGGACATTCTGTTCAAAAAACTGATTTTAACACAGGATATCGACTTTTGATGTCTAATTGCAGTAATTGTGATATGGTGTCATAAAATTTTCAAATCTGAATAACAAAAGATACACGGAAGTCGATATATATTAAAACGTTTTCTGCATTCTTTTTCTATTATTGACTAAAAATGTATTTTTTGGTATCATCTTCACATAAAATGTCGAAGGAAGATGATTTATGTACAAGAGATGTCCTTATTGCAGAACAATCAATGCCGATTCAAATAAGTTCTGTGTCAGCTGCGCAACTCCTCTGCATCAGGTTCCTCCGGATCCTCGCATAGTGGCTCCTATGATGAACAGCAGACCAATGCCCGGTAATGCACAGAGTCAGGGCTTTCAGCAGAATAATAACGCAAAGACCAAAAAGAAAAAAGGCGATAAAAAGTCAAAGAAAAAACGCTCAGCGGCTTTAGAAAATCTCAGTCCCGAACAGAAGAAAAAGAGACGTATAAAGAAAATCCTTACACCTATCATCAGTATCGTTGTCGTGGTGGCTGTATTGGCGTTTGTGTGGTTTGCTGTAGGCAATCAGATCACACTGTCCATTCACACGGATAAAGATGTGGATACGATGAATTCAGGAAGACTTGAAATGCCCGGTGCATACTACAGTCAGTATTCCGATATGCCCGATTACGTAGTTAAAATGCTCGGCGGAGATCCTCAGTCACCCGATTACGGTCCTGTAATGACAGAGGTTATGCCTTACGTACGCGTGGAGAGAAATAAAGTCAACGGTTTCTTCGGAGGTAATACGGTAGAATACACGATTTATGCACCCGATCTTGAGTCCTGGCTTCTTAATCTTGGTAATTCTAAGCAATATACACAGGATTCACTCCTTGAAGAGCTGAAGGCGTATCTTCCGAATGCGCCGTTACGTTCGCAGGTAGTAACTATTGAATATGCACATGACGGAATTTTCGGTTGGCAGGGTAACTATATGTGTATTGAGTTTTCCAATGCTATAAGCGGCGGTGTCAACACAGCATACAGTGAGCTTTATGCGGCTTATACTGAGGAACTGGAGGCGAACATCAAATGAAGAAAAGAATAGTATCTATCTTTCTTGCAGCAGTGCTTCTGCTACTGACACCTGTCACGGTTTTTGCTGAAGGTGATCCTGCAAATGCCCCTGCGAAGTATTATCAGACGGATATATTCTTCGTAGATCCAATTAACTATGTACAAAAGATTACTCCCACTTTTATGGTACCGGCAGATAAATCTACGGTTTATGTAAAAGCGGAGGATATACTTGAATTCCTTAACGCTAATTTTTTCGAGTTCAAAAGTGAACAGACATACAAGCAGTTTGCTATAGCAAGTCAGGTGCTCAATTACGCTGTTATGTATGAGTTTAACAGTAAAAATGTTACTATGTATGTTTCAGGCTCAAAGATTGAATATAAAGCTCCCGATGAAGCTCTCTTCAAAGACGGTGTTGCCTGGCTGCCGTTTGAATTCACAATGAATCTTTTCAATATCGATTACAATGTCGATGAAGGTACGTTTAAGTTAAGTAAACCTCAGTATACTGCACTTATGGTTATCGCAGCAATCTGTGGAAATACTGACTATAACTTCAGCTGGACTGACGAGGTTTGTATTTCAATGCTTAATGCAGTCGGTATGAGTGCAGGTGCATCAGTACTTTCATCATTTTCAGGCCTGATTACCGGAAACGGTGCTGCATGGATCGACCTTGTAACATTTAATGTCATGAATAAAACAGAGGAGCAGTATGCTGAAAAGATCGCAACTCTCTTCACTTCACCCTCAACAAAAGAAGCAGAAACGTTATCTGATCGGGACGGATATTTGTTGTATGATAAGGTTGCAACGTTTCTGACACGAGGCACGAAGGTTGCATCAGGTATCGATGTGGATACTCTTACATACGCAGCCGAATCTATCGCCAAGTTAAGTCCGAATCTGAGTGATGATTGCGATCGGCTTTCTAAGTTTTTCACTAAGAATAGTGAAGCTGTTGAAAAAATAGCAAACGGAGCGGACACAGCAAATGAAGTTTGTGATAACGTCTCTAAGTATTTTAAATTGCTTGTAAACCTGCTTTCATTCTGGCAGTCTATTGAAAACAAAAGCGAAACAGCAAGTTATGTTCTAGTGAAATATGCTTCGAATAAAAATGTAAAACACAGCTATAACCTTAAAAAGTTTGCAACAATGACTCAGGATGATTCTCTTCAGATTCTTATAGAGTTTATGGAAGATAACCTTGTCGATATAGCTGCTTCATCACATCCTACGATTGACGCTGTTCGTTTCTACGTAGATATTGCATGGGATATAGCTAAAGGCGTCATACCCGGATTTGATGAAAATCTGGACAGTGCTGACAGTTATAAACTCAGTGAACTTGGTATTTACTATCAGAATAGTGCAAAGTCATTTGTCAATAAATATAAAAATCAGACATTGGTTGCAGATAGTGTAAACCAGAGTAATTTTGAAGATTTGGCAGACTATGCTTATGCTTATCTCAAATTTTCGTTGATTTCAAGAGATGCTGCCTGTAAGGCTATAGAAAAAATGCCCAACGTCACAGCGGCAGGTAAAGAAACCTTCAGAAAACATACGGATCGAATCAATAAAGATATCGGTTTTTATCTTGGAGTTATAGAGAGTGCTACGCCTAACGAAGCTAACGGCGGTATAGCGAACTACGGTTACCTTCCTTCGGATGTCAGAGGGACTGAGTGGATTTATGAAGATATTATCAGTTACCTTGAGCAAAATGCTAAAGAGTTAGAAGATGTAAAGCAGGCACTTGGTATTCATGATGAGTTCACACGCACACCCGGAGACGGTACCATCTCAGAGGAAGAAGCAATCAAGATGGTTCAGAAGCGTATGGCAGGTGTAGCGGCTGATCTCGTTTTCGGGCAGCTTCTGAAGGACTACTATACCTTTGATGTCTATGCCACAAAGTTTGTTGATTCGAAGTCGATATATGCTTACATAGTTATTATGGGTATGGAAGGTACGCGTGATGAGTACTGCCTGTTCGTCCCCGTCGACGGTGCGGAAATGTGGATAGGCTGGAGGCAGGATGAAAATACGTTCTGCTGCTATACGGACATAGATATGAAAAATGTCTCGGCAACTGAATTGATAACTAAAATGGATGAACTGTATCAGAAGGGATTGGAAGGACAGGAGATTCCGCTCGATATTATTAATATTAATGAATGATGCTAGAGCAGCTGTTTTCAGCACCTGATCAAAAGAAATATAAAAACGCAAAAACCTCCACTCTGTGGAGGTTTTTATTTTTAATCTGAATTTTTCTTAAACATGACACTCCCCTCTTCGTAACGAATATAACATATCATCATATAATGACTAATGAGGTGTTTACCTCAAAAAAACTAAAAGGAGGAAGAAAAATGGCAACGTTTTTTAATCAGGCAACATTGACTTATAACGGCACAACGGTTAATTCAAACATCGTTACAGGCGAACTTGTTGAGGTTCTTTCAGCCACAAAGACGGCTCTTACCGGTGACTACACCACAGGCGATGTTGTAAGCTATGCGGTCAATATCATAAATTCAGGCACTACAGACTTCACAGGGCTTACGGTAACCGACGACCTTGGTGCTTACACTTTCGGTGATACAACGCTCGTACCGCTCAGTTATATCGATGGCTCAATCAGATATTTCGTAAACGGTGACCCTACTGCAACACCTGCTGTCACAGCAGGTCCTCCCCTGACGGTCAGCGGCATCACGGTTCCTGCAGGCGGAAATGCAACGGTCATTTACTCTGCGAGGGTTAATGAATTCGCTCCCCTCGGCACAACAGGTGTCATCACTAACACAGCTACGGTCACAGGCGGCGGAGTAAGTGCGGACATTAGTGCTCAGGCAACCGTTCCCGCATCAACCGGAGTCGCTCTTACAATCACAAAGTCGCTTAATCCTACTACGGTAGCAGACAACGGTCAGCTGACTTATACTTTCGTTATCCAGAACACAGGCAGTGAACCTGCAACTGCTGACGATAACCTTACCGTTACAGACACATTCGACCCGATCATTGATATTACGTCTGTCAGCTTCAACGGTACAGCATGGACTGAAGGCACAAACTACACCTATGACGAAACAACGGGTGTATTCGCTACAGTACCCGGTCAGATTACCGTACCTGCCGCAACCTACACTCAGGACCCTGCAACAGGTGCCTATATCATCAATCCCGGCACAGTCACGCTTATCGTTACAGGAACAGTATAAAGCAAAAGGCTGTCGCTTATGCGACAGCCTTTTATTTTTATTGTAAATTAATACTCTACAACGCCTTCGTAAACCTTCTGTGTGTCACCGTTAACGAGGATTGTTTCGTCTGTGTAAGTGATCACGAGGTCACCGCCTGGCATTTTGACTGTGATGTCTTCGCCCTTCTTGCACATTCCGAGCTCTGTTGCAACTACAACACAAGCTGCAGCTGATGCACCACAGCTGAGGCTTTCACCGTTTACTGCACGCTCGTAACATCTGAGCTTGATTGTGTTCTTGTCGATGAGTCTTGCAACACCTGTATTGATGTACTCAGGAAGAAGGTCAGAGTTTCTGATCATATCGCCGAAATCATTGAGATTTACAGAGTCGATATCATCTCTGAATACGATACAGTGCGGATTACCGACTGATACACAGTTAAGTGTAAGCTTTTCGCCACCGATCTCTGCTTCGTATCCGATTGCATTTTCTGCATCAATGTTCATCGGGATGCTTGCAGGGTTGAAATCAGGCTTACCGATATCAACTGTTGCTGAGCGAACCTCACCGTTGAATGTGTAAAGCTTGACCTTCATAACACCGCTGCTTGTTTCGATTGTCATATTTTTCTTCGGAACAATGCCGTTATCGTAGAGATACTTAGCAGCACAACGGATGCTGTTTACAGCCATACGTGTCTGTGTACCGTCATTGTTATAAACAACCATCTTTGCATCTGCGATATCTGAGCTTTCAAGAAGAACAACACCGTCTGCACCGATACCGAAGTGACGGTCTGTGAAGTTAACTGTGAGTGACTCCGGTGACGGAATAATATTGCAGAAATTGTTGAAATAGATATCGTCGTTACCTGTTGCCTGCATCTTTGTGAACTTGAGCTGCATCTTCTCTTCACGAAGATTATTGATGTCAACAAGCTCTGTGTTTCTCTGAGTGAAACGGCTTGCGAGAGTATCGCAGAGAGCGTTTGCTGTGTCGAGAGATGTAAGCGTGCAGATTGAAAGCTGAACGGCACGTCTGTGAATTTTGATAAAGTTCTGGATTGTTGCCTGCTTTGTAGAACCTGTGTAAACGATATAGTCAATCTTACCTGTTTCAAGTACATCGAGAACAGCACTGCAATCGTTGAAGTCACCGATTGTTTCGACCTCTATACCTGCTGCACGCAGACCTACACCTGTCTTTGCAGTTGAGTAGATCTTAAGACCGAGATCTGCAAATTTCTTTGCAATACCAACGATTTCAGGCTTATCCTTATCGTGAACGCTGATGAGAACACCTGCGTTGTACTTCTTATCGTGATATGTGCTTTCAAGACCTACCTTGAAGCCTGCAGAAACAAGACCCTTAAAGAGTGCCTCATTGAGAGTTCTGCCGATACCGAGAACCTCACCTGTTGATTTCATTTCAGGACCAAGTTCTGAGTTAATATCGCTGAGCTTTTCGAATGAGAATACAGGAACCTTGATTGCAAAGTACGGCGGAATCTTGTAAAGTCCTGTGCCGTAACCAAGCTCCTTAAGCGGAGTGCCTGTCATAACCTTTGTTGCAAGCTCAACCATCGGTACGCCTGTAACCTTACTGATATAAGGAATTGTACGTGATGCACGTGGGTTAACTTCGATAACGTAAAGTTCGTTACGGAAGATAAGATACTGGATATTAACAAGACCCTTTGTGCCAAGTGCAAGAGCAAGGTTTGTTGAGCATTCAATTACCTTGTCAAGCATCTTGTCGGGAATGTTATACGGAGGATAAACAGCGATAAGTCGGATCGTAGCCATGTCGTTCTGTGACCAAGGAG
>JAZRNG010000023.1:0-2015 GCA_045648065.1 Acutalibacteraceae bacterium | reverse complement strand
CAACCGTCCTCAACTGAATCGAAGTCGTATGTGATACAGAAGGGAGTCCCGATTTCGTCCTGACGGCGGTATCTCTTACCGATTGAGCCTGCATCGTCAAACTCTGTCATAAACTTCTTCTGAAGCAAATGATATACCTCTTCAGCCTGCTCGTTGAGCTTCTTTGAAAGAGGAAGCACTGCTGCCTTGATGGGAGCAAGAGCGGGATGGAAGTGAAGAACAACTCTGCTGTCATTCTTTTCTGCATCAACAACCTCTTCGTCATAAGCCTCGGTCATAACAGCAAGGAAAAGTCTTTCTACACCGAGAGAGGGCTCGATAACATAAGGAATATATCTTTCATTTGTAGTGGGATCAAAATAATCAAGGCTCTTGCCTGATGTGTTGATGTGCTGTGTAAGGTCGTAGTCAGTTCTGTCTGCAACACCCCAGAGCTCGCCCCAGCCGAAGGGGAAGAGATATTCAAAGTCTGTTGTAGCCTTTGAATAGAAGCAAAGCTCGTCTGCATCGTGGTCACGAAGACGAAGGTTTTCAGGCTTCATGTTAAGGCTGTAGAGCCAGTCACGGCAATATGCTCTCCAATAGTCGAACCATTCAAGGTCAGTACCGGGCTTGCAGAAGAATTCAAGCTCCATCTGCTCAAACTCACGAACACGGAAGATAAAGTTACCGGGAGTGATTTCGTTACGGAAGGATTTACCGATCTGAGCAACGCCGAAGGGAACCTTTCTTCTTGTTGTTCTTTGGATGTTAGCGAAGTTTACGAAAATACCCTGCGCGGTTTCGGGACGAAGATAGATTTCATTCTTGCTGTCCTCTGTTACACCCTGGAAGGTCTTGAACATAAGATTGAACTGACGGATATCAGTGAAGTTGTGTGCTCCGCAATCGGGACAGGGAATAGCCTTTTCATTGATGTAAGCGGTCATTTCTTCGTTTGACCAGCCTGCAACGTTAGTGCCGTCAAAGTTTTCGATAAGATTGTCAGCTCTGTGACGTGTCTTACATTCCTTACAGTCCATAAGAGGGTCGGAGAAGCCGCCGAGGTGACCTGAAGCAACCCATGTCTGAGGATTCATAAGAATAGCTGAGTCAAGACCTACGTTGTAGGGATTTTCCTGTACGAACTTCTTGAGCCAAGCCTTCTTGATGTTGTTTTTGAGTTCTACGCCGAGAGGGCCGTAGTCCCATGTGTTTGCAAGACCGCCGTAGATTTCACTGCCGGGGTACACGAAGCCTCTGCCCTTACAGAGAGCAACGATTTTTTCCATTGTTTTTTCAGTGTTTTTAAGCATTGTTAAAAACCTCCTTCTTAGATGCTCTTTGCCGCCGGTTTGCGACAAAGGCTGAAAATCTGAAACAGATGGATACTATAATAGATTAAAGCATCAAAAAAGTCAAGTACAGACAGAAAAAACATATTCTTTTGAAGAATAACCTTTGACTTTTTACAGTAATAATGGTATAATCTGCTAAAGTATTGAAAAGGAGATAAAATTATGCTTAAGAAATCACTTTCACTTGCTATAGTTCTTATTATGGCTCTTGCCACAGTTATTCCCGTATCGGCAGTAAGCGAAGCAGATACACTCACAGAAAATGAGGCTCTTACCGCCGCAACCACAGGTGTTGCTGCTCTTGTTGCAGAAGAAGGCGATGAGGTTACTCTCGATGAAGGTCTTGCAGATGTACTTACCGACGGAGCGGATACTCCCGAAGAAATCTCAAGAGTAATCGGCCGCTTTGTTTTTGTTGAAAAGGACAAGGTTGAAGAACTTTCCGATACAATCATCGCAGACAGTGTTTACACCGTAACAGTTACCAAGGACGGAAAGGACACCGTTTACGTAGCAGTTGATACTGTGAAGTACCCCGAGATTTACGACGCAAGAGTATTCCTCAGCGTTGTTGACAAGCTTCTTGTAAAGTGCGACGAGGTTGCCGCAAAAGACGGTATTGACCTCGGCTCAGATAACTACAATCCTATGTCATACAACTTCCTTGCAGGCGAGCTT
>JAZRNG010000022.1:0-3010 GCA_045648065.1 Acutalibacteraceae bacterium | reverse complement strand
GCCTGCGGGAATACCGTCAACGAAGATAACCTTAACATCATCCTCACTGCAGTCAGCGGCAAGAATCATACCCTGACTTTCAACGCCGCAAAGAACTGCGGGCTTGAGGTTTGAAACAACGATGATGCTCTTGCCGATAAGATCCTCGGGCTTATACCACTTTGCAATACCTGATGCAACTGTTCTGGGAGTACCTGTACCGTCGTCAAGAGTAAGCTTGAGAAGCTTCTTTGCGCGCTTTACGGGCTCACAGTCAGTGATTTTTGCAACACGGAGATCAACCTTTGCGAAATCGTCAATAGCGATTTTTGCTACGCCTTCGATTTCTTCCTTCTTCTGCTGCTGAAGGGTTTCCTCATAGCTCATTTCCTTTGCGGCAGCCTGCTGGGCTTCGATATCAGCCTTAAACTTCTCTGCATCAATACGTGCAAAGAGGGGAGTAGCAGTGCCGACCTTATTGCCTGCCTTGAGTGCACCGAATTCAGCAAGACTGTCATAGGTAGCTATATCACAGTTAATCTGCTCGAGAATAGCCTTTGAGGTGTCGGGCATAAATGCTGAAAGAAGCACGGAAATATATCTGATACCTTCAAGAAGGTTATAAAGCACAGTGCCGAGTCTTTCCTTGTTTGCCTCGTCCTTTGCAAGAGCCCAGGGAGCGGTTTCGTCGATGTATTTGTTGCAACGCTTTGCAAGGTTAATAACTGCTTCAACTGCATCTGCAATATGATATGAATTCATCTTGCTGTCAACTGTCTTTACTGTTTCAAGAGCAAAAGCCTTGAGCTCTTCGTCGAGAGCATCGGGGCAGACGGGAGCCATTACAGTACCTTCAAAGTACTTATTTGTCATAGCAACAGTTCTGTTTACGAGATTGCCGAGAGTATTTGCAAGGTCTGAATTGAATCTCTCAATGATAGTTGAGTATGAGATTGAGCCGTCATTTGCGTGGGGCATCTCTGAAAGGAGATAATATCTTGTAGCGTCAACACCGATAAGCTTTGAAAGCTCGTCAGCATAGATAACGTTACCCTTTGACTTGCTCATCTTATCCTCACCGAAAAGAAGCCAGGGATGACCGTAAACCTGCTTGGGAAGCTCCTCGCCGAGAGCCATAAGCATGATGGGCCAGTAGATTGTGTGGAAGCGTACTATATCCTTACCGATAATGTGCACATCTGCAGGCCAGTATTTTTTATACTGCTCGCTGCTGCCGTCGGGATCATATCCCATAGCTGTGATATAGTTTGAAAGAGCGTCAATCCAAACATAGATAACGTGTCTGTCATCAAACGAAACAGGAATACCCCATTTGAAGGAGGTTCTTGAAACACAGAGATCCTGAAGACCGGGCTTGATGAAGTTGTTGAGCATTTCCTTCTTACGGCTTTCGGGATAAATGAAGTTATCGTTCTTTTCGATATATTCCTCAAGCTGCTTCTGATACTTTGAAAGACGAAGGAAATAAGCTTCTTCCTTTGCCTTTGTAACCTCTCTGCCACAGTCGGGGCACTTACCGTCAACAAGCTGAGACTCTGTCCAGAAGGATTCACAGGGAGTACAGTAAAGACCCTCGTATTCACTCTTATAGATATCATCCTGATCATAGAGCTTCTTGAATATCTTCTGAACTACCTTTTCGTGATAGTCGTCGGTTGTTCTGATAAACTTATCATAGGTGGTGTTGAGAGTGTCACAGATGCCTCTGATTTCACCTGCAACGTTGTCAACATATTCCTTGGGAGTAATACCTGCAGCCTTTGCATATTCCTCGATTTTTTGACCGTGCTCGTCGGTACCTGTAAGGAAAAATACATCATAGCCCTGGAGTCTCTTGTATCTTGCAATAGCATCAGTAAGTACGATTTCATAGCTGTTACCGATATGAGGCTTTCTTGATGTATATGCAATAGCGGTAGTTATATAAAACTTTCCTTTATTCATATTATTCATCTTCCTTTCAAAAGAATTTATTCATATTATTTTACCAATTTTTAATAGTATTTGTCAATAGAAATTCAATATTAGACCAAACAAAAATCCCCGACATCAAAGTCGGGGATAACTGCTTTTAATATTCCTCTGTGAGACCCTTTTCGTCATAGATAAAGAGAGCATTGAGAGCGATTTCAAGGCACTTTTCGACTGTTTTTGCGTTCATATTATCAGCCGTGTCGCCTCTTGTGTGGTAATATCTCGGGGGACCGGGGTTCATGGCAGCAAGTGTAACTGCGGGAATACCTGCCTGCTGAACTGCAGCGGCATCAGAGGCACCCATATAAACTGATGAATAGGGGAGGTCAAGACCTGCATCAAGACCGGCTCTTTTAAGGAGCTTACAAACTCTTGCATCCATCTTGACTGTACCTGTCATATCACGCTGATAAATAGCGATATCTTCGTAATCTCTGAATGTCTCAAGACCGATAAATACGGTGGGAACATCCTTGAGCTCGTCTTTATGAGCTTTCATATAAGCTTTTGAACCGCGAAGACCTGATTCTTCTGAACCTGCTGAGATAGCAACAACTTCTGTGTTTTCAAAAGTGATGTCGTTGTCTTTGAGGTACTTGAGGATTGCGATTGAACCGAATGTACCTGTGAGGTTATCGTTTGCACCCTCAACACAACGCTTGAAGTTTACAAAACACCAAGCTACAATACCGCCGGGAGCAAGACCGAGCTGAGCCCAGAAAAGCACTGTGTCGATTGTTGAGCCGTCAACAAATACATTAGCAACATCAAGAACGTTGATAAGGCAAACGCCGATAAGTGAAACAACTGCATAGATACCGCAGATATAGAGAAGAACTGCCCCGCCGAGGTGTGTATATGTCCACTCGAATGATGAGTCAACGTGACCGCTGAATATAATTCTCTGCTTGAGCTCACCTGTAGCTTTCTTAACACCGATTACATTGTGTGATGTCTTTTTGGGGAAGAGTCCGTCGTAGAAGGGTTTATACATAAGGAATTCCATAACAAGACAAACAAATGCAACAGCTGTAAG
>JAZRNG010000021.1:0-22053 GCA_045648065.1 Acutalibacteraceae bacterium | reverse complement strand
CATATTATCTGCAAGGATATCAAAAATAGCCTTTGATACTTGAGTAAAGTTTGTTTTATCGAGGAACTCAAACGTGATCGAAGAAAGGTTTCTGATATATTCGTCAGCATCTTCACGTGATTTGAAAATTACTACAGTTTTTTCTCCCCTGTATTTATCAATCAATCCGTAAATTTTCGGCAGGGTTGTTTCAGAAAATTCTCTTATAAAAGCTTCAAATTCAGGATCAAGCTCAGTTTCAAGCCAGGGCAAATCGTAGCGTTCTTTGCCAATACGCTCCGTAGCACCCTGAATGCAGAGCTCAGACGGCAGATCGAAGAGAAATACGGTATCGCATTCCTGCATACGCATTTCAATTGTTCTTGAGTAATTCCCGTCGATTATCCATTCGTCTGAGCTGAATATTTCCTTTATCCGTTCGTCGAATTCTTCGCGAGGGATATGCGTTTTGTCAGGCTTGTGCCATATCGCATCCAGATAGTACAACGGCAGTCCCGTACATTTCTGAAGTTTTTCCGCAAACGTGGTTTTACCCGAACCGGGACAACCGATCACTATGACTTTTTTCATTTTCCTTCACCTTGTTTAAGATATCGTAAGACAGGATTATTCTCAATATATTGATTCTTTGTATTAAAATCTTCGTCGTCCCTTATTATATGGTCATAATATAATTTTTGCCATAAAGAAAACCCAACCTTTTTCGACACATAACCTTTCAATCGATTGATAACATTCGGAATCGTAGGGGCGCCCATTGGGCGTCCGTTTTCATCCGGTAAAATCGTTAATAATAAATGAATATGTTCAGGCATAATAACATAGTTCTCGAGCTTAATTCGAGCATATTTTTTCTCCATATTGTTAATAGCCTCATCAACGATTTTTCCGTAACTTGTCAACACATTTGACGGACGCCCGTTGGGCGCCCCTACGACGTGTGAAAGTCGAAAACTCTTATCTTTTACGCAAATCGTTATAAAATAACTACCAACAGATGAATAATCATAACCATGCAGTCTGTTGACTTTTCGTGTGGGGAATTTGCTTTGATTGTCCATACAATCTTCTCCTGTAAAATAAACAAGGCACCTCCGAAAACACACGGAGATGCCTGTAAGTTCAGAATGATATAATTATCAATCACAAACGGACAAAACGGCTCTCCGATTCATTGCTCTGATCATCATTGTCATTTCGTCCACCTGCCTTTCTTAATATTGATATTCAGAATTATAACATTCGTTTACTGTATTGTCAATAAATCTCAGCCGATAACTTTATATCCCTGCGCTTCGATTACAGATTTGATTTTGTCATCTGCAAGATCGGCATTGAGTGTAAGGACTGCCGTACCTTCAACGTGGCTTGTAACTGCAGAATCAACTTCTGCAAGCTCTTCAAGGATAGTCTTTACTCTTGCCTCACAATGCGGACACATCATACCTTCAATTTTTACTGTTTTTTCCATAACTGCTTTCTCCTTTTCTTTTTTGGATTTTATCTTTTTGTCACGTTTCGGATTGTGAATTTTAAATAAATTCAGTCTTAACGCGTTCATTACAACACAGAAGCTTGACAAGCTCATCGCTGCAGCTCCGAACATCGGATTGAGCTGAAGTCCGAACACAGGAATCCACACTCCTGCCGCAAGAGGAATTCCGATAACATTGTAGAAAAATGCCCAGAACAGGTTTTCTTTGATATTTTTAATCGTTGCTCTGCTGAGCCTTATTGCTGCCGGAACATCGGTCAGCCTGCTTTTCACAATCACGATATCTGCCGCATCTATCGCAACGTCAGTTCCTGCACCAATCGCTATTCCGATATCTGCACGTGTGAGTGCCGGTGAATCATTGATACCGTCACCGACCATAGCGACTTTGCCGAGCTTCTGAAGTTTCCTTATTTCTTTCTCTTTACCTTCAGGAAGCACACCTGCTATAACCTCATCAATTCCGACCTGTTTTGCAATTGCTTTCGCAGTATCTTCATTATCCCCCGTAAGCATTGCAACCTTAATTCCCATATTATGAAGTTCTCGCACCGCCTGCGGACTTTCTTCTTTTATTACATCTGCAACAGCAATAATACCTATGAGTTTGCCGTCTTTTACAAACCATAGCGGTGTTTTGCCCTGCTTTGAAAGCTTATCTGCCTTCAACTTGATTTCTGTCTGAACATTACAGAAATTTTCAACAAACCTGAGATTTCCCGCAACAACTTTTTCACCATTGATTATACCTTCGATACCGCTTCCTGTACTCGTCTTAAACGAATCAATCTCATACGCCTGTATTTTCATTTCTTCACACTTGCGAACAATCGCCTGTGCAAGAGGATGTTCGCTTTTCTTCTCAAGTGAATAGGCAATCTTCAAAAATTCTATCTCATTCAATCCGTTTTCAGGCAAGACATCGGTCACTTCAGGCTGACCGAGTGTAACTGTTCCCGTCTTATCAAGGACAACGGTAGTGACCTTTCCTGCATTTTCAAGGGATGTTGCTGTTTTAAAAAGGATTCCGTTTTTAGCACCTACACCGTTTGACACCATTATTGCAACCGGTGTAGCAAGTCCCAGAGCACAAGGACAGCTTATAACGAGAACAGAAACTGCACGTGCAACTGCAAAACCTACGCTCTGTCCTGCAAAAAACCATACTGAAAATGTTATGAGCGCAACAGCAATTACAACAGGGACAAACACGCCCGAAACCTTATCCGCTATCTTCGCTATGGGTGCTTTGGTTGCTGCTGCATCGCTGACCATTTTAATTATCTTTGATAGTGCTGTATCCTCGCCTACATCCGTCGCCTCACAGAGCATATAACCTGATTTATTGAGAGTACCTGCCGAAACTGGATCTCCGTTTTCTTTATCAACCGGTATACTTTCTCCTGTCAGCGCAGATTCGTCGACAGCACTTGCACCATCAATTACAATACCGTCAACAGGCACTGCGCTTCCCGGTTTAAGTGCAAAAACATCGCCTTTTTTCACCTGAGTGACCTCAACCTTTACTTCGGCTCCATCTTTGATTAAAACAGCAGTCTGCGGTGCAAGATTCATAAGTGATCTGAGAGCATCCGTCGTCCTGCCCTTTGAGCGTGATTCAAGCATCTTTCCGACCGTTATGAGTGCGAGTATCATTGCCGCGGACTCAAAATAAAACTCATGCATATAAGACATTACGGCATCGTCATTTCCCGTAAGTTGAACCTGAGTCATGGCAAAAAGTGCATATACGCTGTATGCAAATGATGCACCTGAGCCGAGAGCTACAAGAGTATCCATATTCGGTGCGCGATGTATAAGTCCCTTAGTACCCGAAATAAAAAACTTCTGATTGATTATCATTACGGCAAGAGCAAGGATCATCTGTATAATACCGACAGCGATATGGTTCTCCTCAAGTGTACCCGGCAACGGTAAGCCAAACATCGTATGACCCATCGAAACATACATAAGAACCGCAAGGAAACCCAGAGAAGCGACAAGTCTTTTTACAAGCTTCGGAGTTTCAGTATCCTTTAACGAATCTGATTTTGGGTCTTTCGCCTTACTTTCAGCTTCATTATAAGCTTTATATCCTGCTTTTTCCACAGCTTCAACTATCTTTTCAGCAGATGCAGTCCCCTCGACTACCATAGAATCAGTAAGCAGACTGACGGAGCAGGAAGAGACACCTTCAACACCCTTTACCGCCTTTTCAACTCTTGCACTACAGGCGGCACAGGTCATTCCCGTTACATTATATTTCTGCATATATCTCTCCTATTTCATCAGTTTCTGCAACGTCGCAACAAGCTCATCAACGGTTTCATCCTTACCGTTTCTGATATCGTCAGCAACGCAGGTTTTGATATGATTTGAAAGAAGCTCTTTATTAAAGGCATTAAGTGCGGCATTAACAGCCGAAACCTGAACAAGTATATCGGTACAGTAAGCATCCTTTTCAACCATACCTTTTATCCCTCGTATCTGACCTTCAATACGGTTAAGACGGTTTATAAGCGACTTATATTCCTCTTCGCTTCTTTCTTTAGTTTTATGTGAACAGCAATCTGCCATACTCTCACTCCTTTTACTTCTGAATTATATACCCCCATAGGGTATAAAGTCAAGTAAAAAAGAGATGCCGCAAAAGCGACATCTCAATAAAATCAAGCAAGTTTTGTGAACATTGTAAGGATTCTCTTAACGCAGAGTTCAAGGTCTGCACGTGTGATTCTTCCGTCCTCGATACCCTTTTTAAGGTCTTCGGGGTAACCGCAGTGCATCTTCATATCGTTGCCTACCTTGACTTCCTTGACAGGGTCATTCTTAACACCCCAGTCAGTTGTAACCATACCCTTGAATCTCCACTCGTTACGAAGAATCTCGGTAAGAAGCTCATAGCTTTCGGATGTATGCGGACCGTTGATAAGATTGTAAGAAGACATGACTGTCCAAGGATCGCCTTCCTTGACACAGATTTCAAATCCTTTGAGGTAAATCTCGCGAAGAGCTCTTTCAGAAATACGTGAGTCACAGCCAAATCGGATTGCTTCCTTATTGTTACAAGCGAAGTGCTTTACAGAAACAGCAACCTTCTGCGACTGTATACCGCGCGTAGCTGCAGCAGCATTCTTACCTGCTACCAACGGATCTTCCGAATAATATTCAAAGTTTCTGCCGCAAAGCGGATCCCTGTGGATATTAAGCGCAGGTGTAAGCCAGATGCCGAGATTATTTTCTCTTACCTCTGCACCTCCTGCAGCTCCTACTTCATAGACGAGGTCCGGATTCCAACAGCAAGCAAGTAACGTAGCACACGGCCATGCAGTCGTAGGAATACCTGTCTCCACATCAAGGCGAAGACCTGCCGGACCGTCAGCAGTCGCAACGGCCGGAACTGAAAGTCTTTTGAGTCCGCCGAAGCAGCCTGTATTTGCAACACCTGTAGGTGCCTGACCGCCTACAAACTCCATAAGCTCTTCCAACGTAAACTGAGCTACGAACTCATCCATGGAGATTTCTTCGCCAACAAGGTCAAACTTAACCTCTTTTTCCGGAGCTACTGCACCTGTCGGTTTATTTTCTCCGTAATAATACTCTTCCTCACCTGTCGGAAGCTCTTCGTATGTGCCGTCAGCGAGCATTCTTTTCTCAAGCTTAAAGGGTTTGCACCAGCTGTCAAGCTGATCTGTGATATAAGAATCCTCAACGACATAAATAAAATCAGCCTTGTTTGCATCTCTGACGGATGTGCCGATGTAAAACTCATATTCGCCCTCTTCAAGAACGTAAGCAGAAACGCCAACCTTGCCGAGATCGTCAAAGCTTGCCATATCCTCAACGTCGAAAGAAAGCATAATCATTTCTGTTTCACCCGGCTGAAGAAGCTTTGTCTTTCTGAATGCAGCAAGCTCCTTTGCAGGTTTGCCGAGAAGACCTTGCGGAGCACTGTAATAAAGCTGGATGACCTCTTTACCCGCAAATTTGCCCTCATTTTTAACTTCTACTACCGCAATGATCTTGTCGTCATTTTCACAGAGCATCGGATTGCCGATAACAAACTCTGTATATGAAAGACCATATCCGAAAGGATATCTGACGCATTCCGGCGACATTGTTTCAAAGTAGCGGTAACCTACGTAGATATCATCAGTATAATCAAGGTGGTCAAAACACTCCCAGAAATCGTCCTTACACGGGTAGCAGTCATAAGACTTTGCGATTGTATCAACGAGCTTACCTGACGGATTGACGTCGCCACAGATGATATCAGCAATCGCCATTCCGCCTTCCATTCCGCCCTGCCATCCGAAAAGAACAGCTTGAACGTCATCGTTTTCAGCGAAATATTCACAGTCAATTACTGCACCTGAATTGATAACAATAACAACCTTTGAGAAAAGCTCACCTGCTTTGTCAATGAGTTCTTTTTCGATATCAGAAAGATAGTAGTCACCGGGAATCGGTCTGCGGTCAACACCTTCTGCTGAGAAACGACTGAGTGTGATGATAGCAGTATCTGCAAACTCAGCAGCTGACTTAATAAGCTCATCAGGTACTGACGGCTCTTTAACGTGCATGCTTGCGAATGTATCATATGTCATATCGTCACGCTTTGTGCAGAACTCCATTGCATTGACGATATCCCATGTAGCGTTAATCTGATCCTGTGTAGGAATATTCACGCTTTCTCTTGCAACATAATCTCTGTAAAAATCCACAAGAGGCATATAAACGGAAACATCCTTGGTTGAGAATCCGTCATAAACGTTGTGAATATACGGGCAGTTCACGTCACCGCTTCCGCCGCCGCCTTTGATGTATTCGATTGTAGCCTTGCCGAAAAGAGCGATCTTTTCACCCTTTGCAAGAGGCAAAGCATAGTCTTCATTTTTAAGAAGCACCATACCCTCTGTGGCTGCACGTCTTGAAAGCTCAGTGTGCTTTTTAGAAGCTGTCACACACCTGCCGTCATCACCGAGCGGAACACACGGTTGGTATCTGAATCTTGCATATTTTTCCATAATGAACCCGTCCTTATCCGAGAATTTAGATAACGTTACAATTATATACTCTAACCAAAGATACAGTCAAGCAATTAAAAGAATATTTGAAATAAAAATTTATTATTTGTTTTTTATGAAAATAATGGTATAATCAAATCAGAAAAGAGGGTGATTATATTGTTTACAAAAATCATAGCAATTCTCCTTGCAATTGTACAGTTTATAATTTTACCCGTTCCGGGTCTGTTCGGGAGGCATCAGATTGTGATTGATAAGACAAAAAAATATCAGACCTTTGAGGAATTCGGCACAAGCTCGTGCTGGTGGGCACAGACTATCGATGACGACAATATGGCTCGTGAAATCGCAAAAAAGCTTTACAGCGAAGACGAAGGTCTGGGTCTGAAAGTTTTCCGTTACAACGTCGGCGGAGGTGAAGCTGACAATCCTGACTGCCGTATCTGGGACACAGCAAGACGTACTGAAAGCTTTTACGTCCTCAACGAAGAAACAGGAGAAAATGAATACGACTTCACACGCGATGCCAATGCAAGACGTGTTATGGATTATGCTGTAGAATACGGAGCTGAGAAAATAATTCTCTTCTGCAACAGTCCGCACTTCTCAATGACAAAAAGCGGACATGCATCAGGCGGACTTGAAGAGTACTCCTCAAACCTGCCGAGAGAAAACTATCAGGCTTTTGTTGATTATCTTCTGACTATTGCCGATTGGTTTGTTGCCGAGGGTTATCCGATTTACGCTATCTCCCCTATCAATGAGCCTCAGTGGTCCTGGGGAAGCCCCGATTGGGTCGGTCAGGAAGGCTGCCATTATGAACCTGACGAAGCGGTCGAGCTTCTTGAAATGTTTGCAACTGAAATGAAAAAACGCAACTCCCCGTATAAACTCTGCGGCCCTGAAAACGGACAGATGAGCTGGGGCTATTACGCTTACGTTGAAAAATTTTTTGAAAGTGAAATCCTCAACGAATTCTGTGACACATACAGCGGTCATTCTTACTGGATGGACGGTGCACGTGAAGAAAAGGAAGAAGTCGGCAAAAAATTCAGAAAAGAATATCCTGATAAAAAATATGAAATGAGTGAATGGTGCGAACTTCCGCTCACCATTGACAGCAAAACTATCGACAGCGGGCTTTATATGGCTCAGGTTATCGCAGATGACCTCAACCTTATGAATGCAGTTTCCTGGCAAAGCTGGACAGCCGTCAACGGCGACGGTCTGCTCGACAGAGACTCTGAAGGTAATCTGATCGAATACAACAGATACTACGCTTTCAAGCAGTTCACTTCATTTATTAAACCCGGTATGACAAGGGTTCGTATATTTGATAATATGAATAACAAAACAGATATGCGTACTGTCGCCTTCATAGGTGAAGAAAACGAAACCGTTATTGTAATCGTCAATCCTGATGCTGCTCAGGAGCTCAAGATGGGCGGTATCATCGGCGATGCTGAAATTTACCTCACAGATGCAACTCATAACTGTGAAAAGGTTTATGAAGGTAAATTTGAAAAGCATATCACCGTGCCTGAAAAGAGTATTATGACGATCTGTGTAAAGTAAATATAGAAAACGCAAAGAAAGCACCCAAAAGATGGGTGCTTTCGGTTTGAATGATGTTTAATTTTGGTTTACCCCTAGAGAGTGGTTACCCCATGGGATTTTGGTTTTTAGGCGAACATAGATAACCGTCCCCTGTGCTAACTTATTCAGGAATTCTATCAGATATCTTTGTGTAAACACCATTAACATATTTAGTATCATCATTTACACCGGTAAAAGTATATGTTCCATTTTTGTTGTCAATAAATGTAAATTTGACGTCACGTTTAACTTCACCCACGTTTGTTACACTTGAAAATTCAATGGTTATTTTTTGTGTTTCATCTTCATTCCCTGTTACTACCAACTCATAAAGCATCGTAAATACTGGGTCTGGATAAAAATAGTGCAAATCTATATAGTTATTTCTGTCTATACCCAAAAATTTCATATCACCTTCAGTGTAGTGAACATCCATCTCAACTGAAACCTTTCCGTTTTTGATGAAGACATAATGGTCGGTTCCGTTGGAGTCTTTGTAATTATAGGTACCATTATACTTTTCAATTTCTTTCATATAGGATGACTCATCCACGCTGTCCTTACAAGCAGCAAAATGAGCATATGCTGAACCCAATAAACCTGCTTCCTTTGCAATCATACCTACGGAATAGTTTTCAAAATAACGAACATCCTTATAATCAGCATCAAACTTGCCAAGCATCTCTAAAACAGCTTTGTATTCCTTATTGTTGAATGCTTTTTCTACTTCACTATAAGCAGTTTTTTTTCTTGCCTCACTTGTTTTGTCATCACAAGACACTGTTATCACAACATTTCTGCCATTTTCAGCATCTTTTGTTTCAACTCTTATAGAGCCTTTATTTTCAAGTACAAATAAATTATTTGCCTCCAATACAAAGCCAAGGCTTCTGATATATTCCTGATACTGATATGCCACCTCGTCTGATTTATCACCAACAACATATGTATAAGCTGTGCTGTTGAAGCTGTTCTTATCTACAGAAGCAACCTCATATCCCATTTTCTCAGTAAACGTCTTAACACCTTCAAGATTTGTTTCTGAATAAACAGTTGGGTCAAGTACCGTTGTTTGCTCAGTTGTTGACTCAGTTTCCGAACTCTTTTCTACAGATCCTTTTTTTCCACACGCAGCAAACGTACACAAAAGAACCGTTACCAATATAATGGAAATAAATTTTTTCATACTCTTCACCTTTCAAATCCAAGAAAATACACCAAAGACGGTTCTTTGTGCATTTTGAGCTTCAATCAACACAATGAGCCGTCCCTTAGTTTTTTAGTTTGTTATGATTTTACGTTCTGCGCCGTACTTCACTTCAATCTCCTTCGGGAAAAGTCCGTTATCAAACTGTGGCAACCAGTTGTTACCCTTTTCGACGCTTGTGCTAAAGGTATTTTCATCAGCTGCAACCTCAATACAGGCAACACCCTTGAGCTCTCCGTCTTCTTTATAAACAGTACCCCAGAATGCATGGTGACCGATGAATTTTACACTTGACGGCACATACATATAGCTGAGTGCCTGATTGTAGTTAAAAGCATCAGTACCGATTGATTCAAGACCTTCAGGAAGCGAAAGATAAACGTCATCATCCGCGAAGTTTATTTTGTCCGCACCAATTATCTGATAGCTTTCACCCTTATAAGTATAGATATTTTCTGTAAGAGTAGACTCAAAGAATGCGAGGTCACCAATCGTTTTCAGACCCTCCGGAAGATAAATATCTGAAAGTGCATTGTAGTTGAGTGCAAGATCGCCGATATTTTCAACTGTTGACGGTATAACCATGGTCATATAGTTTTTCTTGTACTCTTCGTAACCTTCATCGCCCGGCCACAAATCTACTTCAATTCCATCCTTTTTCGCAAGATACAAATCGTGGTTTATAGGCAGACATACAAGGGTCTTCATATCTTTTGTATAAAGAACACCGTCAACGTCACAATACACAGGATTATTCTCGTCAACCTCGATACGTTCAAGCTTCCAACAGGAATAGAAAGACTTTGCATCAATCTTAGTAACCTGAGGTCCGATGTTGATAACCTCAACTTTTTCGTCACAGTTAAATGCATACTCTCTGATTTCCGTAACAGGCTTAGATTCATCCTTTGAGAAAACAACTTCAATTTCTTTGTTTTTAAGGACTTTTTCTTCCAATACATCTGACACATAGTCTATATCAAGCTCTTTAATATTACCTGTGTTGCTAAACTGCGAAAGCATATATGTACCGTCAGAAAGCACTTCATATTCGAACGTATCATTCATAAGAGCAATAACGCTGAAAAAGAATGACATCGAAACAACTATCAGTACTGCAATGACAAGAAGAATTTTCTTAACGGTAAAATTCTTATATTTTTTACCTATCATCGGTGCTGCAAGACCGTCAATTTTATAATCCCATACCTGCTCATCAGGAATGTTGAGATTTCCGATCATTGCTGTGGATTCGGCATTTGTTTTTACTTTTTTAGTTTTCTTCATGTCAATCCACCTTTCCTGCTTCTGCCATTACGGGCGTTTCTTCGTTCACAATTGCTTTTTCTGTTACCTCTGCTCTTCGCTGAAGAACGTGCATAACCTTATCCTGCTTTGAAGAGTCATAATCCCAGAATATGAACGGAATCGTCATAAGGAAATAACCGACGATTTCAATAATCAACGGAACGATGATGATATTGAATCTTGATGAATCAATAAAAAGAACGTCCCAGTTACCGTTGAATCCTGAAGCAAGAAGAAGAATCGGAATTACAAGGCCGACGAAAGAAGTTATCGGGCCTGTAAACCAGCTGAAAATACCCGCGTAGCTGTAAACACCTGAGTAGTTTTCAAGGCGTTCACCTGAGAGATACATCTGATAGTCCGTAATTCGCACGTTCATATCGTGTGCTGCAGATTTCGGCACGGTACTTGTTGCTTCCATAAAGATAAGAATAACAACACATATCGTACCGCAAAGCACAAGATTATCGCCAAAGAAGTTAAGAGCCAAAGCAATTGCAGTATAGCCAAGTGCTCTTGAAAGCTGGTAGAAAATCATAATCTGCCTGTATGTGAATCTCTTGAGGAAATACGGAGTGAAGAAATCAGGCGGAGTTCCCGCAAAGGAAACAAGTGCCACAATAAGGCTGTACGGAAGACCGCTAAGACGGAACGTGTAAAGATAAAGAACTGTCGTTATAGCAAGCATACCGCTTCCGAGTGAGTCAAGCAGACCAACGAGGGTATTTATCCAGAGATACTTGTTACGAAGAACACCGAACATACCGTCCCAGAAGCTTATCTGAACTTTCTTTTCGATCGGTGGCTGAGGAATTCTTTCCTGAATGCGTCCGGCAAAAAGCATAGTCAGGGTTGCAAAACTGATAAACATTATGGGAATAACGTATCTGAAAACATTGATATCTGCCCATTCATAACGAAGTCTGCCGATAATCACAGGAATGATGATAGCTATAATCGAATGGAAGAGATGAGAAAGCTTGATAGGATATGTTCTTACAAGGATTCTTTCTCTTGTATTCGGGCTGATTGACTTTGTACAAGTTTCAAGATTGTTTGCAAAGCCGAAAACATTGTAGCAAGCAAAAAGAAGATTTGCTACCCAAACACGTGTCGGCATATCCGCAATAGTATAAACAGGAAGCCAACCGATGAGAACTACCATAATACACTTGGGCAGATAATCCGAATAAAGAGAATACTTATATCTGCCGTATTTAGGAATAAGCTTTTTGCGCCAGAAAATATTTCTGGCGCCTGTCCAGCCTGTGTAAAGAAGATGTGTACCTATAACCTTAAAGAAGGCCGTTGCACTCATACCGTTAAGGGTATTGAAGAACCTGACAAAAGGACTATTGATATCCATTAACGTGACAGGATCCCACAGCAGTAAAATTATACCGGCTATCAGAAATGCAAAATATGTACCATAAACTTTTCTTTCGGATTTCTTCGGAAGAAATCCGAGATTATCACTAACATACCACGAGATAAGAGAGCCGATATAATTAAGCGGCATATTGATAAGAGCGATAATCGCATATGTAAGATAGGGCAACTCGTAGTGGTGCATTATGAGATAGCACCCTACACCAAACGAGATGTATTCAAGCATCTTAGATCCCGCATAGTTACTGCCTACAGCAACAAGAATATCTTTATATTCTTTGTAAGGAACATAATTTCCTTCTTTCGGAGTGTTCCAGTGTGTTTTGACTTCAGTTAAAAATGAGTTCACTTTGCCAAAAGCCTTAGGTTTTCCACTCACAAACATTCCTCCTTAAAAATGATACTTTATTATAGCATAAAAGCAAATTGATAACAATACAAAACAGTAAAAATGACATAAAGCACTAAAACCGTAACAGGCGCTTGTATATTATGTCTATGCAAGCTCAATGCTGTCTCCCTTATCGATAATCTTTTTAAAATCAGGTCTTTCGTATAAAGTCTGATTAGGTGTATGGAAGGTAAGATAAAGTTCTTCACCCTCTCCAAAAATCATACCGTGTCCACCGTCATCTTTAATGATAGGCTCAAGGTGTTCAAAATCCCCACTCAGCTCCCCGTCATTGAAACGAACAATGCATTCGCTATACTGTCCTTTTATAAAAGTAGACCATATCATAAGCAGTTCATCACCGCTTGTTCGGTAGAGGAAAGGTCCGTCTGTAATGAAATGCTTTTCCTTTTCAAAAGGATCTGCCCACGGAAATGAAGATGCTGAAAAAAGCACATTGATTTCACCCTTGATTGCTTTAAGATCTTCTGTCAGTTCAGCGCAACAGATTGTTCCGTCGATTATCTGCACGTGTTCATGACAGAAAACAATGTACGGCTTATTATCTTTACTGACATACAGTGTTCCGTCAAGGCTCATCCACTCTTCCGGTGTGACAGCACCGTTGCTGTGAGGAGCAAAAGGACCCACAGGAGAATCTGCACAAAGGATATATGTTCCGCGGTTATCATTTTCCATTGTAAATGTAACAAACATATAGTATTTTCCGTTATATTTGTGCACTTCGGGTGCCCAATTCACATCACGGTTAAGGCCGTGCTTTTCAGAATCAAGAACCTCATACGGAGCACTCCAGTCTTCAAGATCAGATGAGATATAAACATCGACACCGCCAACCTTTGATCCGAAATCTTTCGCTCTCGTTCCGTACATATAGAATTTACCGTTTTCAACAAGCACAAACGGGTCCCTTATATTGATATCACTTTTTTTCATTTGATCAACCCCTATGAAAATATAGCATTTTTGCATAATTTTTTCAAGCCACAGACGAAAAAAGTCAATATTTTAATACTAAAATATAGAAAAAGCTAACAATATGTGTTATAATTAATCATCAATTTGTAAAGTGGTGATTTTTTTGTCAGACAAATTCAACAAAACATATCTTGGTATTGAACTCGGTTCCACAAGGATCAAGGCTGTTCTTCTTGGCGAGGATTTCAAACCTCTTGCTTCAGGCAGCTACACTTGGGAAAATGAGTACAAAAACGGCTATTGGACATATTCTATGGACGATGTATGGACAGGGCTCAAGAGCTGTTATGCAGATCTTAAGAAAAACGTGAAGGATCAGTACGGCATCACTCTCAGAAAAGTGGATGCTATGGGTATATCAGGAATGATGCACGGCTATCTCCCCTTTGACAAGGACGGTAATCAGCTTGCTGAATTCAGAACATGGAGAAACACTACAACTGCTCAGGCTGCCGATGAGCTTACTGAGCTTTTCGGCTTCAACGTGCCTCAGAGATGGAGTATTTCACATCTTCGTCAGGCTATTCTCAATGGTGAAGAGCATGTTAAGGATATCGATATGATCACAACCCTCGCAGGTTATGTTCACTACCGTCTTACAGGCGAAAGAGTTATGGGTGTAGGCGAAGCTTCGGGTATGTTCCCAATCGATTCAGAAACAATCGACTACGATGCAGCTATGATAGAAAAATTTGAAGAACTTACAAAAGAATTCCCGTGGAATATACGCGACATTCTTCCGAAGGTTCTTCCGGCAGGTGCAAGTGCAGGTACCCTCAGCTTCTCAGGAGCTAAGCTTCTTGACGACGAAGGAGACCTTGAAGCAGGTATCCCGATGTGTGCTCCCGAAGGCGATGCCGGTACCGGCATGGTTGCTACAAACGCTGTCGCTGCAAGAAGCGGTAACGTTTCTGCAGGTACATCTATTTTCTCAATGGTTGTTCTTGAAAAGATGCTTTCAAAGGTTTACACAGAAATCGATATGGTTACAACACCGTCAGGCAGACCCGTCGCAATGGTACACTGTAACAACTGTACATCAGATATGAACGCCTGGGTCAGCCTCTTTAAAGATACTCTCGGACTTATGGGACACGATGTTGATATGGGTGAGCTTTTCACAAAGCTCTATCTCAAGAGTCTTGAGGGTGACCCTGACTGTGGCGGTGTTACCGTTTATAACTATCTCTCAGGTGAACCTATCACAGGATTTGATGAAGGCAGACCTGTTATTGTAAGAAGTCACGAAAAGCCCTTTACTCTCGCCAATTTCCTCAGAGCACATCTTTACTCAACGCTTGTTTCTCTTGCTGCAGGTATGGAAATTCTTGAGAAAGAAAAGGTTGCTATCGACAGACTCATGGGTCACGGCGGACTCTTCAAAACACCCGGTGTAGGACAGAAATATCTCGCTGCTGCTACAAACTCTGCAGTATGGGTTATGGAAACTGCCGGTGAAGGCGGACCTTACGGTATGGCACTTCTTGCAGCTTACCTCAAAAACAACGAGAAGGTTCTTGAAGACTTCCTTGCTGACGATGTATTCGCTGATGCACCCGGCACAAAGTTAGAGCCTCTGACAGCAGATATTATGGGATTCAGAGATTACCTCAGACGTTTCCTCAAGGGTCTCGAAGTTGAAAAGGCTGCTGTAGAAACACTTTGATTGGAGAATTAATTATGAAAAATTACGAATTCTGGTTCGTTGTCGGCTCACAGTTTCTTTATGGTCCGGAAGTTCTTGAGACTGTTGAAGAGAGAGCAAAGGAAATGGCTGAGTCTTTAAGCAAGACTCTCCCCTATCCTCTTGTATATAAAGTTACTGCCAAAACAAACAAAGAAATTACAGACATCGTCAAAGAAGCAAATTATGACGATAACTGCTGCGGTATCATCACCTGGTGTCATACATTCTCACCGAGCAAAATGTGGATAAACGGTCTCGCTGCATTGCAGAAGCCTTACTGTCATTTTGCAACGCAGTACAATCGCGACATTCCCAACGAAGAGATTGATATGGACTTTATGAATCTCAACCAGGCTGCTCACGGTGATCGTGAACACGGATTTATTGCTGCCAGACTCAGAATGCCGAGAAAGGTTATCGCAGGTTACTGGCAGGACGAAAAGGTCCACAAAAAGATCGGTGACTGGATGAAAGCTGCAGTCGGTGTTTCAGTAAGTAAAGATATGAAAGTTATGCGCTTTGGTGACAACATGCGTGAAGTCGCTGTTACTGAAGGCGACAAGGTTGAGGTTCAGACCAAGCTCGGCTGGCAGGTAAATACCTGGGCTGTAGGCGACCTTGTCAAAGAAATGAATAACGTTACACAGGCTGAAATCGATGCTCTTGTTGACGTTTACAAATCGGAGTATGATATTGCAACCGATAACCTTGAAGCTATACGCTATCAGGCAAAAGAAGAAATCGCTATGAAGAAAATGTTGGACAGCGAAGGCTGTATGGCATTTTCAAACACATTCCAGGATCTTTACGGAATGGAGCAGTTGCCCGGTCTCGCTTCGCAGCACCTTATGTCACAGGGTTACGGATACGGTGGTGAGGGTGACTGGAAGGTTTCAGCCCTGACTGCAATTATGAAGGCTATGGGTGAAAACGGTAACGGTGCATCTGCATTTATGGAAGACTATACCTACCACCTTGCAGAGGGTCAGGAATACAGCCTTGGTGCACATATGCTTGAGGTCTGCCCCAGCCTTGCTGCAGATAAGCCGAGAATTGAAACTCATCATCTCGGAATAGGAATGAACGAAAAAGATCCTGCACGTCTCGTCTTTGAAGGAAAAGCAGGAGATGCTATCGTTGTTTCACTTGTTGATATGGGTGGAAGACTTCGTCTTATCTGTCAGGATATCGTCTGTGTCAAGCCGATTATGCCGATGCCTAATCTCCCCGTTGCAAGAGTAATGTGGCGAGCAATGCCCGACCTTACAACAGGTGTTGAATGCTGGATCACTGCAGGCGGTGCACACCACACAGTACTTTCATATGACGTTTCTGCTGAGCAGATGAAAGACTGGGCAAGAATGATGGATATTGAATTTATTCACATAACAAAAGATACAAGCGTTGATTCTCTTGAAAAAGAGCTTTTCCTCAACGACCTTGCATGGAAATTAAAGTGAGGTACATATGTTAGAAGCATTGAAAGAGCTTGTATGCAAAGCTAACCTTGAGCTGCCCAAATACGGACTCGTCACATTCACCTGGGGTAATGTTTCAGGTGTTGATCGCGAGTCAGGTCTTATGGTAATCAAACCGAGTGGCGTTGAATACGACAATATGACCGCAGATGATATGGTTGTTGTTTCCCTTGAAACCGGTGAAAAGGTTGAAGGTAAATGGAAGCCATCATCAGACACAGCAACACACGTTGCGCTTTATAATGCTTTTCCTGACATCGGAGGTATCGTCCATACACATTCACGGTGGGCAACGTCTTTTGCTCAGGCGGGACGAGGCATTCCGGCTTACGGAACAACTCACGGTGATTATTTCTACGGTGAAATCCCCTGCACCAGGAAGATGACACCTGAAGAAATCGGTGGCGAGTATGAAAAAGAGACAGGAAATGTAATCATCGAAACCTTCAAAGGAATTGACGAAAACACAATTCCTGCAGTACTCGTAAACAGTCACGGTCCATTCTCATGGGGTACTGACCCAGAGAATGCAGTCCATAATGCAGTTGTTCTCGAAGAGCTTGCATTTATGGCATTGCAGACAGAAGCACTCAACCCTGATGTCAAAGTGATGCAGCAGGAGCTTCTTGATAAGCATTTCCTTAGAAAACACGGCAAAAACGCTTATTACGGACAAGATAAATAACAAAAACGGAGCATATCTCAACGATATGCTCCGTTTAATTATTTTTATGAAACAGGAATGTACGAAAGAATCAATTTGATCAAAGCTTCGATAAAGCCAAATATCATTTCGATGAGATTCGGCTGTGCCTGCTCAGTTGTATTGTCAGTAATTTCATCTTCAACTACAGGAATATCAGTTGCCGGTGACTGATCAATCAGCTCGATATAGTCTGAAAAAGCCTGACTTGTCTCAAACTCAGCTTCAGGTTTATCCTGTTCAACACCCGCAAGCATAACACCTGCCTCATTGAGCAAGGCTACATCAGCCTCATCAATCGATCCGTCGTGATTACAGTCAGCAGCCATATACTCAGCAGCTGTAACATCGTTTTGTGTCAGCATTCCGTTTGCAAGGCAGGAAACAATCATAGCATCCCGGCCGTCATACCAGCCGTCACCGTTTACATCTCCGAAAACAACAACTGTATAGTTTGTTGTAACATTTTTCTGTGTAACGGAAATCACTGAATTTGTTCCCATAGTCTTGCCGTTATATGACTGTTTTGAAACAGACAGATATTTCGTATTGAAATATTCTTTGACATCATTGGGTGACAAATTACATCTGAGACCGTAAATGAAGCCATCGCTAACTGTTGCACTTGTCGCCTTCGGGGATTCTCTGTACTGAGAAGTTTTGCAGACAGAGCAGGTTGATCGGTCCGTACCTGTCTGTGTGACTGTCGGCATAATGTAGTAAACCCAGTCACCGTACTTGTGACCTTCAGCAGTGATTGTTTCACCCTGAGTCAGCACCTGACCGCAGTCGACGCAACAGTAATCTCCCGTGTAACCGTCTGTTTCGCAAGTAACAGCAACTGCATTTCTGAGTACGGTTTTTCCGTGGCCCTTTGCTTCATTCAAAACTTCATCACAGAATCTGCAGACTTCATCTTCAGTGCAGGTTGCACCTGCGGATGATGAATGATAATGAACTGCCTCATAAACTGCCTTTGAAACAATACTGCTTTTAACCTCTGATGTGTCAACATCCCAACCTGTAAAGTTGTAATGATACTGCTCATCAGACGGTCTTGACGGAACGGTTTCACAGGATAAGGATCCACCGTAAGGCACATAAGCTGACTCAACAGTACTACCGTCATAATTTACAAATCTGACTAACAGCAGAACATTCGAAAGGTTCAAATCAATCTGGTTGCATAAGTTATCCACATAATCCTGACCATATGACGTTAAACCGTCTGCCTGAAGATCGACAAAGAACTTATCAACCATACTCAGTGTACTCTTAAGCACATTGGCAGATTCGGGATAATACTCACTGTTGAGTAACACGTCCTGTGCAAGATCTCTTTTTTGTTTTAACACCGATACATCTATCGGTATTACGGTCGAAAGATAACAATAGATATATTCACCGCCTGCATCAGCATTGAGATCTGCAGGTCTGTACGGTGAGCCAAGAGTTCCGCAAACCTTATACTCAGATGTAGGTGAACTTCCGAAGCTGATTGCCTTTACAGGCAAACCGGCATCTTTATCATAGCTCACATAGCCGTAAATATAATGTCCTCCCGCACCTTTATTCAGGTCAATACTGCCTACTCTTGTATATGTACATTCTTTACCGTTAACTGTAACTGTTGCAGTTTCATTAGAGTTCGCTGAATCCGCAACGTAATATCTGATATCCCTGAGAGCTTTAGTCGGGTCTGTTGTGGTTTTATAACCAAGATAAATATAGTTACCGCCTGAATCAGCATTAAGATCTTTATCTATCAAAATATAGCCGTTTTTGGTCAGTTCGTTTTTAGCTGATGATGCTGTTGCTGCGGATGAAAAATTAATTTCGCTGATGTATTCAGCAGCTCCTCCGTAATATTCCGAAGTTTCCCACGTACTGTTTGCAGCAGCACCATTCCAGAAATCAATGTATGTAACTGTATGAGTCGAATAAGTGGAAGTGTCGCTTTCGTCAAGCTCAATAACACCGTAACCACGGCATTTACTGTCACCGTAAGATTCAAATGTTATACCCGGCATCTGGAGAAAACCGATACCTTTGTACTTGCCATGGAATGAGTTAGAATGGTCATGTCCTGTAACTACACCAAGAACATCTCCACGCTCAAGCAAGGCATCAAACTGACCGCCATTGACGGCAGGAGGACACGGGAACTCACCAAGGTAACCTGTTGCATTTGAGTTAAGGTTCTGTGAATACTTTTTACCAAGATAAGTTTTTGTACCGGTTGAACTTTCGGTAAGAAGATTATAAATTTCAGGCATTGCAATATGCTGGAACATAATAGAATTTACTTTATGACCTGCCTGCTGTTCAAGTTCAATACTCGTTTTCTTGTACCAGGCAAGCTGATCCTCTCTTACGTGGTCATAACCGCCGTCAGCATAAGTAAGAGAGTCTATAATCCAGAGATTGAATGCGATATCGTTTCCGTCCGAAGAATATATCGGAATATTACAGTTTCCGAAACCGTTGATTGACGGATCGGCATCATATGTAAGGCAAGTGCCGAGAGAAGAATATACGCTGTGCATATATTCCTTTGAAACACCGTATTCATCATCGTGGTTGCCGAATGTATATGCATAAGGAATACCTCTTTCAATCAGAGGCTGAATAATTTTCTGTGCACCGGTTCTGAACTTGTTGTCAGAACTGACAACAACATTATCACCCGTAAAAACAACAACATCAGGCTTTTCGTTGTCGAGCGCATCCTCAATCAGATCAATCATTTTCTGGTAGGGACTGTCATCATCCTGGCAGTCGGCAAAAACCAGAATTTTAAACTTTCCGTCCGAACCGAATCGCAGAGTTTTATCTGCTGCACTTGCGGCAGGACTGTATAAAGAAAAACTCAGGGTAAATACAATAGTTGATATAAGTAAAAAAGATATCAAGCGTTTAGTTTTCATAAAGTCATACCCCCACAATCATATATTAACACAGCATAAAGACGTATGCAATTAAAAATTTATATACAAAATATAAAAAACTTCAAAAAATGAAAAAGCAGAAGTTTCGAAACGAAACTTCTGCAATAAGATTCAGAAAATTATCTGTTAAGAATAAGCTTTGTAAGCTCAACAGGTTCAACGATTGTGTCGCCCTTGTAAACTCTCATGTTACCTGAAGCGATTTCGTCGATAAGGATAACTTCACCATTGTTATAACCGAATTCAAACTTGATATCCCAGAGATCAAGACCGATTGTCTTGAGGTCATCAGCAACAATCTTTGTGATCTTGAGTGTCTGCTCCTTCATGCTTTCGAAGAGATCAGGAGTCATAACGCCAAGTGCTGCAAGACCTTCACCTGTAACAAGCGGATCACCCTTAGCATCGTTTTTGAATGTGCACTCAACATAGCCACCTTCGAGAACTGTGCCGTCCTCGATATACTCACCGTAACGGCGGATGAAGCTGCCTGTAGCAACAAGACGGCAGATAACTTCAAGACCGTGACCGAACACTGTAGCAGGAAGAACTTCCATTGTAGCATTATCGATATCAGCACTTACGTAGTGAGTCTTGATGCCTGCATTCTTGAGCATTTCGAAGTAGTAAACTGATGTTTCAAGATTTGCCTTTCCGATACCATCAATTGTCAGACCAACTGTATTCTCACCCGGATCAAAAACACCGTCTTTACCTGTGCAATCGTCCTTGAACTTGAGCATTACATTGCCGTTTTCGAGCTTATAAACGTCCTTTGTCTTACCTTTGTACATCATTTCCATGGTTTCAATCTCCTTAATGTTTAGAGTTTAAGAAAAGCAAACTTTCCTACACGAAAAAGAATATCACTTTTGATTTTTCTTGTCAACAAAAATTAAAAGTATGAGTGTAGAAATAATGCTTAAATACAAAAAATTTTTTATGCAAAATGAAAAAGATATTTATTGTTGTTTTAAAACCTTGTAATTTAATATTTAAAGTGTTAGAATATCATCCGTTTGATATTTATACTTTAATGCCCGGCAAGTCATAAGGTATTGGTAATTAAAGCATACATTAAAGTGAAGTGAAAAAATGAAAAAAATCATCAAAAAGGCTCTCGTAGATACCATTCCTGTTATGACAGGTTATCTGTGTCTCGGTTTCGGATTCGGTATACTTCATCAGTCAGCCGGATTCGGAATTCTAACAGCATTCATAACAAGTCTTACGATGTTTTCGGGATCAATGCAATATATCGGTGTCGGTTTGCTTGCGAGCGGTGCCCCGTATGCCACGGTCGCTCTCACTACCCTGCTGGTACAGGCACGACATCTTTTCTACGGAATCTCAATGCTTGAGAAATACAAAGACGTAGGTTTCAGAAAATTCTATCTCATCTTCGGTCTGACGGACGAAACGTACTCTCTTATGTGCAATGACCACTCGGATATCCCGCTTGATAAAAGAGAGGACTACTATCTTGCAGTCACACTGCTTAACCACTCTTATTGGATTACGGGATGTGTACTGGGTGCTACGGTCGGTACACTCGTTAACTTTAACAGCGAAGGAATCGATTTCGTGCTTACAGCACTTTTTGTCACAATTTTTCTTGAACAGTGGCACAACACAAAAAGACACACACCTGCACTCATCGGTATCGGTGCTTCTGTAATCTGCCTTCTCATCTTCGGTAGTGAAAACTTCCTGATTCCCACTATGGCAGTTATTGCTGCCTCACTTTGCATTCTGCCTGAAGAAAGCAGTAACACAAAAAGGAGGCGCAGATAAATGACTGACAAACATTACTGGATCTCCCTTG
>JAZRNG010000020.1:0-4891 GCA_045648065.1 Acutalibacteraceae bacterium | reverse complement strand
AGGGGACGGGTCGCCCGTCCCGTCAGAATTTGTACAAAATCCGCGGGAGGCGAAACGCCTCCCCTACATACACGATTGGAATCGGGTATTATGTTTCAGTGTCGCAGACCCTCAACTATTCAATATTATCTCTTATCTATTATCTGCAAAGGTGAAAACCTTTGCCCTACAAACCCGAATTCATAAGCACAAAAAGAAAAGGCTGAGCCGAAGCTCAGCCTTTATGTACGTTTAGTTAACTCTTAAGGATTAAAGAGTCGGGAGAAGTCCGAGAAGAACTTCGTTGATACCCTGGAAGAATGTGATGATCTTAATAGCCTGCTCGATAGCCCAAGCCTTAAGTCTCTCTTCCCATGTGGGTACCGGAGGAGTTACGATGAGGTGACCTGAAACAACGTAAACAACACCGTCGTTAGCCCAGAGCTGTTCTGCCTCAAATGTTTCCGGATTCATGATTTCAACCGGAGCACCCATTGCGTACATAGCGTACTCGTTTTCCCAGTAGAGGAACCACTGAGGATCAGTGATTGTGAGCTGGCAGTCAAGCTCTTCGCCATCTTCGCCATAACCTGTGTACTCAGGTGAAACTTCAACTGTTACATAAGCAAGAACCATTGATTCCTGCTGGAAAACTGACATATCGTCTGTCTTGAAACCGAACATATTAGTGTTGGGGTCTTCATAGACAGCTACGTCAGCACCGATGAGGCTGTAACCTGCAAGAGCTTCAGCTTCAGCAGAAGCCTTGATGCCTGTGATTGTCATGTAGTCAGCTGCGCCGCCTTCAAGAGCGAAGTTCATACCAATGATAGCATAACCTTCAACTGACGGTGTGTAGTTTGATACGATGTAAACAGGAATCTCATAGATACCGCCTGCTTCAACGTATGTGTTCTCACTTACAAAGTAGATTTCGTTCTCTGTCTGTGCCGGGAACTCAGGAAGAAGGATACCTGTGTTCTCTTCTTCGCCCTCAGCAAAAGAAACAACACCGAGAGAAAGAGTCATGATTGCAGCGAGAAGGATTGCTAAAATCTTTTTCATAGTAGATTTCTCCTTTTCTTTGTTTTTGCGTTTTCACGCTTCTTATTTTTACGGCACTTTTTACTGATTTCACAGCGACAGTGACGTATTTTCTATATATTAGCACAAGGAATTTGTTTTATAATTCCAAAAAAGAAAATAAACAAACTTTTTGAAAACTTATTTTGACTTACAAACAGCTTGCATTACGGTGTTTGAAATCTTACCTGCTGTGGCAAGACCAGATCCTGAGTTTTCTGCGACGCAGACCACAGCATATGGTGTTTGAGGGTTAGAAGAGAAGCCGACGAACCAGGAATGAGACTCACCGTCATCGATCTGTGCAGTACCTGTTTTTCCGCACATCTGAAGTCCGGGGAAGGTAGAATCGTCATAATAATTGACTACGTTTGATCTCATAAACCTTTTCATTCTTTGTGCAACTGTGCTGTCAAGTATGATCGTTTCGCTCTGAACAGTCTGACCGATGATATTTTCATAGCCTGACGGAGAAGTGATTTTGCTGACATAGTACGGCTTTACTGCCACACCGTCATTAGCGATGGCACCCATAATTGTCAGCATATGGCAGGGATTTACAAGCGTAGTGTACTGACCTATACCCGCCCAACCGAGATCTACGCTCGCAGTACCTTCTACGTCGAACGAGCTCATTGCGACGGGAGTTTCACCCATATTGTCTTTTACGTTGAAGCCGAGTTCTGCAGCCGTCTTCATAAGCTTATCTTCACCGAGCTCGATTGCGAGCTGAGCGAAGGCGCTGTTGCAGGAACGGTTGAAAGCTTTTTCAAAAGAAACAGGTCCGTGTACGCTGTTACAGATTACATCGCCTGTAGATGTGTGATACTTTCCTGTACACTCAAATGTGCGGCTTTCAAGGTCGGAAATATTCTGCATCGCACAGATTGCGGTGATACACTTGAAGGTAGAGCCGGGTGTATACACACCTGAAATAAATCTGTTCAGATAGACACCCTCGTACTTTGGATTTTCAGCCATATCCGAAGGCTTGTCAGCCGGATCGTAGGTAGGAGTCGAAACCATGCAGATGATCTCACCCGTTCGGTAGTTGTAAACGCCAACAGTACCTTTTCTGCTGCCGAGAGCTTCGTAGGCTTTCTTACAGACGTTTGCATCGAGTGTGAGAGTGATGTCGTTTCCTTTTCCGTATTTTTTCAGATCGTAGACTCCGTTAACAAAATCGTAACCTGAAAGCTGAGAGCTGTAAATCGACTGGACACCCGTTGCGATGAATGACGAAGTATCACCGACTGCATGAAGAGTAGCCTTACGGATTGAGAGAGAATCGTTATATTTACGTGTGCCGTCTTTGCTGTATGCAAGCAACATTCCGTTCCGGTCGACGACTGAACCTGCATTGGCAATCTGTCCGCTTGAGTAAACGTGACGGTTTACTGTCTTAGATGCCCACTCAGCACCGTTTATATAAAAGGAAAAAAACATAAATCCGAGACCTATGAGAAAGGCGAGGATAAAAGCGTAGAGGACATAAGCACGTCTTGTAGTATTATTCATCGCGGTGTCCTCCTGTCAGTAGGTTTTCTTCCCTGAGCTGAAGTCTGTCTCTGTGGTGCAGATCTTCGCTGCGGAGTTGCCTGACGCTGTGCAGACGCCTGTCTTTGCGGTGATGATTTCCTTTGTACAGGCTGTTGCTGTCGGACTGACTGCTGTCTCTGTGGTGTACGTTGACGTGACTGCGCAGAAGAAGCTCTTGGAGACTGATAAACTTTTGTAAAGTTTTCCTCATCATCCTGTGGAGTCTGTCGACGTCTTGAAGTACGGCTCTGCTGACTGTCTGCAGAGACATTACTGATACGTGATGGTCGCGGAGAGATTTTGCCTATTCTGATATCCGGCGGATAAAGAGGATGGTCCGGAAGAATTGTTTTGGAAAGCTTCGGGTAGGTGCGGATGTCTGCTGCTTTTATGAAAGCGAGAAGACCCCAAGAACAGATCATACTTGAACCGCCTCGGCTGATAAACGGAAGTGTAACACCCGTAAGAGGAAGTATGTCCGTTACACCGAAGATATTGAGTGCTGTCTGGAAGAGCATAAGTCCCGCTGCGGCACACGCAGCGATAGCGTAAAACGCAGAGCGTGTGGTACGTGCTACCTTGATAGCGTAAAGCAGGATGAAAACGTATGCGAGTACGACGAGCAGTGCGATGAGCATACCCCATTCTTCGCACAGCATACCGAATACGAGGTCAGTAGTAGACGCAAAGATGTGCTTTAACTTGCCGTTTCCTATTCCCAGACCGAAAAGTCCTCCGCTGACAGAGTAGATAAGAACTCTCGTCTGTTGCATACCTGCCTCATTCATCTGCTCCCAGATGTGACGGTAGGTAGAAAATCTTGCAGCGACAGTCGGACGGAAGTAAATAATCATAACTGCACCCAATGCGGCGGCAACGCAGACAAGAACGATAGTCCTCAGGTCACCCGAACGCATGAATGCAATAATTACAAAGGTGAAAAAGAATATCAATGCAGTACCGAAGTCTCTCATAAGGAAAAGTGCACCGACACAGCCTATAGAGAAAATGAGATACTTAGTAAGGCTTTTGGTACTCTGAAGCTTATCAAGAGAAGCTCCGCCTACGAAGATAAAAGCAAGTTTGACTATCTCTGACGGCTGGATCGAAAATCCTGCGATAGTGATCCAGTTCAGTGCACCGTTATTGTACTCGGCTAAAAGGAGATTAAGACACAGAAGTCCGACTGCAGCGATTGCAACAGGCATACGGAGCTTCATAACGATATCCGTACGTCGCAGAATAAGAATAAGCACTATAAAGACACAGAGTCCGAGAAGGATGGACAATGCCTGTTTCAGGGCATAGTCATCATAGACGCTTGCGGAAACGGTAAGTCCGATGCCTGAGAAGAGAAATCCGATTACTTCGAGTTCGAAATTATTCTGATTACAGAAAACGGAGGCAATTATAAAGTAAAGCCACTCGATGAGTAAAAAGCCACCGAAAACACCGAAAAGTTCAGGATTTATCTCTTCTTTAAAAAGTACGGGGATGGCTGTAATTACCTGAAAAACAGAAATCAATATCATCATAAAAAACCAATTAAAGCGTCTGTTGAGATTTTCGTTATCCATGGTATGCCCCCTTTATCTTGATATACAAAGTCATTATAGCATTAATCGCATATGAAACTCAACACTTTATAAAAATTTTACATTTATTAAAGGTATTGAAAAATTGTATTGTTATGTTAAAATCTACTCAGAGGTGATTTTTTGGCTAATGTAAGAATTGACAATTACTCAGGAGATACGGTTACGGTCATTCTTGACGGTGTACCCCGGACGGTCGAAGACGACGGCAGGGTTACTTTCGACTCTCTTCAGAAGGGTCAGCACACTCTTCGTGTCCACCGCACGAGAATTCCGCTTGAAACGGCTGATAATTACGATGAGCAGGAAATTTCTTTTTCGCAGGTGATTGAAGGAAAGGATAAAACTCTGCACACCCACCTCGACCTGATTGCAGAGTTTGACCTGAATTCCTCCAAGGCTGTGATTACGGTACAATCTGCCGTAACGGCAAAAGAAGGAAAAGGCATTGATGCAATTTTTTCTTCATATTCTGTGGAATATTCGGGAGCAAAACAGCAGAAAGAAAGAAAAGTTTTTTCAAACTCCGCTGTGAAAAAAAGCTTTGTTTCACAGAACATAAAAAATGTAATGTTTCCGATAGGTCTCTGCGGATTAATAATATTTTTTTTAGCATTGATTTCTCTTTTTGCCGCGTTGGCGGGTAAACCCGTTGACCTTGGCGGTACGGTGTTTACTCTTCCGTGGGCGTCGGG
>JAZRNG010000019.1:0-31736 GCA_045648065.1 Acutalibacteraceae bacterium | reverse complement strand
CAAAACGCTCTTCGCACCGTCATATTCGGCACCGGCAAGCATACCTGTTTCTTCGATTACCGTCATTGCACGCTTACTGGCATTAAACTCTACCGGCAACGTTACAAGTTGAAACACAGCAACGAGACCATACAAAGCAAGTCCGGCAATTATAAAATAAAAACCAAAATCACTGTGCGAAGCATAAGCCAGAAAATAACCAAGGAAGGCAATGATAAGTCCGAATCGTGAACCAAAATTAGTAACAGGCACTAAAGCCGTTCTGATAGTATTCGGAAGATAATTCTCTGCATGTTGTGCAGCATGACCTGCCTCGTGACAAGCAATTCCGACAGCTGCTACGGACGTCCCCGAAAATACCCCCTGTGATAAACGTATTACCTTTTCGTTCGGAGAATAATGATCAGAAAGCTTACCTGAACACATTTCAATTCTGACATCTGTAATGCCATAATGATTTAAGATCATCTGAGCTGCCATAGCTCCGCTTATTCTTCGGGAATTTGGTATTTTTGAATACTTTTTATATGCGCTGTTAACCTTTGCCTGAGCCGCTAATGACAGAATCAAAACAGGCAAAGCAAAAATCAGATATGAAAAATAATTGCTAAAAAACACAAAATCACCTCATCTGAGGATTGTACCGGCTGGAATCGGGTTTCCTCTCAGAAAATCAGAAGCAGGCATAGCTTTTTTACCCTCAAGCTGTAATGTGATAATCTCGATACAAGTTCCGTTACCACAGCATACAATTAAATTTTTATCTGAAGATATTACTTCACCCGGAATACCTGCGACATCAGCTACAACGGCAGTCTTATGAATCTTAATATTTTTATCAGACCATTTTGTAGTAGCAACCGGCCAAGGAGACAATCCTCTTACTTTATTATGAACTTTAATCGCACTATCATTCCAATCAACAGGACAAAGTTCCTTGGTAAGCATTGGTGCATAGCTTGATAGTGAGTTATCCTGTTTTATAGGATTAAGTTCATTATTAATGAGTTTATCAATAGTTTCAGACATAACCTGAGCACCAAGAACCGATAACTTATCATGTAAATCACCCGCAGTATCGTCAGGTCTGATTTCAACAGTTTTAGTCAAGAGCATATCGCCTGTGTCAAGTCCAATATCCATCTGCATTGCAGTAACTCCGCTTTCTTTTTCACCGTTTAGCACACACCACTGAATAGGTGCAGCACCTCTGTATGCAGGAAGAACAGAAGCATGCATATTTATACATCCGTATTTCGAGAAATTCAAAATCTCAGCGGGAAGAATTTTACCGTAAGCGACAACTATAATTAATTCAGGATTGAGCTGCTCAATAATTGAAAGAGCTTCTCCGTCTCTCATTTTTTCGGGCTGAAAGACAGGTATTCCTGCATCAACTGCACATTGTTTAACGGGAGGAAACTGCATTTTGTGTCCTCTGCCCTTTGGCTTATCGGGTTGGGTAAATACACCTTTCACATTATGTTTGTCAGCTATCAGTCTTTCAAGACAAGGTACCGCAAACTCAGGTGTACCCATAAAAACTATATCCATAGTCTACCTCCGTCAATCACTTTCAAGCTCACCAACAAGATGACTGGTGTACAGTATTCCGTCAAGATGATCGAGCTCATGGCAAAAACATCTGGCTTTAAGGTCTTCTCCTTTGTAAAGACACCACTTACCTTCACGGTTCTGGGCTTTAACAATTACGCTTTTCGGTCTCTCTGTAACTCCGTATTTACCAGGCAGCGAAAGACAGCCTTCAGTTTCGTGCTGAACTTCTTCTGAACGTTCAACTATTTCAGGGTTAATAAGTTCAAGATATCCGTCACCGCAATCCATCACAACAATACGACGTAAAATCCCAACCTGAACAGCAGCAAGACCTGCACCCTGTGCCTTGTAAAGGGTATCTTTCATATCATCAAGAATCATAAAAAGCTTCTCGTCAAAGTTTTCTACAGGTCTGCTTTTCTTTGTTAAAACCGGGTCGCCCAATTTCACTATATTTCGAATAGCCATTTAAATTCCCTCTCAGATTCAAAGAATATTTTCAGGATTAATATCTATATAAACTGACACCGAATTCATAGAACTCAGAGAATTAAACTCATCAAGTGCCTCTGACAACATTTTCCTGAAACTTTTTGTATTTTTACACTTAATTATCATTCGGTATCTGTATTTATTGCTTATTTTAGAAATACGTGCCGGCATCGGACCGAGAATAATTACTTTCTCGTTTTTATATTCCGACTTCAGTCTTATTCGCAAAAGCTCAAAAAATTTTGCTGAAGCGGCATGTACTTTATCATCATTAAGACCCACAAATCCAACTAAAGCAATATCACAATACGGTGGATAAATGAGCATTTTTCTTATTTTTATCTCAGAATTATAAAATCTTTCATAATCCTGTTTTGATGCCATATCAATCACTTCATTTTCGGGATTCATTGTCTGAATCACCGCCGTACCTTTATATTTTCCTCTGCCTGCCCGTCCGGCAACCTGTGTCAGCAGATCAAAAGTACGCTCCTGACTTCTGTAGTCATCATTATTAAGCTGTACATCAGCGTTAATTACGCCTACTAAAGTTACATTTTCAAAATCAAGTCCTTTGGCGACCATCTGAGTACCGAGTAAAATATCATACTCACCTTTTGAAAATGCATCTAACATCTCTTCGTGAGCATATCTGCTCATTGTACTGTCAGCGTCCATCCTGAGGACTCTCGCCGAAGGAAAAAGCTCTGCTAGTTCATCCTCAATTTTTTGTGTGCCTACACCTGAATACCTGACGTTTTCAGATCCACACTCAGGACACTTAGTTGTAAAAGGTTGTGAATGTCCGCAATAGTGACACATTATCCTCCTGTTGGCATGATGGTATGTCATCGAAATACTGCACGAGGGACAGTTAAATACATAACCACAGGATTTACAGGATACAAACGTGTTATAACCTCTGCGATTCATAAGTAAAATGGATTGTTTGCCATTTTGAATATTGTATTCAATAGCATCGTACAAAGCTTTACTGAAATACGATGAACCGCTCAAAGCATCCGTGCACATATCGACAATTCTTACATCGGGAAGTTGAGAATCCGAATACCTCTTCGTTAGCTTATTCAGGCTATATCTGCCGTTCAAGGCATTTGCATATGTCTCAAAACACGGTGTTGCGCTGGCAAGAACAGTCAATGCTTTATGATAGGCAGCTCTGAAACGTGCAACATCCTTTGCACTATATCGTGGTGTCTGCTCGGATTTGTAGGTATGTTCCTGCTCTTCATCCACTATAATAAGACCAAGGTTATCAAAAGGAGCAAAAACAGCACTTCTTGTTCCGATAACTATCTTGACTTCTCCATTTTTTACACGCTTCCATTCGTCAGTTCTCTGTCCGGCTGAAAGAGCACTATGAAATACAGCTATTTCACTTCCGTAACGCTTCCTAAAAATTGCAATGGTCTGAGGAGTAAGTGCAATTTCCGGAACCATTACTATTACTTGCTTCCCTACAGAAAGCATATAGTCAATGAGTTTTAAATACACCTGAGTCTTTCCGCTTCCTGTGACACCGAACAAAAGAGAAACTCCACCCTCCGATTCGTAATACTGTTTCAGAAGATTAGCATAAGCACTCTGCTGCTCGTCATTAAGAATTATTTCCTTCTTTTCGGACACTGACCCTTCATAATCATACGGAGTTCTGTAGACCTCATCATCATAAATGTCAGCTAGTCCTTTTTTAGCCAAAGCATGCACAACTGCAGGAGTAAAACCCGTAAAATAACAGATCTCCTTTACAGATGCTGTCTCAAGCTCAGAAAGCAGTGTTAATATCTCTCGTTGTTTTTTAGTTAACTTGTCCGTTGATTCAAGTGCTGCTATACCGTTACTGTTGATGCGAACCATCTTAACAGTAAGGTCACCGAGTTTTCTGGCTGAATCATAGTTTCTGAAAAGCAAACCCTTTTCAGTCATCTTTTCAAGTATTGATAAGTCAGGCACAAAACCTAGCGTCTTAAGTACCTTTTCACCATCCATATATACTTTAGATGCTTTGATATACTCATATATCTGTACTATATCAGAATCACAATCACTTACATCAGCATCCAACACTGCAGTATATGTCGTAACAATGCGATGACACATACCTGCAGGAAGTATAGTCCTGACTGCATCAAAAAGAGTACAGAAAGTACGTTCTTTAAGCCAATCGACTAACATAATCATTTCTTCTGAAAGGATTGGTTCAACATCAATGACCTGGGATATTTTTTTTAGTTTCTGAGAAAGCTCGTCAGTATCATAAACCTTCATCACTATACCCTGTCTGCATTTATTATTCTTACCAAACGGAACAATAACTCTGCATCCGGGTTTCAGAAAGTTATTTTCACTGTCAATAAGGTAGTCATATGCCTTGTCAAATGACATAGCAGAATTTTCAATAGCAACTGAAGCGATTCTGTATTTTGACATATCCTACCTCCATAAACAGTTATTGATTATAAATTTTTGATTTCATCCGGTTCTATGATCTTGTACTTACCCTCGATAATTTCATCGATAGCGATACTTACCGGCTTTTCTACAAGGATTATTCCTTCATCTTCAGCTTCTTCTGAAATTTCACGTGCTCTTTTTGCTGTAGCACGTACTAAAGAATATCTGCTCATATGGTTTGAAAGCACAGAGCTGAGATCCGGATTAAATTTGAATTTTTTATTCTGATCAAACATTATTTATTTACCTCACTTAATATATTCTTTCTTCTGCTGAATTTTAGTTGTTCTGCAGAAATTATAGTTTTAATGTCCTCAACAGCGGTCTCAAGAGCGTCATTAACGACTACATAGTCATATTCAGACATTCGCGCAAGTTCATCACGGGCGATATTAAGTCTTCTTCTGACATCCTCGTCGTCATCGCTTCCTCTGCCTCTGAGTCTTTTTTCAAGTACTTCCATACTTGGTGGTGTAAGAAAAATACTAACCGAATCAGGATATAGCTTTCTTACATTATCTGCTCCCTGAACTTCAATTTTCAGTACAACAATTTTACCCTCGGAGAGCCAGTTATCAACCGGTGTTCTTGGAGTACCGTAATAGTTATTACCATACTTTGCATATTCAAGCATTTTACCGTCATTGATGGCACCAGTAAAGCAATTATTATCTACAAAGAGATAATCAACACCGTCTATTTCACCTTCTCTGGGTTTTCTGGTAGTCATAGAAACAGACTGTACAAGCCCTATATCAAGCTTAAACAGCTCAGCAAGAACAGTATCTTTGCCCGAACCTGACGGTCCTGAGAGGACAACAAGCATACCATTTTCAAGCATCTTCTTCATCCTCCTCATAATCTTTCTCTTCATCAAGCCTGTTAGCGACAGTTTCAGCCTGAAGATATGTAAGTATCACCTGATCACAATCTGTGATAATAACAGCACGTGTACGTCTTCCGTGTGTAGCGTCGATAAGTGTACCGTTTTCCTTACAAACCTGTATAATTCTTTTGATAGGAGCTGACTCCGGACTGATTATAGCAATAATTCTTTCAGCATTAACCATATTTCCGAAGCCAATATTTATGAGTTTCATAGTTAATCTCCTTACTCGATATTCTGAACCTGTTCGCGTATCTTTTCGACTTCTGACTTGATATCAAGCACACATCGAGCTATATCAACGTCACAAGCTTTTGATCCGATAGTATTAGCTTCACGGTTAATCTCCTGCACAAGAAAATCCATCTTTCTGCCAATGGCCTCATCAGAATCAAAGAAACCTTTAAGCTGTTCGATGTGACTTCTGAGTCTGACAGTTTCTTCCGCTACAGCAATTTTATCAGCATATATAGCTGCTTCAGTAAGTATTCTGGTTTCATCGACATTTACTCCGGCAAGAACATCCTGCATTCTTGAAAGCAACTTTTGAGTATATTCTTTGACAGTTTCCGGAGAACGTGCTTCAACAAATTCAACCTTTTCAAGAATCGTATCTGCCCTCGAACAGATATCATCACGAAGCTTTTGACCTTCAACCTGACGCATCTCAATGAACTTGTCTACAGCTACCTCAGCTACAGATTTAACGGCATTCCATATCTTTTCTTCATCAGCCTCTTCTTTTCTGATGAGTAAAACATCGTTAAATCTGGCAAGAATTCCTGAATTAAGGTTGTTATCAATCGAATAAGTCTCAGAAAGCTCTTCAAAAGCTTTAACATAACCCTTAGCTAATGAGTGATTAATCTCAACGATTACACTGTCATCTTCAAGGTTGTCCACCTGAACATAGCACTCGATTTTACCTCTTGAAACCTTTGACTGTACAAAACTCTTCAGCTTCTCGTCAAGAAAACCGTAAATTCTTGGAGTTCTCGATGAAAAATCAAAATATCTGTGATTAACACTTTTAATCTCAACAATAATATTCATTGAGTCAACGGTCTGCTGATGACGACCGTATCCTGTCATACTTTTGACCATAATACTACCTCTTTATTTTCCTTTACAGCAACTACCTTGCAACAATGTTGGTATATCCCCTGAATACTTATCATCGACATATTCAAATCCAAGTGTTTTTGCGACTTCAAGACCACTTGAAGCAAGATAATAAGCCATATAAACACTGCGGTTACCGCCAAAGTTCAAAGCACTCCGTATAAGACCTTCCACGGTCTCAGGATCATCATCATAGGATTCAACATAAACTATCTCCATAGAGTATCCTTTTAGTCTGAATGCACATTTACCGCACTCCCTGTTATTATCAGAAAGGTCATAACCCAAGTATCCGCATAAAGTATCATCCATGCAGAAGGGTTCACCTAAATCTTTATAGCTGATAGGAATAAACTTTAACATTAATTTCACCTTAAAACTTATTTACCTTCATTCCCGAAGAAACCTTAAGACGGTGCACCTCATCTTCAGTAAGATTACGCCATTTACCCTGAGGAAGCATACCTAACTTTATCGATCCGATGTGAGTCCTTTTAAGGCGTGCAACTTCCAGTCCAAGCGCTTCACACATACGTCTGATCTGTCTGTTTCTTCCTTCATGGATAACTATTTCAAGCACAACCCTGTTTTCAGATTTATCAATTATATGAGCATCCGCAGGTGAAGTTTTTCTGCCGTCAATCTCAATTCCTTCACTAAAAGCAACGAGCTGATCTTCGGTCACATTCGGACGAACTGTAACTCTGTATGTTTTCGGTACGTGTTTCGACGGATGTGTGAGATGATTAGCAAAATCACCATCATTTGTCATTAACAAAAGTCCTTCAGAGTCTCTGTCAAGACGACCGACAGGATAGACTCTCGCTCCCACATCTTTTACAAGCTCAGCTACACACTTTCTTCCCATCTCATCATCCATAGTAGTAATAAATCCTCTGGGTTTATGAAGCATGATATAGTAGTGTTTTTTAGATGAGACAATTTTTTTACCGCTTACAGTTACAGTATCACGTCTGGGGTCAATTTTATCGCCCAAGCCGGCAACTTTACCGTTCACCTTAACCTTACCTGAAATGATAAGTTCCTCAGATTTACGTCTCGAAGCTACCGCACATTGAGACAAGTACTTTTGAAGCCTGATTCTATCATCAGTCATTATAAATCTCCTTTAAACTTTTTGTGTTATATTTTCCTCAGTTATAATCGGTTCTGTTGCTTTCAAATCGTTACCGATATAATACTCACAGTATCCGACAACTTTACCTTTTTCAACAGGAGCATAGATAAACTTATCAATATGCACTTTACAAGTTACATCCTGAACAGAATGATAAGAAAATGCAAAAGATTTCGTCGAAATACTTGCAGAGTCTGAACTACCTCCGACAACCGATATCTTATCCGGCACAACTGATGGTATTTCAGAAATTTTCAACTTTAAGAAAGCATTATCAAGCATCTTGATATGGTCATTCCAGTCATCAGGTGCATTCAAAGTAACAGCAATGAGTTCAGAATTGTCTTTTTTAGCGTATGACACCAGGCAACGTCCACTCTTTTTAGTGAAACCGGTTTTAATACCCAACGCATAATCATACCTGTCAAGTAACTTATTATGATTATATAAAGTTCTGATATACGGTGGATTTCCATACGTTAGTTTAGCGCTTCGAGATGAACAAACGGCAACGAACTTCGGATTGCTGACTGCGACAGCCCCAAGAAGTGACATATCATATGCAGTAGAATAATGAGAATCACTGTCTAACCCCGAGGGTGTTACAAAACAAGTATCTGACATACCGATCTCTTTTGCACGTTTATTCATAAGCTGAGCAAACTGATCAACGCTTCCGCCCAGAAAAACAGCTGTAACATTAGCAGCATCATTACCTGAAGGGAGCATCATTCCGTAAACGAGTTCATCAAGAGAAACGCTGTCACCTGTTTTTAAACCCATCGAAGTACCTTCAACCTTCAGCATATCATCGGATACAACTATCTCACTCTGAAGTTTACCGGACTCGATTGCAAGTAAAGCGGTCATAATTTTTGTAGTACTCGCCATTGAATGTCGCTCAGATGCATTTTTTTCAAACAAAACTTCTCCTGTATGCACATTTAAGACAACAGCACACTCAGCCGATACAGAATCCGCTTCTAAAGCAGAAACTCTCAGCACACATAAAGAAAGTATTACACAAAATGATATTAACTTTTTTATCACTTAAATCACCTGCCTGTTAATTATATGCAGACAGATGACATCAGTATTAATTCAATTATTCGATTTCCTCAAAAACTGAATCAACTACTTCAGATGTTTTATCATTCTTAATTTTTGCAACAACGTCAGTAACCTTGTTTACAACATCAGGAACCATGCTGATTATTCTTTCTGCAGAATTTTCAGCACCTTCAGAAATGTATTTAACGCTTACATCACTGCCTTTGATAACAAGGAAAGCTACCGGAGAAATTGTTACACCGGCACCGCCGCCGCCGCCGAAGAGTTCCTTAGAAGTCTTTGTGGGGAAATCAGTACCACCCGATGCAAAACCGTATGTAACCTTTGAGATAGGAATAACTTTAATTCCCTCACCTGCATCAATTGTGTCTCCAATAATTGTCTGGCAATCAACCATTTCCTTAATTCTGTCAATAGCTGTTGCTAAAATTGCTGATGCTGACTGATCTTTCATTGTTCTTGTCCGCCTTTCGATTTGTTTTTATTTTTTGCTTTTGAATATATAAGCAAAGTTTTAATAAACTCTGCTACAAGCCGGAACAAAAATGCAATACCGGCATTGATAACGCTACGTGGTATGAGAGCTACTCTCGTTTCAAATTCACCTTTTGTTTTATCGCCACAATAGTCTGCGACTATATTGACATTACAATTCCTTACATGACAGGAAGAGCAAATAAAACCTAAAGGAGGATAAATCATCTGACAAAACTTACCATACTTTATGGCCGTCTGTGCAGCATCGCCCTCAGTCACCCACATTCTCAGATCAAGTTTGCGGATGTAAATACTTTTGAGAAAACCTTTAGTAAACTTACCAAGGTAAGAGGCACAGTTATTGACAAATCTGACCATACCGGAAACACCCTGATCTTCGTAGAAAACTTTGATAGGATTTTCTTTTTTCTCCGTCTCTTTTTCTACCTTTCTCTCGGTATCCTCTTCCTCTTTCTCTTTCTCTTTCTTCTTTTTCTCTTTTTTAGGCTTCTTCTCTTCAGTTTCATCCTTAGGTAAAACATTAACCTTTACAAAGAGCCATGAAATTTTGAGTTTAAATGTGTCAATATACTCCATATCGAACACAACAGGGATGCTTAACAGCGCGATTGAAAACAGCACGATTCCAAGAATTATAAATAACGCTGTCACGGACTCACCTCCTGTTCAACAGTTTCTATTACCTGAATTTCACCGGTAATTGCTGTATTTTCAATTATCTGACCATCGTCAAGATTAATTTCAAGTTGATTTGGTAATTCATCGTTTTTAGGCATTTCCTCATGATCGGGTAATTCAGGAAGTTCCGAAAGATTATTAACACAAAAACACTTAAGAAACTCAGGAGTAGTACCATAAATCAGTGGTCTTCCCGGAAGTTCTAATCTTCCGCGTTCTTCTACTAAACCCTTAAGAATGAGAGTTTGGATGACACCGGAACAGTCAACTCCCCTCACCTGCTCAATAAAAGCTTTTGTAACAGGCTGATTATAGGCAACTACAGCCAAAACCTCAAAAGCAGCATTCGAAAGAGGTGCATTCTTTTTGATTTCTAACACTGCTCTTACCTGATTTGAGTATTCCTGTCTGGTACAAAGCTGATATAAATCATCCATTTGAACAAGGCATATGCCACTATTATTTTCGTCGAGTGTTCTCTTGAGTTCAATTAAAACAGATTCGACCATTTCAATCTCAATTTCGAGAGCTTCTGCTATTCTTGATGCTTCAAGCGGTTCACCGGCAGCGAAAAGAATAGCTTCAACTGCTGCATGTAAATCATTCATTTTCATCTGCGTAGTCTCCCTCCACATCAAAATTAACATCTGAATCAACCATCTCAACCTCAAGATCACCCTCAACTTCAGTTAAGACAATCTTTTTGTCCTTAGTTAACGAAAGCAAAGCAAGGAATGTTGCAACCATTTCTGACCTTGATTCAGCCTTTTCAAAAAAAGTTTTAAATCGTTGTTTTTTGCCTCTGAAAAGCTTATCCATTATGAATCCTACTCGTTCTCTGATAGGTACTATTTTATGAGCCACTATTCCGGAAAAAGCTTCAATCGGTGGTGGAAGATTTCTCTTTCCTCTACCTACGGCAGCAAGATATGCTTTGAAAAGTTCAAACGGCTCGTGTAATCTTGTATACGTCATATCCGGTGCAAACTTTTCAGGCTTACGTGAAATGTAGTCAAAACCTTCGGCCTTTTCCGCAAGTTTCTGAGCCATAAGCTTACAATCTTTATATTCAGAAAGTTCACCCTGCAATTCATTCTTAAGAGCATCTGCCTCTTCCTCATGAACCGGAAGCAAAGAAACAGTCTTAATATATACAAGTCGAGCAGCCATTTCAAGGAATTCACTTGCAACTTCCATATCCTCTTCCTGCATCTGTCTGACGTAGTCAAGATACTGTTCAACGAGCAAGAGGATCGGGATATCATTTATGTCAATTTTATGTTTGCTTATCAAGTGAAGAAGAAGATCCATCGGGCCTTCGAACACATCAAGTTTGTAGGAAATAGTTTCCATAATTTCTCCTTAAAATATGAGGCTGAAAAATAAAACAAATAAATCATATACCAACTCCGACAAATAACGAAGTGGCGTAGTAAGAATTCCTGTTAAGAGTAAAAACATAATCACAAGAGAAATATATCTCTCATATTTCATTACTGCAAAATAATACTTAGTAGGTAAAATTGCAAACAGTATTCTGGAACCATCCAAAGGAGGTACCGGAAGTAAATTAAAAACAGCAAGATTAATATTTATTGTAGCGATAAAATAGAGGAAAATTTTTAACGTATCAGCTAACACTCCGGTTGTATCGATAAATCTCATCGTAAGAAACATAAAAAACATAGAAATGAATGCCATCAACAGATTTGAAAGTGGTCCTGCCAAAGCTATCAGAGCCATAGCCACTTTCTTATTCTTCATTTTTACATTCCTTACATTAACCGGAACAGGCTGTGCATAACCAAATCCAACGAGTAGAATCATTAATGCACCTATCCAGTTGATATGAGCAAAAGGATTGATTGTAAGTCTTCCTTTAAGCTTTGCAGTATTATCTCCGAGCTTGTAAGCAACAAAGGCGTGTGCAAACTCATGAACCGGAGCTGTACAGAATACAACAAAGGCAACTGAAGAAATACGTACTATCAATGAAACAATATCAAAATCCTGACCACGTAATAAATTTAAAAGCATATAAACTCCCTTACTTGTAAGCAGTTACTATTCTTTGTAAACCGTTGAAATCTCTGATTATCTCAGTTTTCTGTGAATAATCCGAAAACATTTTTGAAATGTAATCACCCTGATCTTCTGCACACTCTACCATCATGGCAGTATCTTCATGCAAAAACTCAGCAAACCAATACTCACAAAGAAATCGATAAAAATCATATCCGTCATCGCCACCGTCTAAAGCTGTAACCGGCTCTTTCAAAACTTCAGTCTGAAGTGATGCGATATCATCCTTCCTGATATACGGCGGATTCGACAATATAACATCAGGTGAAATACCCTTAAGAATTTCTTTGTCAAACAGGTCGCCTTGTATCGGAACTATATTTCTGACATTGTTAAGCTTAATATTCTTAACAAGATAAGAATAAGCTTCATCGTATTTTTCTACAGCATATACTTTTGCATTAGTGAAGATTTTTGCTATGCTTATAGCAATGCAACCCGTACCTGAACAAAAATCAACAATTGTCGGATTATTTATATCAGCAAGATACTCACAGGCTGCTTCAACCAGCTGTTCAGTTTCAGGTCTTGGTATAAGTACGCCTTCGCCAACGTAAAACTCATTACCCATAAACTCCCATTTGCCTATTATATACTGTAAAGGCATCCCGTCTGAACGCTTCTGAATGAGGTCTGAATATTTTATTATCTGCTCTTCATTTACAGTATCGTTGCGTGAAAGTAAAAATCCGGTTGAATTTGTATCCAGAATCTGCTCCATGAGCACTCTTGCATCAAAAAATGCATCCTCTACTTGTGCACCTTCAAGCAACCTGACACCATGTAGATATAGATCATTTACTGTCTTCATCATTTGTTTCAGTTTCTTTTCCAGAATTGATATTTTCTTTCTCAAGTCCGAGAGCTACTTTCAAAGACATAATACCGACTTCAATTATATCATCAGTAGGTTCTTTAGTAGTAATTCTCTGCATCAAAGTGCCGGGTGCAGAAATGATACGTGTAAGGATATTATCGTGCTTTCCTGCCAGTCTGATAAGCTCATAACCAACACTCATAATAAGAGGCAGAATAAGTATTTTAATACCCATCCATATCCAGCGCATTTCCTCATTTCTGAGCCACGGCCAGATCATAACTACCGTAGTTGAAATTGCGATGCTTACAATCAAAGACAGGAAAATAAAACTTGTTCCGCAACGAGGATGAAATCTCTTTTGCTTTTTAACATTCTCGACAGTAAGTTCCAATCCTTTTTCATAACAGAAAATCGACTTGTGTTCAGCACCATGATACATAAACAGACGTTTAATATCCTTCATAAGCGAAGTAAGGAACATATAAGTTATAAAAATAACAATGCGCATAACGCCCTCTATTGCGGGTTTCCAAGTATTGTTATCTTCACCAAGTATAAGGTCTGCAACAAATGAAGGTAACCACATAAAAAGAAAGAATCCTACAACCAAGGCAATTACCATTGATATAACACCTATAACTGCCATCATTTTGGGTCCGAAGTGATCGGTAAGCCATCTGTCAAGCTTTGACATCTCTTCTTCACCGTTATCATCAAGAGCAGTTGTCTTTTCAGCTGACTCCATCAGGCATTTATAACCAAATATCATCTGTTCAACAAAGTTAACAGGTCCTCTGATAAAAGGAATCCTGAAAAACTTATACTTATCACGCAGAAGTGTAACTTTCTTTAACTGCGTTTCGATGCTGCCGTCAGGCAATCTCAAGGCGACAGCAGTGCCTTTGGGTCCCTGCATCATAACGCCTTCCATAAGAGCCTGTCCGCCAACGCTATGTTTCTTTTTATCAGACATCAGTCTTCTTCCTCCAAGGTCATTTTTTCATTTTCTTTAGAGATTGCTTCATCAATATCCCACATATCTTCAATTTCAACATGATCAATATCAAAGCAAATCGTTACAGTCGTTCCCTTTCCGAGAATACTGTCAATATCAAATGTACCATTATGCATATGCACAATTTCATCTACAACAGCAAGACCAATACCGGAACCGTGTACAGTCATATTAGTCTTATAGAATTTCTCTTTTACGTGTGGTAAATCTTCTTCAGAAATCCCGCAACCGGTATCCGAAACAGTAATCGTAATCCTGTCATCAACGATTTCTGCTACAGTAATAATCTTGCCACCCTGTTTAGTATACTTCAAAGCATTATCTATAATGTTTACGAATACCTGTTTAATTCTGTCCGGATCACCGTCCATCGGTGCCGGTAAATTCGGAGCTGTATAAACAAGATCAATACCCTCACGTATCGCTCTGTCTTTAAACGCAAATACAGTCTCATCAAGCTCTGCGAGAACATCCATTTTTTCTATCTTCAATGTCATTCTGCCACTTTGCATTCTTGAGAAATCAAGCAACTCCTCAACAATTCCGTTTAGTCTTGATGACTCACTGATGATAACACCCATACCGCGCTGTGTCAAAGCCGGATCAGTATCGGATATCTGTAAAAGAGTCTCACCCCAACCTTTGATTGCAGTCAAAGGTGTTCTCAGCTCGTGAGAAACAGTTGAGATAAAGTCAATTTTAATTTTATCAGACATCTTAATTTTTTCAGCCATGTTATTAATTGTATCACACAGCTCACCGACTTCATCCTTATAAAGGTAATGGTCTATTCTGGCATCGTAATTTCCGTCAGCTATCATTCTGGCAGTATCATTTATCTCTCTTATAGATTTAACAATTGAGTTTATAAAAACAATTCCTGAAATCAGCAAAAGCATTACCAGCAGAACAAAAACAAGAATAATAAGTAAGTACCATGTACCAATCTGATTATCAATATCTTCCAGAGAAACAATATACCTGACTGCACCTATAATCTCGTTTTTATTATTGACAATCGGTTTAGTCAAAGAAGTTACTTTTTCACCTGAATCAAGTTTTCCTGTCCAGCGGGCAACCTCATTAAGATCAGATATTGCCGCTTCATATTCCGGAATTACTGTATACTTACTGACTGAAAATCCACTTGATGATATAATAACGTGCCCGTACTTGTCTATAATCCATACTTCAATTGAAGCTTTATCCTTAAAATCATAGATAAAGTCTCTGGCACCCTTTTCAAAAGAAGCATCATCGCCTGAGTAACTTTCAAAGTAATTGTCAACAGCGCTATTCGAGTAATTGAGCATTTTACGCTCTACCGAATTATAATAATAGGCGTGAACAATGTATGCACCGACAACACAGATAATAAGCAAAAAAGCAATAACAATAACCGTAGTCTGAACAAACCAACGTTTGGTAAGACCAGAAAACAGCTTTATTCTTTTTTCTTTTTTTGCTTTTGTTGCCACTTATGCACACCTCCTGTTTAAAACCATAGGTTCAGACCCATTTGTACCCCATTCCCCATATTGTAAGCAAATGTTTGGGATTTGACGGATCCTCTTCAATTTTCTTTCTGACACGACGTATATTAACGTCAACTATCTTCTCTTCACCATAATAATCAGAACCCCAGACATAGTTCAGGATATCTGTTCTACCCAAAGCAGTTCCCTGATTTTTAAAGAAATACTCTAAAATCTGAAATTCAACCTGAGTAATATCAATATAAATGTCATTTTTAGTAAGTGAGCGACTCTTACAATCAAGTCTGAACGGACCGGAAACAATAACATTTTCATCTGAAACATCATTCGATCGTACAGCAGATACACGTCGTGCAAGTGCATCAACACGGGCTGTAAACTCTGAGGGTGAAAAAGGCTTGGTTATATAATCATCTGCTCCCAGAAGCAAACCGGTCACCTTATCCATCTCCTGAGTTTTTGCAGTGAGCATAACAATGCCGATATTACTGCTCATGTTGCGAAGCTTTTTACACAGCTCAAGACCATCCATTCGCGGCATCATAATATCAAGAACAGCTATTTTAATCGAATCACTCTCAAGTTGATACTTTTCAAATGCATCCTGGCCATCAAAAGCTTCAATAACATCATAACCGGCTCTGATAAGATTAATAACAATAAATTCGCGGATAGGTGCTTCATCTTCAGCAACTAAAATCTTAACCTTGTTCATCTTACTCCTCCAAAATCAGTTAAAATAAAGTTATTTTCAAGCCATTCTTCATTTATTCCGAAGTTACGTCCAGCGTCAGAAATCTGCGAAACATAAGTCTGTGCAGTGGTAGATTTCAGCACCTGATATCCGGAATACTTGCTTTTACTCTCCACATCAGAATTATCGTACGCATATATACTGAAAAGCAAATCGCCTACAGAATTTTTAGAAGCATTCCAACGATAAAAGTCCCACTGTCCGTCATTACCTGCGACAGTAATCTTGCCTACCCAAGTGCTTTTGATATTAAGCATATATCCTAAAGATTTATTAATTATTGAATACTGAACAGGAACGAGTTTATCGTTTCTGAATTTTACCCATTTAGTAAAATACATCTTGGTAGCAGGCATATGATCTGAGGTAACCGTTGAAGACGAATTAATATTATTGGTAGTCGTGACCACGGAGCCGAACATCTCCACGCTGGTAGGTATCTCAAGATACTTATCACCATCTACATCATACGCAGATAAGTTCATATTTCTCCAGGTAAGAATTGTAGACTGTGTAGCTATGTCTAACAGGGGTGAAACTAGTTTACTTGTTTCATCGTCCCAGTATATAACCTCTGTTATAGATTCATTCAAACCTTTTGTAGCTTCAATATAAATAATGTTAGTATCCTCAACAGTTTCAAAAGAAACAGATGAGTACGACGAAATGCTGCCGTCCATTGCTGTTTCACCGTAAAGAGAGAGGGTGTTAGACTGCTGATCAAAGTTATACACACGCGCTGCAGCAGCTAAAACGTCCGGTACTGATGAATCAACAGTCAGCGTAAGCATATCGGAATAACCATCACCGTTGACATCAACGATATCGAAATATGTGTACGGATAAGTCGCAATTTGCTCAAAGCTGTCTGTATTCAAACGATACTCCGAAACCGCTCTGTTAGTTTTACTTGAATACAACAACCAGCCAACCAATACTTCTGAAATACCGTCACCGTTCAAATCTTCAATAATTACTTTATCTACAGAATTTCCCAAACCATTCAAAGTTGCGATATGTTTCCATTCTGTGTCAAAATATTCAAAGTATGAAATCTTTGCGATTTCACGTTCATCATTAAGTGCATAAAAAACAAATGCTTCTTCTTCACCATCAGAATCAACATCCATTGTAAGAAATGAAGATTGAAGATCACCGTTTTCAGGTGTTATTAATGTAAATTGTTGATTTACAGACTTTTCAAAGGCATCCTGAAGGCCTTGGTATTTACCCAAAAGTTTAGGTGGTCGCATGAGATTATCGAAACTTGTAAACTTCAAAGAGCATCCGGAAAAAGAAAACAAAACAGATAATATAACTATTGCAGCAAGCAATTTTTTAATTGTTTTCATTCAGACACCCCCAAACAATACAATTCTCCATAATATTTCATATCATTATAACATAAAACAAAGTAAATTTACAACAAAAAATCGAAAATAATTAATAAAAAATCAACTTCATTTATATAAAATAAAGTAAGGAAGCTAATTACTTCCTTACTTTGTTTTATTTCAATTTTACAGTAGCAGAATATGTACCAACTACCCAAGAATCATCGCTGTATTTCACGTTAAATTCTATAGGTAACTTCACACCTTCCGCAGTGATATCAATACCCTCCAAATTAATTGTACCGCTTACATTTTTTGAAGTGATATCTTTCAGATTATCTGATCCGGAACAAATGGTAATATAATTCAAATCGTTAAAATCAACAGAATACACATCATCTTCAACTGCACCTTCTAAAACAATATTATTCTTTTCAATATGAAGTGATTCCGTAGTGATAGTATCAGGTAGTTTTAACTGAACATAAAATGTGTCAACATCATCGAGTACTTTAGCATTCTTTATATCAGAAGCTGAAAACTCAAATTTATTTTTATCGGGTGATAACTCATAAAAACTGATTTCACCTATCTCTAAAGAGGAAATCTCGCCCGAACCATCCTGTAAAACGGCAACGTTAACACTCGAAGGTGTAACGGTATATTCAAGTGGGTTGTCAATGTACTCTTTCGGTGAATGTGCAAAAGTAGCTGTAACCGGCAAAGACATCACCTTATAAACCGGTATTGTAGCTGCCAGTTTTACCTGATCAGGAGTATGTCCGTCTATTTTTACATATTTAATCTCATCATCCGAAGCGGTAATAAACTTAACTGTTCCTTCAACTACTTTTGTGGAAGCAAGAGGTTTATCAATACTAATTTCAAGATTAGCCCCTTGTATCTTGTCTATTTCAGTTTTAGGTCCGGTAACGGTTATTGTCTTTTCGACTTTTATATCTTCTTCATAAAAAACAAGTCCTTCATCGACAATATCTTCAGTTGGTGAGATAATTTTTGGAGTAAGATTAATCTCTTTAGTAGCTTCTCGGTCGAAAAAAACATTGATATAGTCAGCAGACAAACCAACTATCTCAAACTCAGCATTTGCATTTTTGGGTGTAACCTTGAGCGCAAGAGCTTTTTCTCCTGAAGAGTCTACGTATGCAGTCTCTGCTTCAACGTTAAAATCGTCAGCCTTAAGTTTTTTTCCGCCGACATCATAACGTTTACCCTCTACTGTTATATCAACAGTAATGTTTGTATCGCTGAAAGGTTTTAAACCCAGTCTTTCAGGTGTGCTGTCGGTAAGGTCAATAGTAACAGGCACTTTTTCTATAACATTCTGAATTATCGGCGTATATTCAAGAGCAACTACAATCCAAAAAATCAAAGCAAGGACCGTGGAGAAGACAACAAGAAACTTTGTGTTTGAAAAAAGACCTCTTAGATTCAACAAACGTTTAATCATTTCTTTTTTCTCTCCTTTACAAGATTAATCGCTTTTGAAAACTTTGACTTGACCATACCTTTTGCAGAATTTTCTTTTTGCGGTAAAATGTATGTCAAAAGCTTTTCCATAAGCACACCATCCGACACCCCTCTGTGAAGCGTTCCGGCATGAGCTATAGAAATCTTACCTGTTTCTTCAGAAACTACAACTGCAATCGCGTCACTTTTCTCAGTAATACCCAATGCAGCTCTATGACGTGTACCGAGATGCGAGGTAAGCATATCCTTGTCAGTTAAAGGTAATATACAACCCGCTGCATATGCCCTTCCGTCTCTTATAACCAAACATCCGTCATGTAACGGTGAATTCGGGAAAAAAATACTTTCAATATGATCACGATTAACTTTTGCATCGATTATCGTGCCCGTTTTGATGACATCTCCCACCATAGTTTCACGTTCAAATACAATAAGAGCACCAATTTTTTTATCACTCATTTCAGTACAAGCTTTGCACACTTCAAGAACAGCAGCTTTTTTGCGCTCATACATTGAGTCACCTTGCTGTGCACCGAACAAATTGAAAAAAGCAAAATTTCTTCTACCCATAGTCTCAAGTGCATGTCTGATTTCCGGTGAAAAAAGTATAATTAAAACGATAATAAAGTCAGAAAGCAAGGTCTTAAAGATAAATGAACTTGCATGCATATCCAATAAATTAATTATAAAATATACGACACATACAACAAGTAATCCCTTAACTATCTGTATACCTCTGGTTTCTTTGAGCATTTTAATTGCACTGAAAATAATAAAAGCAACCAACGCTATATCAACAAAATCGGTAATGGTAAACATAGAGAATACAGACAGAAGTCTGTCCCATAGCAGTTTTATATTTTCTATCGTTTCAGCCATATCTATTCACCCATTCTATATTATCAATTTATTTTATCATATCAGGAAGAATTAATCAATAAGACAAACACAGTGTGCTGCAATACCTTCACAAGCACCTGTAAATCCAAGTTTTTCTTCAGTAGTAGCCTTTACATTTACGCAGTTAACGTCAATTTCTAACGCTTCAGCGATATTTTTTCTCATTTTATCTATATGCGGTAACATTTTAGGCTTCTGAGCTATTATGGTTGCGTCAATATTAACAGGAATAAAACCGCTTCTCCTGATTCTTTCTACTACCGATTTAAGCAAAACCAGACTGTCTGCACCCTTATAGGCAGGGTCAGTATCCGGAAACATTCCGCCTATATCACCCATTGCAGCAGCACCAAGTAATGCATCACTAACTGCGTGAAGCAAAACATCTGCATCGGAATGTCCCAGCAAACCTTTATCATGTTCTATTTCTACGCCACCGATTATAAGTTTTCTTCCTTCACATAATCTATGCACATCATATCCGTGTCCTATTCTCATAACACAACCTCCTTACTTTTAACAACAGCTGTTTTATATTCGTCATATGTCATAATAGAATTAATCACTTCAAGTAAAGCTTTCGTACTAAGTCTCTCCGGCAAATCAAGGTATTTTAATAACTGCAATCTACGTCTTTTACTTTCGTCGGAACCATTTAATCCGTCTTCAAATAAATCTAAATTGGTAACAAATCTGCGTGAGACTTCCTCAGATTTATCACAGTAAACCCCGGCTCGTTCCAGTGCGTGTATAATCACCTGAGATGATACACCTTCAACACCGAGTTTTCCTTCCTTTGAGTGTGTATCTTTTCTTTTTTCTTTGCCAAAAATATCAGGTATGTACGCGTTGGTTATATACTCGTTGGGAACGATAGAAGACACAAACGATCTGATCATAAAACCTGCGGAATCACTATCAGTAAGTATCAGTAAACCTTTTTTCTCTGCAAGTTTTCTCAACAGTTTTTGTTTATCTTTATTCTTAAATATACCGAAACCCTCAGTTTCAATTATAACCCCATCTATTATTGACGATAACTTGATCTTATCGTATTTTCCTTCGACAACAATTATTTTGTCAACTTTTATCATATTTTTTCACCGTTAGAAACAAGCAGAAGCTTAGTAATAGTCTGCTCCAACACAAGACGTCCGCTCAAAGATGTAGATTTAAGCAAAACATCCGCATCATATAGAATTTCAAGAAAACTTCTGAGTTGAGCCATAGAATACTTTGATGCTGACTTTGCTGCATTTGTAAGTCGGAATTCTTTATTTCTGTAATTAAAGTCTTTTGAAGCATCCTCAGCACGCATACCACCCGAGATATAAACTTTAGCTCTGTACATATCAACATAAGGAGTAATAATAGCACCTAAAATATTAATAGGTTCTTCTTTCATTGAAATCAATGTATCAAGGATAGTCATGGCTGTATCACAATTATTGGCAACAAGTGCTTTCGCAAGGTCAAATGCACGTGCTTGTACACTTTTTACAACCACGGCATCTATGTCACTGCGACTTATTGTTCCCTGCTTTTTATATGCACATATCTTTTCAAGTTCATTCAGTATTACCGACATCTCATCGCCGACCAAAGAAATAAGATAGTTGGCATCTGAAACACTAATTGTGCAGCCTCTTTCTTTAGCGCCTTTTTCTATAAGTTTGGCTAGCTGCTGTAAAGAAAATCTTTTGAATTCAACAACAGTTCCGTAGGTTAAAATACTTTCAAAAAGCTTCTTACATTTAGGATTTTTTACATTTACATTAGCAGTCGGAAGTGACACCAAAATAACCGTTGTTTCTGGTATATCTTTAATAATATTTTCAAAAGCAGTATTTTCTTCTGCATTTAAATTATCAATCTGAAGATCTTTAATAAATATACATGAGTAGTCGCTCATCATGGGAAGCGATTCAACAGCAACAGATACTTCATCAAAATCAATACTTTTTCCGTCATAAATATGCAAATTAAAATCTGCAAAAGAAGGATTGACAATCTTTTTTTCAAGCAAAGCAGAATAATGCTTGACCAGATATTTCTCTTCACCGTAAAGAAAATACAGATTTGAAAACTCAGAAGACTTAACCTGAACCTTCAGCTCATTTTCAGTTAATAGCGGCATCATCAACCCTCCACAGCAAAAATTTTATATGATTCATTTCTGATATTAATTACAAAAGCTTCGCTTGTCAGAGACCGAGCATTACCTCCGCATGAAGCAACATATTCGATTACTGAATCAGCAGTTTCTCCCTGAGAACAAACAATAATATTCCGATATACTGACGGATCAACGCAATAAGGAATAAACCCTTCGCAAACAAGTATATCTGCATCCAGATACTCCTCGGGTATCTCTGCTCTCTTGTAAGAATCAAACAGGAATAATATCTTTGTCTTGTTAAATTGAGCAAGTGCAAGCGCATAGCTATCACAAGTTTCATAGTTAATCGTATCGCTATCAAAAACATCAATCTCTGCTTTTGGTTGCGGATATACAGTTTGCATATCAACGACAGCTTCAAGTGATTGATTCGTGTAAGGCAATACAATACGTTCAAAGTTATACTTCTGTATGATATTAAAATTTGCTTTATCATCAAGAGCATTTTTATCTGCAATCAAAAACAAATCCTGACTTCGCTGATTATAATACTCCAGCGTTTCACTTACACGAAAAACTTTGCTGTACTCATCTGATTTGCCTGAGAGTAAAAGTTTCTCTCCATCTTTATAAACTACAGCAGTGACACCGTTTTCGACATTCAGTATTCTGACCTGTGTCATGTCATTATAATAAAAGTAAGACACTAAAGAAAAGAAAACTATATCCAGTGCAAGACCTATACATATAAATTTAATAACATTCTTTCCTTTAAAATTGAATACGGCAAGTATTAAAACAGTCACAGATACCATTGCACCGATCTGCCAGAATATATTTGCTGTACTTACCATCGTTACCTCTGCAGAACAAACCTGATCTACAAAGTCAAGAAGCACTCCACTGAGAAAATCTGATATCGTAAACAGAAGATCTGAAGCATATGGTATTTCAGAAATCAAGGCACCAAAACCACCGGTTACCATACAGGCAGTAGCTATAAAGTTCAGAATAAAATTAGATAGCACTGCGAAAAGCGACACTTTTCCTATCAGCAAAACTGAACAAGGTAAAACAGCTATACTTGCTGACACACTTACTACAAGCGGCATAAAAACTGTCTTTAATACACGGAAAATCGAACTTTCTTTAAACTTAGAAAAAACATATTTTTCACAAGCCGGTACAATAGTAACTATACCCAACGTAGCCGAAAATGAAAGTACGAATCCTGTATCCGTAGCAATATACGGATTCACTGTGCACAGCAGAAGAGCTACAAAGCCCAAGGAATTAACAGAATCCGTCTTTCTGTAAAATAGATTTCCGCACAGTAAAAGAATCATCATTATACCTGCACGGCATACAGATGGTGTAAGACCGGTCAGAAGCATGAAGAATACAGTAAAAACAATCGAAACTATCGAACTGATCCGCTTTTTTAATCCGAGAGTTCTAAGAACATCAAACAAACCCAAAACCCAGATAGATAAGTGCAGACCTGAAACCGCAAAGAGCGGAGCTATTCCGGCTTCCCTGAAACTTTCAACACGTTCGTCACTCAGCCCGGACTTGTCCCCTAAAAGCATCGCAACAACAGTTGACCCACGTTCACCGCGTATATTGTCTTTAACGTTAGATACAATTATATTCTTAATCTTATTAACTTCTTTTTTTATAGCAAATTTATTACTATGTTCGACTGAAACTTCGACATTTTCAGAATTATACTGATAAGCACCTAAGAATATACCTTTAGAGTTATAATAAATCTGTACATCGCGGCTGTCAGATGCAATCTCATAAACTATAGCTTTTACAGAAACCACATCAGAAATCTCAGCTCCAATATTTTCAGGTAAGGACAATCTGAGTCTGCAATCAACCTTCTCCGAATCAATCTTATCAAGATCAAGAACATAATAATATCTTGAATCAGAATATTCAGGTTCCTCCGCCACTGTTCCGACTATATACGACTCAGAACCAACATAATTCTTTGCAATTCTATGAGGTTCAGCCGCAACATAATATATAAGCCCTGAAAACACCAGAGAACCCGCAATATAGATAGGAACCAATCGGTCTCTAAGGCTTTTAGATAAAAGCGAAATAAGTCCAAGCAGAAAACCGGCTCCAATAAAAAAAGGAGCAAAATGATCAGAAAAGTAAATAAAAATAAACAGAGAAAGTAATACTGTAAAACCGATAGCCGCAAACGGTCTATACTTCAATTTCATCTTGTAAATAAAGGTAATTTTTCAAGAAACACTATATCATCTCTGTCAGCTGCATCCCCTTCAGCAAGAATGGCTGCCTTAGCAACAACATTCGCATCAAATACTGATACAAGCTTTTCGACAGCTGCTAAAGATTCACCTGTTGAGATAACATCATCAATTATTACAAGTCGTTTATTGCGTATCTTTTCACCTTCGGCACCGTCAAGAATAAGCACCTGATCTGAATCTGTAGTGATAGAGCGTACATTAACAGTAACAGGATCCTGCATATATAATTTAGCTTTTTTACGTGCGACAAAATAAGGTTTACCACTTTGACGTGCCATCTCATAAGCCAAGGGTATACTTTTAGCTTCAGGAGTGATTATACAGTCAAATTCAGGACATTTCTTTATAAGTTCAGACACAGCAGCTACCGTCAACTCCACATCTCCGAAAATTATAAAAGCTCCGATCGATAAATTATCATTAATTGGACAAAGAGGAAGTTCTCTTTCTAAGCCCGCTATTGTCATTTTATAAGTTTCAGCCACAAATCTCACTCCCGTCAATCAGCCTGCAGGCCAAGTAAATTCTCTGCCACCCATAAGGTGAAAATGAAGATGTTTCACAGTCTGTCCGGCACTATCACCACAGTTATTTACAATTCTGTAACCATCGGTCAGCCCCTCAGCCTCAGCAATCTTAGCTGCGACCTCAAAGATATGAGCCACAACTGAACTGTTCTCAGCATTGATCTCAGCAGCCGATTTGATATGCTGCTTCGGGATAATGAGAATATGCGTTGGCGCCTGAGGTTCGATGTCACGGAAAGCAAAAACCTTTTCATCCTCATAAACCTTCGCTGAAGGGATATCACCGTTTATAATCTTGCAAAACAAACAATCCATTATATTTTCCTCCTTATTTAACGAGTGATGCTACAATGTTATTAACTGCAGCAACTGCATCATTAACTTTATCAATTTCCTTTGCTCCTGCCATTGCAAAATCAGGCTTACCGCCGCCGTTTCCGCCCGCCTTCTGAGCAACAGATCTGACAATATCACCGGCTTTAACACCTTTATTAATAGCAATCTTTCCGCATGAAGCAGCAAAATTGAGTGAGCCTTTTTCCTTGTTAACAGCTGCTAGAACGCAAACTATATCATCACCGAGAGCTTTTGCTTTATCTGAGAGCTGGCGAAGCTCATCTACGGTTACCTCTCCTGCTACAGCAGATATTACTCTCAATCCGCTGACTTCGGTAACATTGTCAAACAGACTTCCTGAACGAAGATTTGTCAATTCTGATGTGAGAGAATCTATTTCTCTGTCTTTCTCTCTGAGTTCAGCAGCTACAGCAACAGCTTTCTTTTCAAGGTCTGCAGGATTTGAAACCTTAAGAGCTTTAGCTGCACCGATTATTGTGTTATTAAGCGCTTCGATATACTCAAGAACACCTTCGCCGGTTACACCTTCAATTCTTCTTACACCTGCAGCTACAGATGATTCTGATACGATCTTGAACAAACCGAGATTACCGGTATTTGAAACGTGAGTACCGCCGCAAAGCTCAGTTGAATACTCTCCTGCCTTTACTACACGTACCACATCACCGTATTTTTCTCCGAAAAGAGCCATAGCTCCTGACTTTTTAGCTTCCTCTATAGGCATTTCAGTCATAGTAACCGCCTGAGCTGATAAGATAATTTCATTTACCTTTTTCTCTACAGTTGCCACTTCGTCCGCAGTCATTGCAGAGAAGTGTGAGAAGTCAAAACGGACAGCCTTATCATTTACAAGCTGACCCGCCTGCTCAACGTGCGAACCGAGAGTTTCTCTCAATGCAGCCTGAAGAATATGTGCAGCAGTATGATTACGGGCAATTGCGCCTCTGCGCTTTGAGTCAACAGACATTGTTACGTTGTCATCAAGTTTAAGTTCAGCACCTTCTACAACTTTACCGTAGTGAAGAAATACTCCGTCATTAGTCTTAGAAGTATTCTCAACATTGAAAACAAAATCGTCATTCGAAATGAAACCTGTATCACCGACCTGTCCGCCACTTTCAGCATAGAAAGTGGTCTTATCAGTTACAACAGCTGCATAAAGATCTTTCTCAAGAGATTCAACTCTCTCACCATCAAGAATGATAGCAATTATCTTGCTCTCAGTCGTTGTACGATCGTAACCTTCAAACATAGTAGCTTCTATACCTTTGGATACAACACCGGTATCATTCCAGCCTTCTGCTCCGGCACCTTTATGAGCATCACGTGATCGCTTTCTTTGTTCAAGAAGAAGTTCCTTGAATTTTTCCTCATTAACAGTCATACCCTTTTCTTCAAGTATTTCGCGAGTAAGATCAATCGGGAAACCAAAAGTATCCTGAAGTTTAAAAGCATCAGATGCATCAAGTTCACTGCCCTCAGATGCTTCTATCATCTCGTTGAGAACTTCAAGACCTGAGTCGATTGTTCTGTTGAAACTCTCCTCTTCTGTCTTAAGAACATTTATAATAAAATCCTTTTTCTCTACAAGATTAGGATAAGCATTTTCATTTTCTTTAATAACTGTTTCACAAACCTCAGCAAGGAATGGACGGTTTATACCGAGTAATCTGCCGTGTCTTGCGGCACGTCTTAAAAGTCTGCGCAAAACATAGCCTCTACCGCTGTTAGAAGGCATAACACCGTCACCGATCATAAATGTCGTTGAACGAATATGATCAGTAATTACGCGAAGTGAAACGTCAGCTTTTTCGTCAGCATGGTATTCGACACCCGCAATCTTGATAATATGCTTCATAATGTTCTGAACTGTATCAACCTCAAAAAGATTATCTACATCCTGAGCAATACAAGCAAGTCTTTCAAGACCCATACCTGTATCAATATTCGGTCTAGCAAGAGGTGTGTAATTGTTTTTTCCATCATTTTCGAACTGCGTGAAAACAAGATTCCAGAATTCAATATATCTGTCACATTCACAACCAACTTTACAGTCAGGTGATCCGCAACCGTACTTTTCGCCTCTGTCATAATAAATTTCAGAACAAGGACCACAAGGACCTGCACCATGCTCCCAGAAATTATCAGCTTTTCCGAATCTTACCATATGAGACTCATCAACGCCGATTTCTTTAGTCCAGATAACATAAGCTTCATCATCTTCGAGATAAACACTGATATAGAGTCTTTCAGGATCCATTTCCATAACTTTAGTGCAAAATTCCCATGCCCAGGCAATAGCTTCACGCTTGAAATAATCACCAAACGAAAAGTTTCCGAGCATTTCAAAGTAAGTACCGTGTCGTGCAGTTTTACCTACATTTTCAATATCGGGAGTTCTGATACACTTCTGACAGGTTGTGACTCTGTCACGGGGAGGTGTAATTTCTCCTGTAAAGTACTTCTTCATCGGTGACATACCCGCATTGATAAGAAGAAGGCTCTTATCTCCCTGCGGTATAAGTGAAAAGCTAGGGAGTCTGAGATGTCCCTTACTTTCATAGAAAGAAAGAAATTTTTCTCTGAGTTCATTAAGTCCTGTCCATTTCATAATACAATCTGCTCCTAATCAATTTATAATAAGTTTAAATATTACTTTTTAATTAAATTAAAGTTTTTTCCGTCTGATTCAAAAGTGATATCACTGGAAAGATCCGTACGGTAATACTTGATACCGTAATCATCAAATTTTTCAAGTGTTTCTTTATGCGGATGACCGTAGTCGTTTCCTGTTCCACACGATATTACCGCATAATCAGGATCTACTGCTTCAAGCCATTCAACGCTTGTTGAAGTACGACTGCCATGATGACCGACTTTTAAAAGCTGAGCTGAATAGTCAACTCCGGGCACATCAAGCATATCAGACTCTGTGATAATCTCGGCATCACCCGTCAGCATTACAGAAGTACTGCCGTACGAAACAGTAGAAACAACCGACATATCATTGAGATCTTCATACTGTTTCAAAGGACCAAAAATATCAACTTTCAGATCACCGAATTCAAAAGTTTCTGAACCAAGAACCGGAACAATATTTTTGACATTATCAAGTGCAAGTATAAAGTTCTCATATGTCCGGGTCGTAGGTTCGTTTTTTTCATCAATATCAGGTAAAATTACAGTATCGACCTCAAATTCATTAAATACAACCGCTAAGCTCCCGATATGATCTGAATGAGGATGAGTAGCGATACAACAATCAATTCGCGTTACATCCTTTTCTTTCAGGTAATCTATAACGTTTTCAGCTTCTCCCACTTCACCTGCATCAACGAGTATGACAGCCTCAGATGTTCTTAATAAAGTACAGTCACCCTGACCTACATCAATAAAATCAACATACATCTTTCCGTCAACTATATGGTCAGGTTCATTACTTTTATTGCGTACTACGAAAAAGCCCGAAACTAAAGCAATAATTGCAAAAACAACCGATATAATAGCTTTGAGATTCTTACTTCCGTTTGCCATACTTAACTCCCCTTTTCTGAGGATTTTTCCCCGGCAAAGGTCTTATAAGACATTTTTCACCATAACCGATCAAATCAGATCTTCCTGCTTTTCTCAAAGCTTCTTCTACTAACGATCTGTTTTTTGGATCAAAGTACTGCAGCAAGGCTCTCTGCAAAGCTTTATCATGAGCAGACTTTGCTACATAAACTTCCTGCATGGTATACGGATCGAGACCTGTATAGAACATACACGTAGAAATTGTGCCCGGAGTCGGATAGAAATCCTGTACCTGTTCAGGTCTTATATGCCTTTTTTTCAGAAAAACTGCAAGTTCAACCGCTTCTTTAAGCGTTGAGCCAGGATGAGATGACATAAGATAGGGAACGAGATACTGTTCTTTACCTGCATTATCACTAAGCTCAAAATATTTTTTTGAAAATTCGATATAAGTATCAATATGGGGTTTACCCATTTTGTCAAGCACCACTGCCGAACAATGTTCAGGTGCAACCTTTAACTGACCGCTTACATGATACTTTACAAGTTCTCTGAAAAAAGAATCATCCGAATCCTTCAGCATATAGTCATATCTGATTCCTGAACGGATAAATACTTTTTTTACCTTCGGGATTTCGCGCAATGTTCTCAAAATATCAAGGTATTCACTATGATCAACCGTAAGCGCCTTACATGGAGTAGGTGCAAGACACTTTTTGCCTTTACAGAGTCCGTTTTCCAGTTGTTTAAGACAGCTGGAGCGTCTGAAATTCGCCGTGGGACCGCCAACATCGTGAATGTATCCTTTAAAACCGGGCTTATGTGTAAGAAGTTCAGCTTCTTTTACTATGGAGTCTTTACTTCTTGTTGTAACAGCTCTGCCCTGATGAAATGCTATTGAGCAGAAATTACATGCACCAAAACAACCCCGGTTATGAGTTATCGAAAACTCGACTTCTTCTATTGCAGGAACGCCACCTGCCGATTCATATGACGGATGGTATGTCCTTTCATAGTTCAGTGAGTAAACCCAATCCATTTCTTCCTGTGTCAGCGGAGGCATAGGCGGATTCTGCACAAGCATTCTGTTACCGTGACGTTGCTTAATGAGTTTACCTCTGACATGATCCTGCTCATCCTGCTGAATGCGACACGAAACAGCATATTCTTTCTTGCTTTTTACTACATTTTCGAATGAAGGACATTCTTTTCCCGTGAGAGGCGTTTGTGTCACATCACAGACATAACAAGTACCTCTTACATCAGTAATGGTAGAAATGTCTTCCCCATTCGAAAGCCTCCTGCAAATTTCAATCGTCTGATTTTCACCCATACCGTATGAAATCAAGTCCGCCTGAGAATCAAACAAAATACTTCTGCGGATCTTATCGTCCCAATAATCATAATGAGCAAATCTTCTTAACGAAGCTTCAAGACCACCAATGATAATGGGTATGTTTCCGTAAGCTTCTCTTATCTTATTACAATATACAATAACGGCACGGTCAGGTCTTAACCCCATCACCTTACCGGGTGAATAAGCATCAGCACTGCGGTGTTTTTTAGCAGCTGTATAATGTGCAACCATTGAATCAATGTTGCCGGAAGATACAAGGAATCCAAGATTTGGTTTTCCGAATCTCATAAAATCCTTCGTAGAATTCCACTCAGGCTGTGCCAAAACAGCTACCCTATACCCTTCAGCTTCAAGAACTCTTGTAATTATTGCAGCACCAAAGCTAGGATGGTCAACGTAAGCATCTCCTGTTACATAAACAAAGTCAACGCTGTCCCATCCTCTTTCTTTTACTTCACTTGCTGTTACGGGTAAAAACATCTGACTACCTCATTTAATATTCTTCATCTGAATCTTCAGTTTCAATAGGATTTTCTATAGGAGCAGAAGAATTAGCTAAAGCATTCATTTCCATCCATTGCTGTTTTGAAATTAGCACTTTACGTGGCTTTGCCCCTTCAAACGGTCCGACAATTCCTTTTTCTTCAGGCGCATCTATAATACGCGCCGCTCTCGCATAGCCAAGCTTAAGCTTACGCTGAAGCAAAGTAGTTGATGCCATCTGGGCCTCGACAACCACTTCAATCGCTTTGGGCATCATTTCATCTCCTGAAGACTCATCATCATCTGAAGATGCAGCAACAGAAGAACTCTTCTTGTTGGTTTCCATTGCAGCCTGACGTTCAATCTCCTGCATAACGCCCTCATCGTACTGCTTTTCGTCGCTCTGACTTTTAATAAACTTTACAACATTTTCAACCTCACTGTCAGAAAGAAAACATCCCTGAACACGCACAGGTTTTGAAATACCCACAGGACTGAACAGCATATCACCGTTACCTAAAAGTTTTTCTGCACCTGCCGCATCAAGTATTGTTCTGGAGTCGATCTGTGAGGAAACAGAAAGAGCAATTCTGCTCGGAATATTAGCCTTAATAACACCTGTGATAACATTGACTGAAGGTCTCTGTGTAGCAATCACAAGATGCATACCTGCAGCACGAGCCATCTGAGCAAGCCTGCAGATTGAATCTTCAACTTCATTCGGTGCCGCCATCATAAGGTCAGAAAGCTCATCGATAAAAATCACAATGTGCGGCATTGGTGTAATCGTGTTATCACTTTCAGCCAATTTATTATAACCTTTGATATCACGTACACTTTTTTCAGAAAACATCTTGTATCTCTGAAGCATCTCAGTAACTGCCCATCCTAATGCACCTGCAGCTTTTCTCGGATCAGAAACAACCGGCACCAACAAATGCGGTATACCGTTATAAACAGTAAACTCAACCTGTTTAGGATCGATCATAACAAGCTTTACTTCATCAGGAGTTGCGTTAAAAAGAATACTTACAATCATCGAGTTAAGACACACAGATTTACCTGATCCTGTAGTACCAGCAATAAGCAAATGCGGCATCTTAGCGACATCTGCACAGATAACATTACCTGTGATATCCTTACCTAATGCAACATTCAATTTGCTTTTTGCATTCTGATAAATCGGTGTTTCAACAATCTCACGAAGAGAAACCATTGATTTATTTTTATTCGGGACCTCAATACCAACTGCTGATTTATTAGGTATAGGAGCTTCAATT
>JAZRNG010000018.1:0-17499 GCA_045648065.1 Acutalibacteraceae bacterium | reverse complement strand
CAGATGAGACAATATCATAAGTAGCCTTGAAAGATACCAATTCACCTGTTTCGGGGTTAACTACACAGGTTACGGCACAGTTTCTATATTCAAGCTTAGGAACTTCAACTGTCATTGAAACACCTAAATCCTCATCCTCAGTTACAGATTTCATCTGTTCTACCATGAGTTCTTCAAAGCTTTTCTTATCCAGAAGATCAAGCATCTTTACCACAACACTGTTTGCTGTCGGATTACTATCATCCTTGAATTTTATATCAATCTGCAGATTACCGTCTTCAAGGGCAGCGCAGGTGATATCTTTGAATAATGAAGGATCTGTCACAGTACACTCAGCCGGAAGGTACGAAAGTGCAGTAGCACTATCAGCTTTGAGAAGGTTTGTCCTGGACTCTTCTTTATAAAGTGACTCTTCCTGCTTCTTAAGTTCATCGGCAGGAATCATAGCCAACATACTGCCTGACATTTTCGCATCAATTGTCTTAGAAGTGACTCTTATCTTGTAAGCAGGGATCTCTTCCCTTACGTGGCTGACTGACTGAGTATAAAGAGCAAGGATTTCCTGCTTTGTAGCCGGTACCTGAACTTCCTCTTCCTCTTCTCCGCCTTCATCTGTCTTATCTTCTGCCGGGAAACGGTCGATTATTTTCACTGCATATCTGAGAATCTCCAAAGCATCTGAAGCGTTGATATTGCCGTCGGCATTAACGTCTGCAGCTATCAGAGTGTCTCCGGTGAGTTCGCTCAGACCTACACTGTGTCTGAGTGCATCCAATGCATCAGCTGAATTTATCACCGAGTCATTGTTGAGGTCACCGTAAGTCACAGTGGCCGCTGAAGAAGTAACCACACATCCGAGTGCTGTAAAAGCCGCCAGACCAAGTGACAAAACTTTTTTGGACAATCTGTTCATTCAAAATCTCCTTTCACCAAAAATGAAAGAGTGTCTGAAAAGCACACTACACCACATATAGTGCATCATATTCGGGTAAATTATATACTAAACTCATCCTGTTGTCAATAGGAAATAACTGTTGAGAACAAAAAACAGATCAAATTCAATTTTGATTTTTATCTCATTGACACCGACTGTATTTTAATGTATAATATCCAGGAATATAATTACTTAAAGGAGGAACTTAAAATTGAATACAAAAAAGTTCAGATCTGTACTTTCAGTCGTGCTATGCGTAGTTATGATCTTCTCCTGCTTTTCTTTGGTTGCAGGTGCAGCAGCTGATGTAAAAATAATTAAGAAGCCGACAAAAACCACCTATTACCAGGGAATTGATTGGGCATACAACAAATCCGGTGTTCTTTCAATTGTCGGTGGAAGCTTTGATATCTCAGGTACTGTGCTTTCCTACAATAACAAGGAAGTCAGCTACTCCGTAGGCAAATGGCCTAATATGTACTCAAAGTGTGAAGGCGGTCAGTGGAAAGTCGGCAACAATACTATGCAGATTTATTGTAATGACTACCCTTCAAGCGTTTATGCTTCTTTACAGGTAAAACTTGTAGATGTTAAAAACATAACAATCAGCACACCTCCCACCAAGACCATTCTTTTGGAAGGTACTGATTGGAAACTGAGCGGTCTCGGTGACGTTGAATTTACCGAGTTGGATCTCACAGGCACTAAATTACTCGTTGAGTACACCGACGGAACGAAAAAGTACGTCTCGTATTCTGATAACCAGCTTATCGGTTGGGCAGTTCCGCAGGGTGCTGATTCTATTGAACCCGGCCCCACAACTCTCTACGTTACTTTCTGTGGTAAGAGAGCCCCGTTCAATGTAAACTTCGTCAGAAAAGGTGCAAACCTTTCCGGTGATATCAACCACGATTATAAGATCAATTCACTTGATGCTCTTATGGTCCTTCAGTATTCAGTCGGCTCACTCGCACTTGACAGCACACAGCAGACACTCGCTGACGTTTCCGGGGACGATAAAATCAACTCAATGGACGCACTTATGATTCTTCAGTATTCAGTCGGAATCCTTCCGTCTTTATAATTCAGTTAGGAGGAAATACAATGAAGGTTACAAAATCTATCGTTTCAATCATTCTTTCACTTTCAATTTTAGCAAGTATGGCAGTATTCTTCACCGTAGGTTCATCAGCAGCAGAAAATACGCTCGGTGACGTTAACAGCGATGCTGCAATCAACTCATTTGATGCACTTATCATAGTAAGATACTGCACAGACACTGAGACGCTTAACCAAGCTGAGCTCAAGGCTGCTGACGTTGACGGTAACGGCAAAGTCAACTCAACTGACGCTCTTTATATTCTTCACTTCTCAGTAGGTAAGATCAACCACTTCCCTGCAGGAAAGATCGAAGACTCAGGTCGTGTCGAAATTTTTGAAGGTTCAGGTTTCTGGTATGATCCTGCTACAGGCAAAGTTACAAACAAGGACGGTTCAGGTCTTTTAGGTTTCTCATATGACGCAAGAGAGAACGTTTTCTATGCTTCAAGTAATGCATGGCAGAGAACTTTCGGTTATACATACATCTATGATATCGCCGCTCCCGTAATCATCTGTTGGTTTAACACTACAAGAATCTTCTTCGAGTACGATGATAAAGAGTGGATGGTTCAGCTTTGGAAGGGTCAGTACGGTTGGGTACTCATCGGTGCTGAAATCGGTCTTTACTACCGTGACTTCGGTGACAACACGCTTATTGATGAAAACGGTGTAAACTACTTCAAGTGTGCTGATGACGATCTCCTCATCAAGATGAGTATGACACTTTACAGAAACAATCAGACTCTCTTCTCACGCGGTCAGCAGTATTCATGGTGGCTTACAGGCTTTGTACCCGGTGCTCTTACAGGCTGGGGTGCTACACCGGAAGCAGTCGAAGAACTTTCACTTGATGCTACACTTACATTCACGGATGCAGAGATGATGGAAGCATTCATCGAAGGACTCGAGAACGTTGACAGAGTTGAACACAACGCAACATTCTCATCAAGACCTTACAGTTTTGAAAAGGGTGTTAACTATCAGGTTAACCTTGCTAAAAACTCTGTTACTTTCCTTTGGAAATAATAAAGCTTTATAAATCAGTAAACGGCCTGCACAGTGTGCAGGCCGTTTATCTTTTAATCATTATCTGCGTATAAGTCCTGAGCTGACAGGTTTTGTAATGTAAATATTTTTAACGATTGACTTAAGTGCCGATGCCGCAGACTGTGCTTTTGACTCATCATCAAAAATGCCGTAAACAGTCGGTCCGCTTCCGCTCATACAGGCTGCAAGAGCACCGTGGCGGTTGAGAGTTGACTTGATCGGCACTCTCTCAGGCACTTCAATAAGCTGTTCAAATACATTCTTTGTACGTTTGCATATCTCTTTAAGGTCACCCTGAGATGCGGCATACAACATACCACAGGTATCAAGATGACGGACATCTGTAGCCGTATCAAACGCAGCGAAGGCTTCTTTGGTAGAGACTCCCCTTTCGGGTTTTGCAAGGACTATGTAGCAATCATCAAGTTGTGGTAAGGGCGAAAGTATCTCGCCGACATTCTGTGCAAGACACGTACCGCCTGTAAGACAGAAAGGCACATCAGCTCCGACCTTCAGTCCGATTTTACAAAGGTCCTGCTGAGAAAGCTTGGTTTCGAAGATATCGTTAAGAGCCGCAATAACTGCCGCACCGTCAGCACTTCCACCCGCCATTCCCGCAGCGAAAGGAATTCTCTTTTCAATATGAATTGAAATACCTTCATTTTTTATACCGGTAAAGTTAAAAAAAGCTTCCGCAGCTTTATATGCGATATTTCTCTTATCACACGGGATACCGTCCTCATCTGAGGTGATTCTGATATTTCCCGAAGAATCAGTCTCAACGGTTACAGTATCGTAAAGGTCAACAGACTGCATAAGCATAAAAAGACTGTGATAGCCGTTATCAAGGCGGGCAAGAATATCAAGCATAAGATTGATTTTTGCCGCTGCATCGTAAACTACTTTCATTTGCATACCTCGCATAGTACATATTTACCTTTTTATTATATCATCTTTATTTCTTTTTGAAAAGCAGAAGATGATATTTTTTTAACTTGAAAATACAGAAATATAAGTGTATAATAAATATGTATATTTTTTTTGGAGGTAATTAATATGACAGAAGTAACAAAAGATATGATTATCGGCGATATTCTTGACGCTGACGTAGGTACTGCAAAATTCTTCCTTGAAATGGGTATGCATTGCCTTGGTTGTCCCTCTGCAAGAGGAGAAAGCCTTGAGATGGCTTGTCAGGTTCACGGTGTTGATGCTGATGACCTCGTTGCTGATATCAACGCATATCTTGCAAGTAAATAATGCTTAAGCTCAGATCAAGACTGAATATGGCAGCGCAGATGGTAAGAAAGGGTTCGAGAATTGCTGACATCGGCACGGATCACGCTTACCTTCCTGCTGCTCTCATACTTGACGGTACAGTCCCCTGTGCCATCGCCGCAGACTTGAGAAAAGGTCCATTGGAAAACGCTGAGGCTACTGTAAAGCACTACGGTATCGATGAAAAAGTTCAGCTGCGTCTTTCCGATGGACTTAAATGCGTTGACCCATCTGAGGTCGATGACATTATCATTGCAGGTATGGGCGGTATACTTATCTCCGAAATCCTTGAAGCCGCACCATGGGTGAAAGATAAAAATATACAGCTGATACTCCAGCCGCAAACTCACGACGACGTACTTCGTAAGTGGCTGTGGGAAAACGGGTTTGAAATAACAAATGAAGCCTCGTGCTTCGATGACGGCAAGACTTATATCTGCATGTCTGCTGTTTACTCAGGTGAAGTATCGGCGCACAGCGAAGCGGAAATACTTTTAGGCGGATTCATCCGTAAAATTGATGATGCATCTGTCTCGTTTTGCGAAAAGAAAATACATCGCACAAAAGTAAGGCTCGAAGCTCTCAGAAAGTCAGACCCTGAAAACGTTGAAACAGAAATACTTCAAAAAATACTCAACGAGGTGAAAGAATGGCAACCGTAAGAGATTTTTTCGAATATATAAACTCAATCGCACCGCTTGAAACTCAGGAAGACTGGGACAACAGCGGTATGCTTGTCGGCGATATGGATGCTGAAGTTAAAAAAGTTGTAGTTGTGTTAGATATCGACTTATGGGCAGCAGAGAAAGCTAAAGAACTCGGTGCTAATCTCATCATCAGCCATCATCCCGTTATCTTCAGTGCTATGAAAAAGTTTACAAAAGGCAGCATCCCCTTTGAACTTGCGTCAAACAGTATCAACGCTATCTGCTGTCACACTCCGCTTGATATCGCTGACGGCGGCACAAACGATGTTCTTGCTGCTCTGCTCGGGTTTGATGCATACAAGGGTGAGAACCCTATTCTCCGCTATGCTGACATTGAAGAAACGCAAGCTGAAAGCATCGCAGAACTTCTCGCTGAAAAACTCGGCACAACAGTGCGGTTTTCAGACTCAGGCAAAAAGATCAGAAAGATCGCAATCTGTACCGGTGGCGGAGCTTCTCTGATGTGGGAAGCAGGAAAGATCGATGCATTTATCACAGGAGATGCAAAGCACAACGATTTTCTCGATGCTGTCAGTGCAGGAATCTCCCTCTTTGCCGCAGGGCACTATGAGACAGAATTCCCCGTCGTACCCGTTATCACAAAGAAACTCCAGGAAACTTTTAGCGAAATTGAAATCATAGATATAAAACAGGAAAATCCTGTTAAATTCAGATAAGGAAAATTTTATGGCACTTGACGGTATACTTTTAAATCTGGCTAAAAAAGAAATACTTGACGGCGCACAGTTCAGCCGTGTTGAAAAAATCCACCAGCCTTCACGTGAAGAGCTGGTTATTCACCTGCGCGGTAAAGGAGGAGCTAAAAAGCTTCTGCTCAGCGTACGTGCAAACAGTCCCCGTATTCATTTCACTCAGCACGCACCTGAAAATCCCGCAACACCTCCGATGTTTTGTATGCTTATGAGAAAAAGGCTTGTGAACGCAGCACTCGTCGACGTCAGGCAGTCAGAACTTGACCGTGTACTCTACATCGACTTTGACGCTACTAACGAAATCGGTGACAGAGTCAAACTTACCTTATCTATCGAAATAATGGCAAAACACAGCAACATCATCCTCTTTGACGAAGAAGGAAAAATAGTGGATGCACTCAAGCGTGTTGACCTGAGTCAATCGACTGTAAGGCAGATTCTGCCCGGATTCAGATACACTTCTCCCCCACCACAGAATAAGCTCAACATTCTCGAACACTCCACCGACAATATTCTCGAACAGATCAGAACATTCGAAAACAAGACACTCTCATCCGCAATTCTTTCATCGCTTCAGGGTGTATCACCTCTTACAAGCCGCGAGCTTGCAGGAGAATTTGCCGAGCATTATGTCGACGAAGTCAGCGATAACGGATTTGAAGCTTTAAGAGGTGGAATCGACCATCTGAGGCAGATCGTTGATACAGGAAACGCTACACCGTTTATGCTCAAGGACGAAACAGGAAAACCCGTTGACTTTTCATTTATGCCAATACGACAGTACGGCTCAAAATATTCTTTTGAAGAAAAAGAGAGCTTTTCTGATTTACTCGATGAGTTCTACTTTGAGTGCGACCGACTTGACAGAACAAGACAGAAGGCACAGGATCTCGTAAAATTTCTCAACTCCGCCATCGCAAGAATTTCAAAAAAAATCAGTCTGCAGCAGATTGAACTCAGACAGTGTGCTGACAGAGAGCAGTTGAGAGTCAACGCTGAGCTTATCAACGCTAATCTTTACAGACTCGGCAAAGGTGCCGCATTCTATGATCTTGAAAACTATTACGACGAAAATAAACCTATCCGTATAAAGGCTGACCCTTCGAAGTCACCTGCCGCAAATGCACAGAAGTATTTCAAAGACTACCGTAAGGCAAAAACTGCTGAAACGATGCTCACAGAGCTTATCGAGCAGGGGCAAAACGATCTTCAGTATCTTGAAACGGTTGCAGATGCGCTTGACAGAGCATCCGCTCAGTCTGAGATCGAAGAAATCCGGAATGAGCTGGTTATCAGCGGATTTATGAAATTTAAAAAGAAAAACAATCAGAAGCAGTCAAAGCTGCTGCCTCCTATGGAGTACAGAACAACTGACGGCTTCAGAGTGCTTGTCGGCAGAAACAATATGCAGAACGATAAGCTTTCGCTGAAGACTGCTTCTAAAAGCGATATGTGGCTACACACTCAGAAATTTCCCGGTTCGCACGTTATCATCGTCAGCGACAATAAGGAAATCAGCGACGATGCTATAGTGGAAGCGGCAGAGATCGCGGCATACCACAGCAAGGCAAGAGAGGCAAAATTAGTTCCCGTGGACTACACTTATGTCAAGCATCTGAAAAAGCCTCAGGGAGCGCCTCCGGGTAAGGTCATCTATCATGTTTACTACTCGGTAAACGTAACCCCAAACAAAAATAAAATCGAAAAAATGGAAGTAAAATAAACAAAAACACTTGTAAAATCCAACCATGGATTTACAAGTGTTTTTTATTATATGAATTTACGGTCTTATGAAGTGAAAATGATCACGGTACACCAAAAACAATCAAGAACAGAGTTCAACTGTTTACAACAAACCAATACTGTGATATAATTTTACTGATAAAGGAGGTTTTACCATGGAAAATATCAATACAAACATTTCTTCCCTTCAGGATCAAAAGCCTGAACTGACCAAATCAAAACAGATCATAGCTCTCGTTGCAGGCATCTCGCTGATAGTGCAGATACTCGAATCCGGTATCTCATATTTAGTCTCCCTATTCAGCGTTTTGCATGACACGCAAATGTACGGTTATGGTCCTGCACCTTTGCTTAATCAACTTCCTGGCTTATTAGCTCAGATAACATCAGCAGCACCGCTCATTCCTTTGTTTGTGTACCTTATCTTCTTTTTTAAAAAGAATCCTGTTCACGGTACGGTTAAGGTTTCAGTTATCCTATCTATACTGTCAGCCTTGTTCTCAATTTTATCAACTGTCGCCTCTTTGATTGCATATCTGGTGCAAGATATTACTGAAGTCTACATAATTATACCCAATATTTTAAGTATTCTGTATTACTTTATATCCGTGGTAGTCGCAATAGGTTTGTGTGTAGCTGTCTTCACAAGGTTCAAGCACCCTATAGTTCCGAAAATTTTCCAGGGATTACTCGCACTGTCTTATATTATAATTTTAATCGTCCGTGTCATTATATTTTACAATAATTTTTATTTTTCCGAAGGATATATATTTGAATTAATTTCACTGATAGCAGTTACGGTTTTCTGGTTTGTGTGTATCGACTCATCAACATATTCACGAGCTCCTGCAAAGAAAAAGAAGGCACCGAAGCCTGTCACACAGCCGACCCAACCCGTATATCAGGCTCCCGTACAGCCGGTCACACAGCCCGTATATCAGACACCTGTACAGCCCGTCGCACAGCCTGTATATCAGACACCTGTTCAACCCGTCACACAGCCACCGCTGAGCAACGTTGCTCAGCCTCGTGAAGATGACGTGCAGACAAAGCTTCTGAAACTCAAAAAGCTTTTCGATGACGGTCTTATCACACAGGAAGAATACGATGCAAAACGTGCTGAAATCATAGGAAGAATATAAAACACAGACACTCTGCGGTACAAGCTGCAGAGTGTCTTTTTTAGTATTTGATATTGATCCAGGATATCCTTAAAACCCAACTTTCATATTCTCATTAATTTTATCTGTGCTTTTTTCTTGAGTTGAAATCGTTGTTGATATTCTCGCTCCAATCCGCTGCCATAGGTGCATTACATCTTACGTTACAAACCGCATCTGAAACTGCCTCGTAAAGCACTTTTGTGCCTTTGCTGTCAGCGTGATAATTGACGGCTCTGTCGCTGTTGATGCCGAACTGTTTTGCTGTTTCGACTGCATCGATATTAGCTCCTATGAAGATGAATTCCCAACCGTATTTTGCCTTTTCTTTTTCAATCATTCTTTTAACTTCATCGCTTGAGAACTGATGACTTGCATTTTCCATGCCGTCGGTCGTAATGACGAATAATGTGTTTTCAGGTACGTCTTCGGGACGGGCATATTTATGAATATTGGCTATGTGGCGGATAGACGAGCCGATCGCATCAATGAGTGCTGTACATCCCCTGACGTAGTAATCATTTTCTGTCATTTTCTTTATTGATGAAAGCTCAACTCTGTCGTGAACGACTTCGATTCTGTCATCAAAGAGCACGGTCGAAACGTAGCACTTTCCGTCCTGGTTTTTCTGCTTTTCAATCATCGAGTTGAAGCCGCCTATTGTGTCTGATTCAAGACCTGCCATTGATCCGCTTCTGTCAAGGATGAATACGAGCTCTGTTGTGTTGTTTTTGTTTGTCTTCTTCATAACTAAATCCTCCAAAAATAAATGTGGTTGTTTGGTTTCTTAACCTTACAACCACATTATAATGAAGTTCAGTTATGTTTTGGTCGCTTACGAAGCGACATTTTACGCTCCCAGCAGACTCTGGTCAAAAGCAAAGAGGGTTTCGTTTATTTCAAAGATATTATAATTACCGTTTTTGATAAAGTACTCTATAATAACATCGAACTTATTGCTGTGTGAAAGGGCAAAACCTGCCTTTCTGAGCATATCCTCTGTTTCACTCAGACTCAGCTCAAGTGCTATCGCAAAGGCTATCGCAGTAGACTTTTTCGGCTTGTAATTCACATCATTACGGATTTTAGAAAAAAGCTTACGGTCGATGTTTGCTTTCTTGTAGCACTCAGCATCCGTCATACCCTTTTCATCTATCTTTCTCAGAAGCATCTGCGAAAAGCTTTCGTCAAGTTCAAACTTAATCTGCGGAGTACACGCCATACTCGGTGCAGGCATAGAATAGCTTACCCTCATCGATTCGGCATTAAGCATTGCCGAATCCGGCATATTCATTCCGAACTCAGTATTAAGATTTCTTCTTCTGAATAAATTCTCATCGACATAGTTATTGTCGATATACTCTTTGACATTATTAAAAAGCTTTGAACTGAGTTTAAAAACAGTAGTATCAAACACAACGAGATAAACCAGCATATCGTTTTCCATAAGAAAAGAGCTGATTGAATCAATTGCCACTCTGAGTGCTTTATCCTTCGGATAACCGTACGCACCTGCTGAAATCAGCGGAAACGCAACAGACTCACAGCCTTTTTCTTTCGCTAATTCAAGCGATTTGCGATAGCAGGATTCAAGCTTTGATTTTTCGTTGAATATACCACCGTGCCAGACAGGACCGACTGTATGGATAACGTATTTACAAGGGAGATTGTATCCGCCTGTTATCTTCGCATCGCCCGTCTTGCATCCACCGAGTGTTCTGCACTCTTCGAGCAGTCCTTTACCTGCTGCTGCATGAATCGCACCGTCGACGCCGCCGCCACCTAAAAGCGTTTCGTTTGCTGCATTGACAATCGCATCGCACTCAATTTTTGTTATATCCTGACGTATAATCTGAAACGGCATATCATTCACCTTCCTGTAAACTGTATGTTATAAACTCCACTGTCTGCCTTACCTGTTCTTCGGGAGTTATCGTCGGTTTGCCGTCACCCTTTTGCTCGCCGTAGCTGCCGAAATAAGCGTGGCAACCGCCTTCTATACAAAGTTGGCTGAAGTCATCAGGAAGATTCGGCTGGTATTTTTTGACCTCTTCCATATCGTCCCAGAACAAGCCGTCTTCCCTGCCCTGAATCTGCATAACATTAAGACCGCTGCCGTTGAGATCTTCGGTAGAATATGCAGCAAGCAGAATCAGTCCCTCAAGCTTATCTGCATTTTTTGAAGCGTAGCTCGCAGCCATTGCACCACCAAGAGAATGACCTCCGATATACCATTCGTCAATGTTTGTATACTCTTCAATAACGCTGTCTGCCGCATTGACATCAAAAACAGCGAGATTGAAAGGCATCTTCACAAGTACGCAGAAAAAGCCTTCTGCGGCAAGAGCTTTCATCAAAGGAGCATAAGCCGTGTGCTCCACCTTACCGCCCGGATAGAAAACAAAACCACGCTCAGGTTTTTCGGGTGTAAACACGATGCACTCATCATTTTTCTGAATTACGGTAACCGTATCATCAGAAAACGTAGCAGCAACCGCAGTATCGTCTGCACGGTAATAATCAGATACATAAATCCCGAAAACAGCACCACAGACAATAACAAAACACAACATAACTATAAAAAATATCTTAAGTTTTTTGCTTTTCTTCATAGTAACACCTCTATAAGATAATAGCAGACTTTATGCATTTTTTCAACCTTGACCCGACAAGGCTTTAGTGGTAGAATAAATAATCAACCAAAGGAGAAACAGTATGGATAATAAAGGTAAATTTAAAAAGCTTACCGTAATAGTTATGATCGTTGCGGTAGTGATAAGTATCATCAGTCTTGCATGGGTTATCATATTCAAGGATGCCGGCGAATATGAGAGGACAAACAGAGAGTTTTTCGAGCAGACAGCCGCTGCAGGAAAGCATCCTCAGGCTGTAAATAGCAGCACAGACTCTGAAGAAACGTACGACGTTGAGATAACTGTGCCCGTCTCGTTTGTACTCGAAAACATCAACTCTGACTCAAGACTTACAAACGAGCAGAAGAATATGGGATTCAAGTCTGTAACCTTCGACGGTGAGAGTTCTGTAACCTATGTAATCTCAAATACAGACCACAGAAATTTCCTGATGAACTACAGATACGAAGTCGTAACAGAACTTGAAAACTCGCTGAAAGCTGATTATTCTTATGTAGATCAGATTGACTACAACGATTCTCTTTCAGAGATCATAGTCAAGGTCGACAGTTCCGCATACAGATCAGCTGACGCTCAGACGATCGCAACTGCGGCTTCCCTGCCGTCAATGATATATCAGCTTTATGCTGATGCTGACGTCGGTTGTCATGTTTCCTTTGCAGATGCTCAGACAAGCAGAGTGATAGAAACAGTTACACCGTAATACAAAACTACAAGCACCTGATTTCTGTCAGGTGCTTGATTTTATCTTTTATTTTGTTGATATTCTTTTAAGATATATGTACTCCTGTCATTTATATCTTTTGCATAAATGATCGCGGTACCTTTCTTTACATTTTCAAAGGCCGTCTGATTTCCGTTATTAACTTCAAGATAATGCTTTTTTGCTTCTTGAGAACTAAACGAATAATAATCACTGTCCATTCCGCCTGTGGGATAAACATCAAATGATAATCTGTATAAATTATCACCTAAGCTTTCAGCTTTGTTGACAATTGTAACGCCTTCCGACATATGACCGCCCGTAAACTCTGTATAAAGATAATCACCAAGAACGCCCTCATCCATAGTAATATCAAAGTATTTTTTGATCGTTTCATAAATATACTCTTTTTTAATTCTGATATTACCTCTGTATAAATCGGCCTCTTCTTCACGATACGCAACACTCTCGAACAGATCATGTCTGTTATATATATTATAAAGCTCAGCGAAGTAAATCAACTCATCATCACTAAGTCTTTCGCCCATACGGAAATTCGGGAGGTCAGACTCTGAGAAATTACTCAGGAAAATATTAAGATCATACTGAAGATCTGACGTCAGCCTGACAGTTTTATCAACTGCGACGATTGTTGCCGTTGACGTAATTGCCGTCGACGTTTCAGACTCTGTCTCACTGTTGACTTGAGCAATCTGTGTGGTTGAGCTGACTGATGATCGATCCAACTCTTCACGCCTTTCATTAACGCAAAGTTTTATTATCAGCAAAGTGATTGCTATCAATAAAATTCCGCAGACCATTCCTATCACAAGGCTCAGTGCTGAAAATTTTGGTTTTTTATCTCCCTGTACAGGTGTTTCCATTTGTATTTCCTCCTATTTAAAACGAGTTTATTCACAATAGTTTACCATATAAAAGGAATCAGGCGATATTTTACTTTTTCCTTGTATTCAATATATCCCTGAAGCTCTTCTTCAAGTAAGGCTTCCTCAGACTTAATCCTCTTTGCTATTATAAACGGATATGCAAGAAAAATCAAAAATGCATACACTGACCCTAACACAATCGGCATTGACAGGAATAAAATCAGAGTCGCACTGTACATCGGGTGTCTGACGATACCGTAAAGACCGTTATCAATCACCTTTTGATTTTCCTGCACCTGAATAGTACGGCTGAGGTAGGTGTTTTCTCTCAAAACTTCGGCATATAGTGCATATGAAATCAGAAAAGCAACAGCACCACCGATCGCAACACCTTTCGGCAAGGTATACCACTCAAAACGGTAGCCGAGTCCCGCTACAACAAAACCTGCAAGAAACATAAGTCCGCTGAGCTTTACGACAAGATCCTGCTCTTTCTGCTTTTCTTTAGCATCAAGTCTGCTTCTGAGCAGATCGGGATTTTTAAAAATCATAACCAATCCTGCCAAAAACATCGGAACGAAAAGAACGCCCATCAGAAGCCAACCGTTGAAAAAGCGGAACGAACCTGCAGGCAGAAACACAAGTAACGCAACAAGTGAAACACCTAGAGTAAATTTGACCGTCGCCTGTAAAAGAAGTGATGAAATTCCTTTTTTCTTTGCTTTCATACCCGTCACCACCTTTAAGTAATTGTAGCAGAAATTAAATTTAAAATCAATTATTCATTTAAATACGTTCTGCAGGAATGAATAATGAATGATGAATATTTAATAATGAATAATACAAACAAAAAACCGCCCTCTTACGAGAACGGATTTTTGTTTGGCTGGGATGGCTGGATTCGAACCAGCGAATGCAGCAGTCAAAGTGCTGTGTCTTACCGCTTGACGACACCCCATTATTCACTTTAAAAGATAAGTCTGCAAGATGGACTCCTGCAGACTCTGATTGGGGTGGATAGTCGGATTCGAACCGACGGTCTCCAGTGCCACAAACTGGCGCTTTAACCAACTAAGCTATACCCACCATATGGCGCGCTTGAAGGGACTCGAACCCCTGACCCACTGCTTAGAAGGCAGTTGCTCTATCCACCTGAGCTACAAGCGCATATGTGACCCCTCATTGCTATTGCAGAGGTTTAGGGGAGAATGGAGCGGGTGATGGGAATCGAACCCACACGACTAGCTTGGAAGGCTAGAATTCTACCACTAAACTACACCCGCGTGTCTGCAACGTGATGTATTTTAACACAAGTCATCTGTTTTTGTCAATAGTAAAAAGGGATATTTTTAAATATTTTTTTCATTAATTTTTCAAGGGGTACAAGAAGTACCCCTTATATTTATTTTTTACCTTTTTGTTTGCATTTTTCGTTCTTTCTGAACTCTTTTCCGTCTTTTCCGTGGTTGAAAACAGGTATCAGTTTTCTGCGCGTTTTTCCGTCGAGTCTGTAATAGTTTGTTCCTTTACTACGAAGGTAAAGCTTATAAAACTTCTGACGCTGACTGAAATCCTTATACTTTCTGTTTTCAAGCCGCACCCAGGCGACCTCAGCAAGTGCTGACAGACGCGGATAGACGCTGTATTCCAGAGCTTCGGGAGTGTCAATCCACTCAGTCCAGAGCTCTGCCTCTATTCCTTTTACCCGAACACCCTTTTTCTGAAAGCCTTTTTTCTTTTCGTTGAATTTATATGTCTTCTTCAAAGGGATTGAACCGTAGCTGTAGTTGAAATAGAAGTCAAGCATAGGAGACAGGATAACTTCCCTCTTCTTCGCCTGTTTCTTAACCGTAGCCGCATTTTGGAAAGTCCAGTAATGACACACAATATCCTTATCAAGCTCGTCACCAAGGCAATCATTCCAGGCTATGCAGGACTTACCTCTGCTTTTGAGCATATCGTTTACCCTGCCCATGAAGTACATCTGCAGTTGTTTTTCGTTTTTGAGAGAATTATTCTTGATCATTTCCTGACACTTCGGACATTTTCTCCATTTTCCGTATCTTGCCTCATCACCGCCCATATGGAAGTAACGTGACGGAAAAAGAGGACAAACCTCGTCCAGAAGCTTTTCGATAAAAGCATAGGTATTTTCATTTCCTGCACAAAGAATAGCAGGCATAATACCTGTGGATACATTCACGTCGACTTTTTCACCGTCGCAGGAAAGCTCAGGATAAGCAGCGATCATCGCTGTAGTATGTCCCGGAATGTCAATCTCAGGAATAACCCTTATACGCTTCTTGGCGGCATATTTAACTATCTCACGAATTTCATCGTGAGTATAGTAAAACGGGCCGTATTCAGGCTGTGATTCATCCTGACCGCGTTTTCCAAGGTAATCATAGCGTCTTTTTGAAGCAACCTCATTAAGAAGCGGAAACTCTTTGGATTCGATTCTGTATCCCTGATCATCTGCCAGATGCCAGTGAAAAACATTCAGCTTGAGCATCGACATATTATCAAGAAGTTTTTTTACTGTTTCTAATCCAAAGAAATGGCGGCATTCGTCAAGCATCATTCCTCTATGACGGTAGCAGGGTTTATCCTCAATAAGAAAACCCGTAAGAGTTTTCTTTCCGCCAACCTTTTTCACCTGCATCAGAATCCACTTGAGCGTGATAAACGCATAGTAAGCTCCCGTTGCAGTAGATGCTTTTATGTGAATGTTTCCGTCTTGTGTATAAAGTGCATAACCCTCCGGAGCGATACTTTTCGCCCTTGAGATGATTATTTCGTTTTCGCCTGCATCACTTCGTGTATGAAGATACTCAGAAAGCTCATTTCCGACGCTTAAAAAGCGACGTACACAGCGTATCGCCGTCATATCAGAAACGGTAACAGTCTGATTATCCTTCACGTCATAACGTACAGGATGCGGGATTATCGAATATTTCATATTATTCGCCCTTCAGCTCTTCAAGATATTCATCATAGGTAATTTCCTTATCATAGAAGCTACCCGGTGTAACGTCAATAATTCTGTTCGCAATAGTCTGCACAAACTGATGGTCGTGTGAGGTGAAGAGCACAGTTTCAGGGAACTTGATAATTCCTTCGTTAAGCGAAGCAATCGACTCAAGGTCAAGGTGGTTAGTCGGCTCATCAAAGATGAGAACATTAGCCCCTGAGAGCATCATTTTACAAAGCATACAGCGTACTCTTTCACCACCTGAAAGAACCTTAGCCTTCTTTGTAGCTTCCTCGCCTGAGAACATCATTCTGCCGAGCCAGCCTCTGACATCAGTCTCAAAAATGAGATCTGAATAACGGCGAAGCCAGTCTATAAGCGAATCCTCGCAGCCGTCAAAAAATTCTGAGTTATCTGACGGGAAATATGCCTGAGATGTGGTAACACCCCACTTGAATGTACCTTCATCGGGCTCAATCTCTCCCATAAGAATCTGGAAGAGTGTGGTCTTTGCAAGTGAGTCAGTACCTACGAAAGCAACCTTATCATCAGGCTTTATAGTAAAGCTTACATTGTCAAGTACCTTACGATCGCCTACAGTTTTGCTGATTCCCGAAACAGTGAGAAGCTCATTACCTACCTCACGGTCAGGCTTGAACGAAACGAACGGGAAACGACGTGACGAAACAGGCATATCCTCGATAACAAGAGTATCAAGGAGCTTTTTACGGCTCGTTGCCTGCTTCGACTTTGAAGCATTAGCACTGAATCGCGCGATGAACTCCTGCAATTCCTTCGCCTTCTGTTCAGCCTTCTTGTTCTGCTCACGGAGCTGACGCTGTGCCAACTGTGTATAATCGTACCAGAAATCGTAGTTACCGACATACATACCTATCTTACCGAAGTCGATATCAACGATATGTGTACATACCTTATTAAGGAAGTGACGGTCGTGAGAAACAACGATAACCGTACTATCAAGCTCGATAAGGAACTCTTCAAGCCATGCAATCGCATCAATATCAAGATGGTTAGTCGGCTCGTCCATAAGAAGGATATCAGGATTGCCGAAAAGTGCCTGTGCGAGAAGAACCTTAACCTTGATTTCATTGTCAAGCTCACTCATCAGAGAGTAGTGGTACTCGTTTGTAACGCCAAGTCCGTTAAGGAGGATTTCAGCATCACTTTCTGCACTCCAACCACCCATCTCAGCAAACTCTTCTTCAAGTTCACTTACACGGATTCCGTCTTCCTCTGAGAAGTCCTCTTTCATATAAAGAGCTTCTTTTTCATCCATAATCTCGCAGAGCTTAGGGTTACCCATAAGCACTGTACGGATAACATCATATTCATCGAATGCGAAGTGATCCTGACGAAGAACTGACATTCTTTCGCCCGGAGTGATAATAACCTCACCCTTGTTCGGCTCGATTTCGCCTGAAAGGATTTTGAGGAATGTTGATTTACCTGCACCGTTAGCACCTATAAGGCCGTAACAGTTGCCGTTTGTGAATTTCAAATCTGCTCCTTTGAAGAGCTCTCTGCCACCGTACTGGAGGCTTACGTTTACTGTGCTGATCAATTCTTTTTCTCCTTTTCTT
>JAZRNG010000017.1:0-14368 GCA_045648065.1 Acutalibacteraceae bacterium | reverse complement strand
CCTTGAAAAATGCGATTTTATCGATTATCTTATTTTCGGTGAGGGTGAGGAACCTTTTTATAACCTTCTTATGGCAGTGGCAAACGGTACTGAACTCCATAGCGTTGAGAATATTGCCTATCGCAAAAACGGACAGCCCGTGCTGACACCTAGAAGCGGATGCAAGGACATTTCAGACTATCCGTCACCGTACCTTACGGGTCTTTTTGACCCGATTGTGCAGACGGAAACGGTTGAGCTTCTCTCTGTTATCGAAACGAACAGAGGTTGTCCGTATAAATGTGCCTACTGTGACTGGAGTGCTAAAAGCAAAGTCCGCTTTTTCCCTATGGAAAAGGTGAAAGCAGAGCTGAAATGGCTCTCTGATAATAAGATCGAATATTGTTTCTGTGCCGATGCGAATTTCGGTATGTTCAGACGTGATATTGAAGTCGCTGATTACTGTATTGAACTAAAAAAAGAAACAGGATATCCCGATGTTTTCCGTCCCTGTTATGCAAAGGAAAACGATGACATTGTGTTTGAAATCTGCTCAAAGTTCAATGAGTATCATATAGACAAGGGTGCGACTATGGCGTATCAGAGTCTTTCGTCAGATGCACTCGAAAACGTTAACAGAAAAAATCTCACTATGGAGCATTTTGCAGACATAGTAAAAAAATATAACCACGCTAAAATCCCGACTTATTCTGAATTGATACTCGGTCTGCCGGGTGAAACGTACGACTCGTTCTGCGACGGACTCTGCAAGCTCCTTGAAGCAGGTCAGCACAATTCCGTGAGCGTTTATCATTGTGAAGTGTTGCCTAACTCCATAATGGGCAGTGATGAGTATATCGAAAGGTATTCGATCAGGTCAAATAAAGTTAAATTTAATCATATTCACAGTGCAGAAACAGAGGAAGAAGTGCCTGAGTACTCTGAAATAGTTATGGGCACTGACACAATGACCAAGGAAATGTGGATAAAGTCAAATCTTTTTTCTGTCACTCTCCAATGTTTCCACAGTCTGGGTCTGCTCAGAAGTTTTGCTATTTATGCCCATTACGAAAAGGGTATGAGCTACCGTGAGTTTTATGACAGACTGTTCCGATTTGTGACGGAAAATCCGGATACTGTTTTCGGCAAGGTGCTTGCACGTTATGAGGACAGACTTACTCATTCACTGGAAGGTGACTGGAATTATCACAATCCTGTTTTCGGCAATATCGTATGGTTTTTCGAAGAGGGTATGTTCCTTGAATGTATGTACAATGACGAGAATTTTGATGCTGAAATTCAGCCGTTTCTCAGCTCTCTCGGAATCGATTCCGAAGTTTTCTCTGAACTCAAAATGTATCAGAAAGCTGTTCTTCGCAGACCGAATAAAAAAGGAGCTGAATTAAAATTCAGCTACGACTTTGCAAAGTATTTTGATGATATTTATTCGGGTGAGTATAAACCTCTTGAAAAATGCGATGTAGACCTTATATTTACAGAAAACCGTGTTTTTGATGATTGGTACTCATTTGCGAAAAATATCGTCTGGTTCGGCAGACGAAAGGGTGCTACGATGTACACATCGGACAAGGAATTGTATAAAACTGTCAGGGGTGAGTAGGTTGAAGAAAACTAAACTGCAAAAAACATTCCTTTTTATAAGCGGTCTTATGCTTTCGTGGTTTATAATCCCTATAGTTTTCAGCGGAATTGTAAATATCGGAAACATAACGGGAATTGTGCTCTTTCTTTCAGCTTTCCTGCTGATATTCCATATTGAAAAGGTGAAAGCAATTCTGAAGAAGATATGTAACAAAAGAGTTGGCAAGGCTTTTACGGTTTTAGCTTGTGTTATCCTTTCAGCGGTTGTTTTATTGGCAGGATTTGAAACTGTTCTGATGGTTACTGCGGCGGCTGAAGATCCTGAGCCTTCATCTACTGTTGTAGTCCTCGGTTGCCGTGTGTACGGAGAGAGACCGAGCCGTATGATGGTCGCAAGGCTGAAGGCTGCACAGAAATACCTTGAAGAAAATCCGGATTCAGTCTGTATCATTTCAGGAGGACAGGGACCGGATGAAGGAATATCCGAAGCGGAGTGTATGTACCGCTATCTCGTCGAAAACGGAATTTCTCCCGAACGTCTTTTCAAAGAAGACAAGTCGACCTCTACACGTGAAAATCTTCTTTTCTCAAAAGAAATAATTGAGCGTGAAGGACTTAATCCTTGCATTGCGATAGCTACAAATGAATTCCACGAATACAGAGCACAACGAATTGCACAGACGCTCGGAATTGAAAGCGGAGCCGTTTCAGGCATTACGGAAATATGGGTAGTTCCTACCTATTACGTCAGAGAATTATACGGAATTTTATACGAATGGATATTATAAAAAGAGGACGGATAACTCCGTCCTCTTAATTTTTGGCTTATTGGATTGCTGATCAGCCGAAAAGTCCGAATGAAATTCCGCCGACGATAAGACCGGCTACAAATACACCTAAAGCGATTGGCGGTAAAGCTCTTTTGATTCGTATATCCATGACAGATGCTACAAGTGCTCCGGTCCAACCTCCCGTACCGGGAAGGGGAATCGCAACGAGGATAAACAAACCCCAGACACCGTATTTTACGATAGTTTTGCGGTGCTTTTCTGCCTTCTTTTCCATTTTTACAATTATCTTTCCGAGATGCTTCCATTTACGCATCCAATCAAAAATTTTTCTGAGAAAAAGAAGTATGAAAGGAATCGGAAGCATATTACCGAGAAAACAGAAAAGGAATGCACTCCACACGTTCATGTCAAGAATTCGAGCGGCGATAAGACCTCCTCTGAGTTCAAGTACGGGCATAACTGAAATTACAAAAACCGTAAGTTCTTTCGGGATGGTTGTGCCAAACAAAGTGACCAACCAATCAACTATACTTTCGACCATGTTTTTCACTCCGTAATAACTTTATTTTTAACGAGGTAATTGTATGATTTTGTGAGAATAGTTTTGTCGTTATCAAAGCGAAGCTTTGTAAGTGCCTTTTCATAGCCCAACCAGATGTAATCCTCAATTTCTTCCTTTTGGATTATGGTCTGAGTATCTTCCGTTGAAGCGAGATAAATAGTAACATTTTTCTCCACTTTTCCCTGAATGGTATACTGACTTTTCGTGATAAAATCAGGATGGATGTTTATATGTATCCCTGTCTCTTCAAGCACTTCACGGTATGCTGTCTGGCTGTCACTCTCGCCAAGCTCGACGTGACCTTTCGGAAATCCCCAGTGGGCACTGCGACGGTTTTTGATAAGAAGGAATCTTATCATTCCACCGATGTTACGGTAAACGACTGCACCGCATGATCGCTCATACAGACAGTCAAGTGTGTGTTCACGGTTTGCTACCGCAAAGTCAATTGCATTGATGATATCAATGTTAATAAATCTTGTACTCTTCGGTGCTACAATCCAATCAATTTCATCACAATTTTTGTAATGTACAATTCCGATTACTCTTCCGTCAAAGCTGCGTACGGGATGATTGATCCCCATGATGAATGCTCCCTTGACCGGAGCATTATACTGCTTTGCACCCTCAACCTCACCGTAGTTGAGTTCATAAGTAAAACCTTGCTCATTGCTGTAAGAATGAATTGGATGAGTCACCTTGATACGAACATATTTTCCAAGCATGTTCTTAACTCCTCCACCGCACCCTCAGTGCGGATTTACAGCAGACAGCAGAAAACAAAATACATTGTATTATCTGTCTGCATTCTTTTTACCATAGTATTATACATACTATTCGAAAAAATTACAATAGTAAATTTCGAATTTAAGGTTCTATTTTGACATATAATTCACCGAGGTGAAGCATATGATGTGTCTTGTTATTAAAAAAAGCAGGATGATTACAGTTTTAGGTATCGTTATTGTAATTACATTTGCTGTATCTTCAGCAATAGCAGCTGTTGTTAATCTGATCAGTAATCCGCACTCAACAGTTTCGGCACAGATGATTGAGAAGAATAAAAACTCAGTTATGATGACTGTTAATGTTTACGAAAATACAGATACAGATGTCTTACTGAGTATTTTCAGAGACACAGATGTGATATTTTTCATAAGCGAAGATTTTTGTGAGAGATTTCCTTTAAAAGTTAAATCTATCGCACAAAGCGGATATCAGATAGGTATACTTGAAGAGGACATAAGCAATCTTACACGAAATGAAGTTTATGACCGTCTTGCCGTCAGGATCGAACGTATGGCAAGGATTACAGGTAAGAATACATATATGGTACGCTTGGCTCAGAGTGATGCCGAAGAGGAAACGGTAAAACTTATTTCATCTCTTGGACTCTTACTCTTGCAGTGGACAAAAGACGGTGCAGATGGCAGAATAAGAGGAGGAGATATCATACTTGCAGATGAAAAATCTGCAGAAAATCTTCTTAAGAAAATTTCTGCAGAAGGGTTTAAAATGATATCTGCGGATGAAATTTAAAAGTCAGATGATTTTAAAACTCTCTCTGAAAACCTGATTATGTACCTGTGAAACGGTAAGAGAAAGAATGTAGAAGTGATATTGAAAAATGTGTGAAAATTTGCAATCAACGTACGTGTGGCAGGCAGTTGGATTTCACTCTCAGGAAAGAGAAAGAAAATTATACCGAAAACAAAGCATCCGAAGAGATTTATAATCAAGTTTGTCAGCATCAGCGTTTTTACTTTCTTTCCCATACTCAGCGAAGCAAAACACTCAGGCAGACATTTACCAACATTCATTCCGAGCAGTACGGGCATAGCGACAGAAAAGCTGACAAGTCCTGTAGCACAGACACTCTGAAGGATACCGACAGAAACGGATGAACTTTGTAAAACGGCAGTAAAGGCTATTCCGCAAAGAAAAAGCAGAAAAGGGTTTCTGAAGTTCAGTATAATTCCCGTGAAAAACGGTGAGTCCGCAAGCGGACTTAAGCTTGTCTCCATTTGTTCTATACCATAAAAAAGGATGCCTGCACCCAGAAAAAGAGAAGCTGACTGCAAGGCTTCTCTTTTTTTTGAAAACATTTTCTGCACTGCACCGATCAGGATAAAAAACGGTGCGAGATATGAAGGCTTTAAGACTGAAAGGAAAGGGGACGAAACGTCAATATCTGCGAGTCGTATTATCTGTGCTGTGACAGTCGTGCCGATGTTGGCTCCCATTATTACGGGTACAGCCTCAGACAGTCTCATCATACCCGATTCTACAAGCCCCATAGTCATAAGTGTTGTTGCGGTCGAGCTTTGGATGATTCCTGTTACACCTGCACCGAGGAAAACGGATTTTAACGGTTTGTCCGTGGATTTACGAAGTAATGTATTTGCTTTTGTTTGGGCCAGTTGTCCCAAAGAATCAGAAAGCAATTTCATACCGAAAAGAAAAAATCCTAGACTGCTCAGAAAACTTAAAAAATAAGAAAGCGACATTTTTACACCTCCGTTTCAATATACGGGGCAAATGCCGCTTTTAGTCCTTATTTTATTTTTTCAAAGTCCGAAGCACCGTGTTTACAGAGAGGACAGACGAAATCATCCGGAAGCTCACCCTCGTGCACGTATCCGCAGATTTTGCATCTGTACGCAGTTTCAGCCTTTACCTCAACCTTCTGCGGCTTAGGCTTGATGTTCTGATGATAGTAAGCATATGTTACGGGTTCATCCTCACTTATGATGTCACCGTCCACAACGTTTGCGATAAACATCGTGTGTGTGCCGAGGTCGACACAGGTGTAAACAGTTGCACTTAAGAATGCACAGCTTCCCTGAGTGATGTAAGGAATATTGTTTTCGCTCTTTTCGTACTTATCGAAGTCGGCAAACTTATTAACGTTTTTACCACTCTGAAAACCGAAGTGTTTAAAAAGGTCAAACGGAGCATTCACGGAAAGCACAGAAACGTTGAACTTACCTGAATCAACGATCATATCGTGTGTTTTGTTGTCTTTGTTGATTGTTACAGCGATTCTGTTAGGAGTTGTTGTAACCTGAATTACAGTGTTTACAATGCAGCCGTTGAGACTGCCGTTTACGTTTGAAGTAATGACATAAAGACCGTAGCCTAATTTAAACATAGCGTTATTATTCATAGCTTTTCTCCTATAATTTGATTTTAGTCTATTATATATTATTTTTATCAGGAAAAAAAGATTGAAAACAAAAAATTTTTATATTATTATATTCATAACAGATTAATTTCAGGAGGTTAATATGAGCGATTTTCGATTCAAACAGGTACACCTTGATTTTCATACTTCACCCGCAATTCCCGGTGTAGGTGAAGCTTTCGATAAAGACGAATGGCAGAGAATTATAAAGTTGGGCCACGTTGATTCCATTACGGTTTTCTCAAAGTGCCATCACGGTTATTCTTTCCATCCGTCAAAGGTTAATGAGATGCATCCGACACTTAAGTTTGATTTGCTCAAAGCACAGCTTGATGCTTGTGCTGAGATAGGTGTCAAAGCACCTGTTTATATATCAGCTGGTTATGACGAAAAGGATGCGATTGCACATCCCGAATGGTTGCTCACAGATGAAAACGGCACAAGTGTAAACGGTGGATTCTTCAAAGCAGGATACCATACTATGTGCCTTAATACAGGTTACCTTGATAAGCTTATTGCTGAAATTGAAGAGGTTATGCAGGTTTACAATCCCTGCGAAATCTTCCTCGATATCGTTGGCGAAAAAGTCTGCTACTGTGCAAAGTGCCGTGCGGACATGGCGAAGCTCGGAATGAGCTATCTTAACAAAGATGATGTGAAAGCTTTCTCGAAGATTGTGTACAGAAACTATCTCGACAAAGTTGAAGAGGCTGTACATAAATATAATACCGAAACAGTTATCTTCCAGAATTCAGGTCACCTTACAAAGGGCAGACGTGACCTTGTGGATACAATGACTCACCTCGAGCTTGAAAGTCTTCCGACCGGAGGCTGGAGCTATGACCATTTCCCGATGTCTGCATCATATGCAAGAACTCTTCGTGATGACTACCTTGGTATGACAGGTAAATTTCATAAATCTTGGGGCGAATTCGGTGGCTTCAAGCACCCGAATGCACTCAGATATGAGGCAGCACTTTCGCTTGCTGTAGGTGCAGGATGTTCAATCGGTGACCAGATGCATCCGAACGGTCAGCTCAATGAGTCTACCTTCAGTCTTATCGGCGCAGCTTATGCCGAGGTTGAGGCTAAAGAACCGTGGTGCAAGGGTGCTAAGGCGGTTGCGGATATCGCTGTTCTTTCGACAGAGGTGCAGGGGGGAAGCTGGTATTCAGACAGCGTAAAGCCTGATGTAGGTGCAAACAGAATTCTCTTCGAAACACATCGTCTTTACAATTTCATTGACCTTGAAGAGGATTTTAACAAGTATAAATTACTCATTCTCCCTGATTCATGGAGATTTGATGAAAGCCTTAAAAAGAAGGTTGAGGATTACCTTGCAAACGGTGGAAAGCTTCTCCTTTCCGGCGTATCGGGACTTGATGAAAACAATGAATTCTGCGTGGACACAGGTATCAGATATAACGGACCTAATGAATTCAACCCGACTTACTACATTCCTGACTTTGATACTGTAAACGGTACTACCGAGTATCTTATGAGAACACCGTCTCACCGAATCGAAAATATCGATGCTCAGGTTGTGGCTTACGGTCAGGACCCGTATTTTAACAGAACGCCTGACAGATTCTGCTCACATCAGCACGCACCGAATAACACGGACTACACATATCCTACAGCTGTGATAAAGGACAATATTGCATATATCGGCTGGGATATTTTTGCCGGTTACGGTAAGTACGGTGATTTCCATCAGAAGGAAATGGTAAATCACATAATAAACCTCCTTGTAGGTGATGAGCTCAGCTTTGAGGCTAAGATGCCTGACAGAGGTGTTGCAACACTTATGCAGCAGGAAGGCAGAAAGATAGTACATCTTCTCTTTGCACACACAACAAAACGTGGTGATGATACCGAGGTTATTGAGGATATCGTTCCTCTTTACAATATCAAGGTTTCCGTAAAGTGTGATAAGCCTTCAAAGGTTGTTCTCGTACCGCAGAACGAAGAGATTGATTTCACATATGCTGACGGCAAGGTTGAATTCACCGTACCTGAAGTCAATGTGCATCAGATGATCAGTATAGAGGAGTAAAGCTATGGATTATATCAAAGAAATACTTGCAGTTAATATACCTGCAAGCGTTGCAGTTATTTGCCTTATCGGTTATTTCTGGGGTATGGCTGTTGTGTTCATCACGAAGCCTTTGAAAAATGCAGAGTCATTTTCAATCAAGCCTGTTGACAATGCAGGAAAGACAGAGATCCGTGTTTACTATGGTGGAATATCGTTCGCATTGGGTGCATTCCTTCTCTATCTTACATTAGCTCTCGGCACACCTGTTTATTCACTTGCAGGTGGTCTGTTCTTTGCAACGACTGTTCTGGTAACGAGAACGATTTTTCTCTTTGTAGACAAGGGTTGGAAGTGTCCTTATACGAAGCTTGCAATTCCTGCTGAGTCATTCTTTGTAATAGCACTCTGGGTCTGCTTTGTTCTTTCAAAAACTTTATATTAAAATAAAAAGGGAGCAAGGGCGGTGTAAATTAGAGATTGGTTAGGTTTAAAGTTGCCCTTTTTCGCTTATACTTTATGAAAAAACCTCGTAAGGCGTCAGCCTTGCGAGGTTTTATTCATTTCATCTAAACGAAAAATTTCTAACTTTAAACTGCTTTGCACCTTAAATCAGATTATTTTGGATGAAGGACAAGGCATAAACTCGATAAAATACTACCGTATTTTGAGAGTTTTAACGAAGTCATTCGCCAAAAGAATTGATTTAAGGCTATCAAATCCCTAATTTACGCCGCCCAATGATGCTCCCTTTTTTATTCTTCGATTTTTGTGATGACAGGATTTCCGCTTTCGTCAAGCAGGGGAGTGATACCACCCGCATATCCTGAGAAGTGGAAAAGATAATTGATACCTGTTACCTTATCAACCCAAATTTCGTTACCTTCCAGTTTTCCTTGTGAATATGTTTTGATAAAGCGTTCGTCTTTTTTAGCCATACAATCAACCTCCGCAAAGCCTTTCTTTTATCTTTTCTATAGTTTCATTACTGACACCTGTACTGAGAATATAATCTGTAACAGAACCGTATTTTTCTTCGATTCTATTAATGACGTTCTCCATTGTTTCGGGCAGGGAATAGTGCTTTTCACTGTTTGAATCCCAAAGCAGATCAGCGTGTGTTTCGATGTAGGGTTTCACGTAAGTGTAGGTCTGCTGATAGTCAGCGATGATATCCTCTTTTGAAACACCTGCTATGCTTAATAAAAGCATTGTCAGGATACCTGTTCTGTCCTTACCGAAGAAGCAGTTATAAAGAATTACTCCTTCCTTAGCATCAGCGATTACATTGAGTATTTTCGCAATATTTTCTTTGTAATTTTCAATTATCATCTCATAAAGCTGAGCAAGATCAAGTCCCATTCCTTCGTTCGTTGCAACATTGAGCTCGAAAAGGGGAAGATTGTAAACGTCAGCGTTTTCTAAACGTTCAAGCCTGAGAGGCATATCTGTCGCTTCGTAAGTGCCTCTGAGGTCGATTACCGTACGCACTCCGAGCATACTGAGTTTTTCAATCTCCCAATCTTCAGGAGTGTCAACTATTCCGCAACGAAGAAATCTGCCGAAGTTTGTAGAGCCGCATTTTGTCGGATAACCGCCTATGTCTCGACAGTTGAGAATATTTGTGAAAATGTGTCGTCTTAAAATGTTCATACTACTACCTGCTGAGGAAATATGCTGTCAGTACGATTGCACCGAGAATGATTCTGTAAATTCCGAAAATATTGAAATTGTGCTTTTTTATGAAGTTCATAAGGAATCTGATACACAGCAGGGAAATCGCAAATGCTGTAATCATACCATTTACGAGGATAACGAATTCCATAACAGAGAAGTTAAAGCCGTATTTCAGGATTTTTAGTGCTGAAGCACCGAGCATAGCGGGGACAGCAAGGAAAAATGTGAATTCTGAAGCTACAGTCCTTGAAGTGCCGATAGAAATACCGCCGAGTATTGTCGAACCTGAACGTGAAGTTCCGGGGATGAGCGAAAGAGCCTGAAAAAGGCCTATGAGCAAAGCGTCTTTATAGGTAAGATCCGTCAGTTTTGTGACTCTTGGTTTTCTTTTTTTATTAACAAATTCTATGACGATAAAAAGGATACCGTAAATTATAAGAGTAACGGCAACTGTAATGTGATTGTAAAGATACTTGTCAAGAATGTCGTCAAAAAGTAAACCGAGCACGCCTGCAGGGATTGAACCGACGAGGACTTTTAACCAGAGGTTGACACTTGCTTTACGGAGTTTAAAGACCTTTTGTGTATCCGAAACGGGAACTTTTTTAAAGGGCCAGAGCTTGTTCCAGAACATAACTATGACCGCCGTAATTGCACCGAGCTGAATTACAACGAGAAACATCTCGAAAAACTCAGGGTTTACTCCTTTGAACTGACAGATTTTTTCAAGCAGTATCATATGCCCGGTACTGCTGACTGGCAACCATTCAGTAACACCTTCTATGATACCGAAGAGTATTGATTTGAGAATGTTGATAATATACATTAAGAACCCTCCTGCGGATTGATAATATTTTCTATGCACCGGTAAAAAGAATTATACAACAAAGACATTCATATTTCAATCACTTTACAAAAGAAAAGAGCGACGATTGCTCGTCGCTCTGAAATCTTTATGTGATTACCGATTACCACTTGATCTCGTAATTGGACTTTGTACCAAGGGGAATGATAGCTCCTGCCTTCTCAAAGTTGATTGTCCACTTGAGATCATAGTTTGCTGTGAGAACATTACCTGTTGCAGCGTCAACTGTGATAACGATTGTTGATGCAGGGTAGTTCATTGCAGCGTTACCTGTGATGCTCTTAGCGATACCGGGGATATTCTCGTTGATAGTAGCCGGGAGAATAACGTTGTGAGCCTTAGGATTGTGACCTGCGCCGTGCTTGTGAGCATCTGACTTGTCGTCAGCAAGTGTTACGATTGTGATTGTGTAAACACCGTTGCTCTCAGTACATGTAGCCTTTGAAACGTCCTTTGCTGTGAGCTGGCTTGCATAGCTTTCGCCTTCAACAGGGAACTTAGCCTTGATGTCAGCACCTGTGTATGTAGCTGCGCCCTGTGACTCTTTCTGAAGAGTTTCGTCCAACCAGCTGTCGCCACCGAGAGTTTTGTAAACAGTGTTAAGAACGCTGGGAACTGTGGGAGAACCTGCAAGGTAGTTTGTAACTGACTTCTGTTCTACTGACTTAGCACCTGTCTTTACCTTATTGATAGCTGTGTTGAAGTAGTTGAGAGTCTCAACACCGTCTGCGGGCTTCTTCTTAGTGTCAGCAGCTGCGCCGCCCTTATCGTCTGCGGGAGCATCTGTGCTGCTGTCGCCTGCGGGTGCCTGAGCATCGCCGTCAGCTGAAGGAGCATCTGTGCTGTCAGTTGTGCCGTCAGATGTACCTGCATCTGCTGATGCGTCCTGATCTGCAAGGCTGTCAGCGAGTGAATCTTCGAGTGACGAACCGTCATCTGATGAAGCTTCACCTGCAGCAGGATAAGCTGTTTCTTTTATCATTTCTGCGAGTGTTTTGGAAGCAGAAGAAACGCTGAAGAAGAAGATCACTGAACAAAGGATAGCTGCAATACACTTAATGATGTGTGATTTGTTAGCTGCTTTGATTTCAGGGTTTTTCTTATCTTCAATTCTCTGAGCCTTTCTTTCAAGCTTCAACTCAGCTTTTTCAGCCTTTTTGGTAGCTTTGTCTTTCTTGACTTTAGGAGCTTTTTCTTTCTTGCTCATAATCTACGACCTTTCCATAGTTTTTTGCTATTATACAACATAAAAAGATAATTTGCAATAGATTGTTTACAATTTGTTAAATTTATTCGCGTTAAATTGATTTCACAGGTCGTTAATTATACAAAGTTTACATATTGTTGATACAGAACTTTTACAAATGAGTTGACTTTAAATTTCAAAGTATTATAATAATAAGTTGTAATGTTGAATATCAAACTTTATGTGGGGTGAAAAAGTGGATAACGATAAATTTATAAGCACCAGACTCAGAGGTCTGTCACACAGAATTCATCGTTTTTTTGAAAACAGTCCTAATAAGAAAAAAATAGATTCTATAACAGGTACTCACGGTTGGATCATCGCTTTCCTTTCGTGCAACAGAGACAGAGATATATTTCAGAAAGATGTCGAAAGAGAGTTCGATGTTACACGGTCCACAGCGTCAAAGGTTATCGATCTTATGGAGCAGAAAGATCTTGTCAGGCGTGAACGTGTTTCTCGCGATGCAAGACTGAAAAAGCTTGTGCTTACTCAGAAAGCGGAATCAATCGCCGAGCTTTTTGAAAAGGACACAACTCTTCTCGAAGAAACCCTGACTATGGGCTTTAATGAAGATGAAAAAAAGCTTTTGTGTGAATTTATAACGAGAATGAATGATAATCTAAAAAAATCAGTTAAGGAGGATTAAAAATGCACGTAATGAAAAAACTCGCAGGGTGCATAAGAGAGTATAAAATTCAGACGATACTCAGTCCGCTTTTTATTGCACTCGAAGTTCTCATAGAGGTAATTATACCTTTTATTACGGCTAAGCTTATTGACAGCATTGAAATGAAAAGCGATATTTCCGTCATTGCAAAGTTCGGCGGAATTCTTGTTGCACTTGCAATGATGTCACTCGCTTGCGGCGCTTTATCGGGACATTTCTGTGCCGTTGCGTCAAGCGGTTTTGCCAAAAATCTCAGACACGACCTGTTTTACAAGGTTCAGAGCTACTCTTTCTCAAATATTGATAAGTTCTCATCATCAAGCCTTGTAACTCGTCTTACAACGGATGTCACAAATGTTCAGAACTCATTTATGATGGTTATCAGAACAGCTATCAGAAGCCCGATGATGATTATCTTTTCTGTCATTATGACTCTTCGTATCAGCAAGAAGCTTACTCTCATTTTCCTGACAACGATTCCGTTCCTTATCGTTGGCGTGACCTTTATGCTTAAAAAGGTAATGCCGTTTTTCAAAAAGATTTTCAAAAAGTATGACCAACTCAACAATTCAATTCAGGAAAATATCAGCGGTATTCGTGCCGTGAAGTCCTTTGTACGCGAGGATTATGAAAAAGAGAAGTTTGCAAAATCTTCTGACGAGGTTTGCGAAAACTTCACTATTGCAGATAAAATGCTGGCTTTTGCAAGCCCCATTATGCAGTCTGCAATTTACGTTGTAATGATTCTCATCTGCTATATCGGTGCGAAGACTATCATTTCTTCGGGTAACACTGAGCTTACAGTTGGCGGACTTTCTTCAGTTATGACTTACGGTATGCAGGTACTTATGAGCCTTCTTATGCTTTCAATGATTTTTGTTATGATTTCAATGTCGTTGACTGCTGCTAACCGTATTGCCGAGGTGCTTGATGAGGAAAGCTCGATTCATAACCCTGAAAATCCTGTTATGCAAGTGAAGGACGGTAGCATCAGCTTTGAAAATGCAAGCTTTGCTTACTCTGAAAAAGCGGAAAGAAAAACTCTTGAAAATATCAATCTTGAAATAAAGTCAGGCGAAACTGTAGGTATCATTGGTGCTACGGGCAGCAGTAAAACATCTTTGATTCAGCTGATTTCAAGACTTTACGATGTCAGCGACGGCTCAGTAAAAGTCGGTGGCATCGACGTCAGAGAATACGACGTTAAAACTCTCAGAGATGCGGTTTCTGTCGTTTTGCAGAAAAATGTTCTTTTTTCAGGTACAGTCAAGGAAAATCTTCGCTGGGGTAACAAGGATGCAACAGATGAAGAAATCCGCAGAGCGTGTGTTCTTGCTCAGGCTGATGATTTTGTTTCAGCTATGCCTGACGGATATGACACTATGATTGAGCGTGGCGGTACCAACGTTTCAGGTGGTCAGAAGCAGCGCCTTTGTATCGCAAGAGCTTTGCTCAAAAAGCCGAAAATTCTCATTCTTGATGACTCAACGAGTGCCGTTGATACCAAAACGGATTCACTCATAAGAAGAGCATTCAGAGAAGAAATTCCCGATACAACAAAAATTATCATCGCACAAAGAATTTCTTCCGTTCAGGAAGCAGACAAAATTATCGTAATGGATAACGGTACAATCAACGGTATCGGTACTCACGATGAACTTCTTGCAAACAACGAGATTTACCGCGAAGTGTTTGAAACACAGACGAAGGCAGGTGACTTTGATGACTAAGAATAAAAAGAATCAGCCGCCTATGCC
>JAZRNG010000016.1:0-7997 GCA_045648065.1 Acutalibacteraceae bacterium | reverse complement strand
GGCTTTGTTGAAAAGCTTTTGCCTTATCTGACAGAAAAAGAGGTTTCTGTTTACAAGAGAGGTCGTAACGCAAAATCCGGTCATCTGCCTAAAAATGCATCACAGAGTGATTATCATATGGCAACGGGATTTGAGTCGCTTATAGGTTATCTGTATCTTTCAGATGAAATTGAACGAATTAAAGAACTTTTTTACATAATTGAAAACTGACGGAGGCTTTACATTGAAAAAAGGAGAAAGCATTAAATCTGTTTTTAAAAATTTCAGTATAAAAGAGTTTGCGGTTGATAATGTATATTATCTTGCAGGTTGTCTGCTTTATGCCGCAGGTGTAAATATTTTTGCAATTCCAAATAATATCGCACAAAGCGGAATTACGGGTCTTGCTATTATAATCAACTATCTTATTCCTCAGCTTCCGGTTGGCCTTACAGGACTTGTTCTTAATGTTCCGCTGATAATACTTGCATGGATATTCATCGGAAAAGCATTTACGTTAAAAACTCTGTGGACAACAGTTATACTTTCACTTTGTATTGACGGTGTGGCCGCTGTAATGGATGCAGGACTTATCGGTGCTTATACGGGAGATAAACTTCTTGCGGCCCTGTTCTGCGGAGCTATGTGCGGTGCAGGAATAGCATTGATTATTGTCCGTGGTGCTACTTCCGGAGGTACGGACGTCCTCGGCAGATTACTTAAAAAGATATGGCCTCATATGACTATGGGTACGATGATTCTTGTCTGTGATGCCGCTGTCGTTATAGCTGCTGCTGTAGTTTTCAAAAGTGTTGACAGCGCAATGTATGCAGCAATACTTATCTTCGCAAGCTCCGAGGTTATGGACCACATTCTCTACGGTACGGGAAGCGGTAAAATGCTTTATATCTTCACAAAAAAAGGTGACGAGATAGCAAAGATGATAACCGAAACCTGTAAAAGAGGTGCTACCATAATTGAAGGTAAAGGCGGTTACACGGGCGACTCAAATGAACTCGTAATCTGTGCCGCAAGAAGCCACGAAATACCCAAAATAAGAAAAAAGGTAAAAGAACTTGATCCTGATTCGTTTGTCGTTCTTACAGAAGCAAACGAAATACTTGGCAAAGGTTTTACACCTCCTGCCGCAGGGGACTAGTATTAATCAAAGTAGCTGTTACTTAATATCTGTTTATGATGTTTTGTACAGCTGCTTTTTATATTTTCAAGTATCTCTTGATTTGTATACAATAAATGCTTTATTGTATCATTTGTTTTGCTGTGTTATTATGTGTACAGACCGGTCATAAATCTAATCAGAGGTGATAAGAGTTGACTATTTATTTAAGTGAAAATATTAAAAGATTAAGACTCGAAAAAGAAATAACACAAGAAACTCTTTCAGAGTTTTTAGGCGTTACTTCTCAAAGTGTCAGCAATTGGGAACGTGGAGAAACTTATCCCGACATTACAATGCTTCCTGAAATTGCAGGTTTCTTCAAGGTAAGTGTTGATGAGTTGCTTGGTGTTAACAGAGCAGAAGATGAGGCTGAAATAATCAGAGAACTTGAAGCTTATGATAATTTAAGAGATGAAAAATTAAAGCTGGAAATAATAAATAAGCTTAAAGAAAAGTTTCCTAACGATTTTCGTGTTCTTTTGAGATATATGACCTGCCTTGTTCATTTCAAAGAAAATACGCCGGAAAATGTCGCGAAAATAATTGCAATATATGAAAATATCAAACAGAACTGCAATAATGATAAAATACGTATTTCAGCTAAAAGGCATATTGTAGAGCTCTATAAGGGGCTTTCACAGAAAGAAGGAAGCGGTATAACATTTGAGGACTGTGAAAAAATCATAAAAGAAATGCCGAGGATGAGAGACGGTCAGGAAATGTTCTGCTTTTATTATCCCGAAAATTATCCGAACGGTGATGAGATAATAATGAACACACTTGAAGAACAGTTTTTACTGCTCAACACAGTGTATTCTCATTATTTTCATTACAACGGCTTTTTCTACGACAGAAACTTCTCTGACGAATGGGTGCTTTCGGCATTCAAAACAGAACTCGACTTTTTAAATTTTGTGTACGATGATGGTCATTACGGCAAAATGTGGCGAACAGTAATGTATAATTACGGACATTTAGGAGTAAGATATTTCAAAATTGGTGATAATGCTAATGCATTGGAAAACTTCAGGAAAATGTGTGAACTTGCAATCGAATTTGATAATATGGACAGAGTAACAACTATGCACTCTGTTATGTTTGAGGGCAATAAATTTGATAAACATACATTAGGTTCTACTTATGTTGCTAAAACACAAATGAAGGAGCTTTTAACTGAAAAATATCCGTTGACAGAAGATTTTAAAAATACGGTTGAGTTCAAAAAAATTATTTCATTACTTGAATAATGTGTTAAACGAAAACAAGTCACTCCATAAAAGAGTGACTTGTTTTTTGATATAATTTATGAGGATGTGTGTTGATTGCTGTATCAATCCCACTCGCAACCTGTGACAGTATCCATATCAATACCCTTAGTTTCGTGTGATTTAAATATTAGGGCAAAGAGGGCGACGATAAATCCGGGAACGAGCAGAGCGAGAGATACTATTCCGTTTATTGTGTCTCCAAGGTGGGTTATAAGCGGAACTCCGATGCCGATTATGTAAGATATCGCAAAACCGATGGCTGTAACAATGAACTGAGCTGACATCGTGGATGAACGAAGATTTGTCGGAGATGATTCGCCGATCATCATAATGAGAACGTCGTTTGTTGAGTAATAACTGCCGATGCTTACACCGCAGAGGAAGCCCACAAGGTACGGATTCCAGTTAAGACTTGAACCGATTGTAAAAGTAAAGAATGCAACAAGACAGTTGACCGCAGTTACAATTGCGGCTGATTTTCTGCCCTTTAAGTCAGAAATGAATCCCATTATAACCTGAGCAACTGCACTACCGACAGGGAACATAAGAAGTGCGGTTGTAACATCTCCGATACTAACGGCTTCAAGTGCTGCCTCAAGTGTTTGGAAAAGACCTGCGTTAACGTGATGCTGTGCGTAGCCATAAGTCATAATTAACTGATAGTTTACCGTTCCGATGAAACCTAGGTTTACGATGGAGGATGTTATATAAAGCCAACGAAGTTGCTTGTGTTTCATTGCAAACTTTAAAGCAGGAATAAGGCCACCCTGAGCATTCTGAGCATCTTTCTGTTTCTTTTCCGCTTCTCTTTCTTCGTCTGTCATTCTGAGATAACGAAGTCTTGATTCAATAAATGAGTCTGTTTCACGTGCCGTCATAAGTGCAATGAAGCTTGAAACAAGACCGATAAGAGCAGGTATGATGAATACTTTGTGCCACTCTGCAGCCGATTCCATGAGTGCCCTTCTGAGAACAGGTACAAGCATTACGGACATATTTGCGATGAATTTGATTGACGAATATACTTTGCCGCGGTGCTTTGACGGTGAAGATTCCATAATGTACACAACGTGCATATCGTGCGGTATGAAGAACTGAACCATACAAGCACCTAAGAAATAGCAAATCAGACTGAATAAGGGGAAAAAGCTGAAGTATGGTTCAAGATGGTTTGATAAAAAGATTACAAACAGAGCAAAGCTCATTCCGAAGGTGTTGATAACAAGGAATGTCTTGCGTCCCCAACGGTCAGCAAGCGGACGGTACAGAAGACCTATTGCCTGAAAAGGAACGATCAGGATTGAAAGAAGATTGAGAAATGCACCTGATCTTGCACCGAATGAAGCAAGAAGGTCGTTCGCAATTTCTGTTTTCATCAGAGTACCTATCTGAGAGGCGATTTCATCGGTAGCGTATATCAGCGTGATTATGAATACGAGATAAGCGAAATAATATCTGCCTTTTGGTTTTGCTTTTTCTTTTTCCCATTTCAGAATTTCTTTGTCTCGCTTTTTCTGCAGTTTTAAAAGCTGTTCTTGTGTGTATACTTTCTTTCTCATATGTATACCCCTTTAAAGCAATATTCTCTTTATGTCATCAAGGAAGTTTTTTGGATCGACGCTGTCAAGCCTGTGAGCGTCAGTACCTATTGTGAAAACAGCACCGATTTCCTTTCCGATGTTAAACATACGTCTTGCTAATGGTGCATCTGCCATAACAGCACCCGTATTCAATTCAAATGCACATTCGCTGTTGTAAGCTTCGGTCAGGATATCACCGATTTCGTTATCAGACCAACAACTGCCGACGGCTTCGTTGCTCCAACCTGTACTCTTGGTAAGGTATTTTCCGTTAAGCGGATGGGCGATAGTGTCTGCTGCCTTCTCTTTGAAGAGGTTTCTGAGCATGACTTTGGTCATTTCTTTGTAGTTTTCCGGGGTTCTTTCAGCCGGCTGTTCCCAACCGGTTACATGGAAATGGTTCTGTGCATAAAGTCTGTACTCAGTTTCAAAATCGAGACCTTTCAGCGTGTACTTATCCGTACCGTAACACGAGAACTCACCACCGATTAGTATCTTTATGTCAGAACCGAGTTCATCTCTTTTTCTTCTCAGAATTTTACAATTCTCTTTGAATTCCTCAAGATCTTCAGGCTTATAAATATGGTCGCAGAGAGCTATCATCTCAAGACCTGCTTTTTTGGCTGTCGAAACGATGTTTTCAAAGCTCATTTCGGGCTTTGCACATCCTGAAAAGTTAGTATGTATGTGTAGATTGTAATGTGCCAGATCATCGATATTATAAATTCCCTTAGTCAAAAACATATAATCAGCTCCTACCGTAATTTCTGTTTTTGATTGTATCAATTTTATATTATTTTGTCAATTTAATATAAAGTTTTATTAACATTGACAATGAAAAATTGTGGTGATATACTTTCTTTATTAGGAGAGTGTTATTATGCAAGATAAAAAATTATACTTGTTGACATACGATCACGGCGGATATGTTTTGTGGAAAGATGAAGTAAAACCAAGGCTTAAAGATATTGCAGTCTGGATGGAAAAGTATCCGAAACTGAAGATTGGTCTTGACTATGAATCGTTCACTTTTGATGAGTTTTCAAGATGTGATCCCGAAGTCGTTGATATGATCAGGGAACTTCTTGAAAAGTATCCGGACAGAGTCGGCCTCGGTGCGACTACTTACGGTCAGCCTTTGTCGCTTACTATTTCAGAAGAGTCCAATGCAAGACAGCTGACTTATGCTGTACGGACCAATCTTGATTATTTCGGAAAAACACCGTCAGTATATGCGATTTCTGAGTATGCACTTAATAATCAGACTCCGCAGCTTTTAAAGCTTACAGGACACGAAGCGGCAATTTTCCGCTCACACGTAATGGGTTACGGATATCCGCGTACGTTTGATTCGGCATGGGGACGTTGGATCGGAAAAGATGGTTCGGAAATCCCGTCAGTACCTACATATGATAAAGAGGGTCGGGGCTTTAACTGTACTACTTTGGATAACTGGATTATGTCACGTTGGCCAAGTGACCACGAAACAGTACAGTCTATCGAAGAATTCAGCGAAATGTTTGAGAAATATTCGCCGCTTCTTATGTCAAGATATGACGATCTCACTCAGCCGATTGAGGAATTCACAAAAATGACAGTTGAAAAAGATAACTGTCAGTATATTCTCCTTGAGGAAATACCCGAAATTTACGGAAAAGCCGAGGATGAACTCAGAACAACGGACAATGATTTCCATATCCAGATGCCTTGGGGATACTGCGGAAATGAAATTTTCAACGGTGTAAGGGCAGCCGAAGCGGCTTCAGTTCAGGCTGAAAAATTAGGTGCACTTGCAAGCCTGTTTGGTGCTCCTTCCTTTAAAGAAAAGCTTGATGAAGCGTGGAAATATGCTCTTGCCGCACAGCACCATGATGTCACGATCTGCGGTCTTTTGGATCTTTCACGCAGATTTATTCCTGCTTCACTTGAAGCATCTGATTCAGTAAAATGCGAAGCTTTGAATGTGATTGAAAAGCATTTTGGTGACGGTGAAGACGAATCGTTACTTATAGTCAACACTCATTCTTTCGATGTTGATGAGTGGCTTGAAGTGAAGGTTTCAGACAGATATTGTGCATTTGACGGTGACGAAAAGCTCGAAAGTGAAATCAGCGAATCTGGTGAAGGGTACATTCTGAGAGTTCACGCTGAGATTCCTGCTTTTACTGTTAAAAACTATTCACTCGTTGCGATGAATGACGAAGATAAGGCTGATTCTGTATGCAGTTGGGATGCCGCAACGGGCGAACTTACAACTCCTGCCTACAGAATGAAAGTTAACCAAAAAGGCATAGTATACCTTGAAAGTATCAAAGACAACTATCGTCTTGTCGATAACGGTGACGGCGAACTCTTTACTGCTTGTGTAGAAGATGTTAATTGCCGTTCAGAAGGTGATTGGAGTGTTGAAGTATCAGATTTCGGAGCTGTCGCTGTTCAGAACGGTGAAATAGGCGGAATCCCGTACCGTTTTGAGATGCGTTTTAATTCAGACAGTCCGAGAATTGACTGTAAATCCCGTTTCGAATTACACGGTGAACACGTAGGACGTACAGGTGTATTCAACGGCCTGAAGAAATCATTGACTGTCGACGGTCACAGACACGAAGAAAAGCTCAATTTCGTATTGAATACCTGCCTTGAAAATAGCAGAAAGATGGTCAGAGATCTTCCGTATTCAATCTGCGAGTGGAGCGGAGATGTACGCAAAACTGAAGATTACTGGTATGATAAGGACCTTATTCTTGTTGATACTCCCGTGAGTGCTGAAGAGTCCTTCAACTCAACCACATATATGGAAGGTATCTACGGAATATGGCTTCGTGATACTCAGAAGGGTATAGCTGTATTTAACCGCGGATGTATGGGCTCTCTGATACAGGGTAACCGTGTCGAAATTCCTTTGTTATATTCTAATCTCTATATGTGCGGAACGAGAATTCTTGAAGGTGTGTATGAAAGTGAATTTGCAATTTGCTCTTTTGATTCAACTGTAAATGATGCACAGATTCAGCGTTCGGCATATTCATACAACTATGCTCCGAGTGTAAAAGTTGCCGCAAAGGGAAGCACCGATTGCTTCAGTTTTGCTGATTTCAGGGTTGAAAAAGGCGAGATTCTTATGACTACCATGTACTGCGAGGAAGGCGACATTCTTGTACGTTTTTGTAACTATTCTGATGAGGACGGCGTTGCTTATTTCAAACCGTCGATCGGAAAGGTGACAGATGAAACTGATCTGCTCGGCAAAAAGATCGCTGAAGTTAAGGATAACACGTTGCGTTTCAGACCTTGGGAAATCAAAACAATCCGTATTGAGAGATGACGGTGAATTTATGGACAGAAAAGTTGTAATCATAACGGGTGCCAATTCAGGTATAGGCCGTGCGACGGCGGATGCACTTTTAAGAGAAAACTGCATTGTGTATGATTTCAGCAGACGTGATATTGCGACTGAAAAAGTCAATCATTTGAGAGTTGACGTAACCGATGAAGAAAACGTTATATCTGCCGTCAGAGATGTATATGAAAGGCAGGGCAGGATTGACATCGTCATAAACTGTGCAGGCTATGGTATCTCAGGTGCAGTTGAATTTACTTCTCTTGAAGATGCAAAGTCACAGTTTGATGTGAATTTCTTTGGTATGGTGAACGTCAATAAGGCTGTCATACCTTATATGAGAGAAAATAACGGCGGAAGAATTGTCAATATCAGCTCCGTTGCGGCTGTTGCACACATTCCTTTTCAGACTTATTATTCAGCCTCAAAGGCTGCTGTTGAATCATACACCTGTGCTTTGGCAAATGAACTCAGACCCTTCAATATAACTGTTACTGCGATTCAGCCGAGTGATATCTGTACGGAATTTACACTGGCCCGAAAAAAGACTTTTGAGGGTGATGATGTTTATAACGGAAGAATCTCAAAGAGTGTAGCTGGTATGGAGCGTGATGAGCAGAAGGGGATGAAACCCGAAGTCGTAGGTAATT
>JAZRNG010000015.1:0-2286 GCA_045648065.1 Acutalibacteraceae bacterium | reverse complement strand
CAAAGCGTTGCTGCCATAACAGCCTTGATTGTATGCATCCTGTTTTCTGCCTCTTCAAAAACGATTGATTTTTCACTTTCGAAAACTTCGTCAGTAACTTCCATCGCATCACGTCCGAACTTTTCGCCCATTTCCTTACCTACCGCAGTCTTGTGATCGTGGTAAGCAGGAAGGCAGTGCATGAAAACAACATTTTCTGCAGCCGCATCCATAAGTGTTTTGTTAACCTGATACGGTGCGAGGTCATCTATTCTTTCCTGCCATACTTCAATCGGCTCACCCATTGAAACCCAGACGTCAGTGTAAATTACATTTGCATCCTTTACAGCCTCAATCGGATCTTCGCAGAAACGGATTACAGAACCTGTTTCCTTTGCGATTTCAAGACATTCGTCAACGAGTGCCTTGTCCGGGAAGTACTTTGCAGGTGCAGCTGCCGTGAAGTTGAGACCCATCTTCGCGCAGCCTACCATAAGAGAGTTACCCATATTGTAACGGGCATCACCCATATAAACAAAATTTATACCCTTAAGGTAACCGAAATGTTCCTTGATCGTAAGAAAATCGGCTAAAATCTGAGTCGGGTGGAATTCATTTGTAAGACCGTTCCATACCGCAACCTTCGAATACTTTGCAAGCTCTTCCACAAGCTCCTGTCCGTAGCCTCTGTATTCGATACCGTCAAACATTCCTGCAAGAACTCTTGCAGTGTCAGCGATGCTTTCTTTCTTACCGATCTGCGAACCTTCTGCAAGGTAAGTTGTGTGCATACCAAGGTCATTTGCGGCAACTTCGAAACTGCAGCGTGTTCTTGTGCTTGTCTTTTCGAAGATGAGAGCAATGTTTTTGCCTTCGTGAATTCTGTGTGCGATTCCTGCCTTTTTCTTTGCCTTAAGTTCAGCAGCAAAATCGATGAGATAACCGATTTCCTCGCTTGTAAAATCAAGCAATTTAAGGAAATCTCTACCCTTTAAATCTACCATTTGGGTTCCTCCTGAGTGTTCCATATATTCCAAGAAAGAGGCGGATAGTATAATCCGCCCCTTATTATCAGTCGATAAAAGTGCTTACATATTCAATCTGCTTCTCAACAGAGTCAATACCTGTACCACCTGCAGAGATTCTTTTAGCAACGCAGGTTTCAAGAGATATTTCTTTGTAGAGATCTTCGCAGAAAAGGTCACTGTATTTATTATAATCCTCAAGTGACATCGTTTCAAGCACTAAGTTGTTATCTATGCAGTATGCAACGATCTGACCAACGATTTTGTATGCACTTCTGAAAGGCATACCCTTCTTTGTGAGATAGTCTGCGAGGTCAGTTGCATTAATGAAGCCCTTCTGCGCAGCTGAGTACATATTATCAGTAAGCACAGTCATGGTTTCAATCATCGGTGCAAACACCTTAAGACATTTCTTAACAGTGTCAATGCTGTCAAAGATACATTCCTTGTCTTCCTGCATATCCTTATTGTAAGCAAGAGGAATACCCTTGAGCACCGTAAGCATTGTGAAAAGGTCACCGTAAACGCGTCCTGTCTTTCCGCGGACAAGCTCTGCCATATCAGGATTCTTCTTCTGCGGCATGATGCTTGAACCCGTAGTGTAGCTGTCATCAAGCTCGATGAACTTGAATTCCCAGCTTGACCAGAGAATGATTTCCTCTGAAAAACGTGAAAGGTGCATCATAATCGTTGAATAAGCAGCCATAAGCTCAACGCAGAAATCACGGTCTGAAACGCCGTCAATACTGTTAAGAGTAATGCCGTCAAAGCCGAGAGCCTCAGCAACGAATTCACGATTTGTGTTATATGTTGTACCTGAAAGAGCACAGGAGCCAAGCGGAGAATAATTCATTCTCTTCATAGCATCCTCAAGTCTGCCGATATCACGTGTGAACATCATCGCATAAGCGAGCAGATGATGAGCAAATGTAATCGGCTGTGCTCTCTGAAGGTGAGTATATCCGGGAAGGATGGATGTCTTGTGAGCCTTTGCCTGAGAAAGTATAGCAGCAAGGAGCTTCTTAACAAGGACAATTATCTCGTTTGTTTCGTCACGAAGGAAAAGACGGATATCAACCGCAACCTGATCGTTACGGCTTCTTGCCGTGTGAAGTCTCTTACCTACATCGCCGATACGCTTTGTAAGCTCGGACTCTACAAACATATGAATATCTTCAGCGTCCATATCAAAAGCAAGGTCACCGCTGTTCAGGTCATCAAGAATAGACTGAAGACCCGCAGTAATCTGATCACAGTCATCATCGCTGATAATGCCCTGCAT
>JAZRNG010000014.1:0-5619 GCA_045648065.1 Acutalibacteraceae bacterium | reverse complement strand
GTTTCAAACGAAAGACTTGAAAGTACGGGTTGGAAACCTGAGTACACGCTTGATGACGGTATAGAAGAACTCATCAAGACTTACTCTATAGTCAAAAATAAATCTTTCGCTAACTTTTAAGGTGAATTACTATGATCGAAGTTTTAAAGCCTGATTTTGAATTCAACGATGACCGCGGAAAGCTTTTACAGCTTCTCCACGGTGAAATCGCTCAGGTAAATTACGTAGAATCTAATCCGTCATCACTCAGAGGCGGTCACTATCACAAACTTAACAAGGAAACATTCTTCATAATTGACGGTGAAGTTGAAGTCACCGTCAGAAAAGAAGGCAAAGAAGAGAAAATCTCTTTCAGATCAGGCGATATGTTTTCCATCGAAAAAAATGTTATACATTCATTTGACTACAAAAAATTTACAACCCTCATCGTGACTTACGATAAGGGCGTCGAGTTGGCTGACGGCACAAAAGATATTTATTCGGAATAACGGAGTTTCGTATGTTAAAAAAGCTTTACGAAAAAACTAAATATGAGGTGTGCATCTTTCTTTTTCTTATGGTACAGTTGCTCGTTTTTGTACCCCAAAAAGAAGGTATGCCTATGTGGCAGCTTCTGACTTACCTCGGTGACTACAGCCACGGTTTTATGCCTCGTGCTCTTCTCGGCGAAATCATAACCTGGTTTTCAGATACAGTTTCGCTTGAGCTTTTATTTGTCCTTTCGTTTACTGTCTGTGTTTTGCTGTGCATTGCATCTGCCCTTCTCGGAGGTCATCTGATAAAGCACTGTGAAAACAGAACTGCCGTGACAGCAATCATCGCAGTTATGCTCGGTTCACCGATTTTTATGCCATTATTCGCTTCGTGGCTCGGCCTTATGGATGTTTATCTCATCATACTTACTTTTGCTGCCTTTATTCTTAATGAAAATAAATTCCTGCGTTATATCATTCCGGTAGTTGCGATAATATGCACAGTCATTCACCACGCATACCTTTTTCTCTATATGGTACCTCTTGCGATCGCCTTGCTCTACGACTTCTTCAGAAACAAAAAATACATCCGTGACGGAATACTCTGCGGTGTGACCTACATCTCGCTCATAGCGTTGGGACTTTACACCGTCAAAGCAAGAAATGCAGACGGGTTTGGTTCAACCGAAGAAATGGTCGATTTTATGCTAAAAAAAGCCGATTTTCCTCTCACAAAGGAATGGTTGCAATCGGTTGTACCGAATGAATATATGACAGGTGTTGACTATATCAGTGAAAACATCACTTCAACGATGTCAGTTGCAAATCTGCTCGGAATCGTTGTGATTTTCGCTCCGATTTTCATCCTGTTCGCTTGCGGTTGGATAAAAGCAATCGGAAACTCTGCCAAAAAATCTGAAAGATTCGTTCTTTTTCTTTGTCTGGTTCATCCGCTGTCCTCTGTCCCCGCCTATATTTTCGGTCTTAATTGGAACCGTTGGACTTCAGCGATAATCACAAGTCAATGTATACTGTATCTGTTTATGCTTTACCGTAAAAACGAACCAGTTTCGACTTCCGTAGGCAAAATTACGGAGTTTTTCAAAAAGCATTTCACACTTATTGTTTTCTATATTATTTATACCGCATCTTTTGCGAAGCTGTTAGGAATGTAAAAAATGGAGTTCAGAAAAATGTACGGAAAAATCAAATATTCTCTCGTGCCTTTTGCATTTCTTGCAGCACTGAGTCTTATCTATGACGGATTCAAAGACCCTGTCATTCTCGTTCTGCGTCTGCTTGTCTGCATCGGTGCTTCTGTGTTTTTTGCACGTCTTGTAAGTGACCCAAAGAGCATTCATCTTCCCGCATTTACTTTTCTGTCTTTAATTTCGTGTAACGTACTTTTCCTTACGGATGATATGCATATACTTCTCTCACTTGCATTTTTCCTGCTATCTCTTGCATGCAACGGTAAACTCAGAGTATTATCGCCTGTTTTCGCAGGACTTTGTGTCATCGTACAGCCGTTAACGGTTCTGTTTTTCGTGCCGTCAATCATCAGCACACTTCTGATAAAAAAAGAAAAAATACTATCAATCATCACTGCTGTCGTTTCTGCATGTGCTTTTCTACTGACAAAATATCTTGAAAATATGGAATTTTTCGCAGATCAGTTCAGCTCATACCCTCTTTCCGTTCATCTCGTACATTTTTCGACCACGCACACCAAGTTCCTTACAAACTTTGCTTTGGCTTCCCTTCCCCTTATTGCAGTTCTGATTTTCTTTATAATCAGTTTTGTTATAAAGAAAAAGTTTCTTGCAGCAGCGTCACTCATTATATCAGCTGTCCTCAGCTTGTGGGGCTTTGCAATGAGTGAAAATCAGCATACGGTTTTCTTTGTAATTTTACCGTTGTTGTGCTTCGTTCTTACGGTTTGCAAAAGCGATGGCTATGCAGAAATCTGCGACACCTTCAATGTTTTTTTCAAAAAGCATCTTCTTCTGTTTTTACTCTCAGTCGCTTTCACGGCAGGTTTCCCGCTTATTTTCGGTCAGCCGCCTTTTGACTCAGCTTTCTTTTCAAGAGCAACGTTTATAATCTTCAGACAAGAATAGTATAAAAGTAAGCTCCGTTCAGCGTGAACGGAGCTTTGTTTTATTCAAAAACGAATGAATCATCTCTGAACTTGCAGGTGTATTTTTCACCTGATTTTATTTTGCCTTCAAGCAAGTATTCGCTGAGTCTGTCTTCGATCTGCGACTGAATCGCACGTTTAAGAGGTCTCGCACCGTAAACGGGATCAAACCCTTCATCAGCAATCTTTTCGACTGCACTTTCATCAAAATCAATGCTGACATTCAGTCCCGAAACTCTCTTTGCAAGAGTAGAAAGAAGTCTTCTCGCAATCTCTTTTATATTATCTTTTGAAAGCTGTTCAAAAACGATGATATCATCCACACGGTTGAGAAACTCAGGACGGAAGCTTTTTTTCAGCTCTCCCGTTACGGCCTCTTTTATAGCTGAATGACTCATAATACCGCCGTTTTCACTGCCGCTGAAGCCGAGTGCCTTTGCCCCCGTATTGCTGATGAGCTTTGCACCGATATTTGAAGTCATAATCACAATGCTGTTTTTGAAATCAACTTTTCTTCCCTGTGAATCGGTAAGTATACCGTCATCGAGAATCTGCAGAAGCATATTGAAAATGTCGGGATGAGCTTTTTCAATCTCATCAAAGAGGATGACGCTGTAAGGCTTTCTGCGGACCTTTTCCGTCAGCTGACCGCCTTCGTCATAGCCGACGTAGCCCGGAGGCGAGCCTACCAGACGTGACGTATTGTGCTTCTCCATATACTCGGACATATCAAAGCGGATCATCGCATTTTCATCGCCGAAAAGAGTCTGTGCAAGTGTTTTACAAAGTTCTGTCTTTCCGACACCCGTAGGGCCCAGGAAGATAAACGAACCCGTAGGTCTGTTCGGGTCTTTGAGACCGACTCTGCCTCGTCTGATAGCCTTCGATACTGCCGAGACTGCCGCCTCCTGACCGACGATTCTGCGGTGAAGCTCATCTTCCATCGTCAGAAGTCGCTGACTTTCCTCCTGTGTCAGCTGAACGACAGGGATGTGAGTCCACTCAGATACAACAGATGCGATCTCGTCGGGAGTGACCTCACCGTAAGTTTCTGTAGTTTTCTTCTGCCACTCTTCCTGAAGCTTTGTGAGCTGACTTTTGATCTCTTTCTCATCGTCACGAAGCGTAGCCGCACGTTCAAAGTCCTGACTTTTGACCGCAGTCTGTTTTTCCTCTGTTGTGTGCTTCAGCTTCTCTTCAAGCTCACGGATCTCATCGGGCGGTGTATAAGCACGAAGTCTCACTTTTGAAGCCGCTTCGTCCACAAGGTCAATCGCTTTATCAGGCAGGAAGCGGTCACCGATATACCGCACCGACATATTTACCGAAGCTTCGATAGCTTCATCCGTAATCTTCACTTTGTGATGTGCCTCGTATTTATCACGCAGACCCTTCAGGATTTCTACCGCTTCTTCCTTACTCGGTTCGCCTACAATCACGGACTGAAAACGTCTTTCGAGAGCTGAATCTTTTTCTATATTCTTTCTGTACTCTTCAAGCGTAGTCGCACCGATGACCTGCATCTCACCTCTTGCAAGTGCAGGTTTGAGAATATTGGCAGCATCTACCGCACCCTCAGCCGACCCTGCACCGATAAGAGTATGAACCTCATCGATAAAGAGAATCACATCGCCTGACTTCGAAACCTCTTCGATTGCCGCTTTTATCCTTTCTTCAAAATCTCCGCGGTATTTTGTGCCTGCGACCATACTTGTAAGATCAAGTGACACAATTCTTTTGTCCTTAAGAAGCTCAGGAACCTCACCTGCTGAAATCTTCAGAGCAAGACCCTCTGCAATCGCAGTTTTTCCCACACCCGGTTCGCCTATAAGACACGGATTGTTTTTAGTCCTTCGGCAAAGTATCTGAACCACACGTTCAATTTCCTTGTGTCTGCCTATCACGGGGTCGATTTTACCCTGCTTTGCTATATCCGTAAGATCTCTGCCGAACTGTTCGAGAGTAGGTGTTTTAGTACTTCCTTTTCCTCTGACATCCGATTTCTGTCCCGACTGACCCTTATCGCCCGAAGAAAAGCGGTTGATCTCTGCGAGAATTTCATCGGTCGGCACTCCCATATCATCAAGTATACTCATAGCATAGCAGGTTGAGTCCCTGATGATAGCTGAAAGAACGTGCTCTGTGCCAACGTAACTGTGTCCGGAAGACCTTGCAAGAGAAACCGACGTTTCGATTATATGCTTACTTCTCGGCGTAAAATCATTTGGCGAAAGAACGGTAGGCGTGCCTATGCCGATCTCCGTACGTATAGCGTTTTCAGCTTTTTCAAAAGTAACGCCGTGCGATATCAATGCTGTGTTTGCAATACTGCCTTCACTCGTGATAAGACCGAGAAGCAGGTGTTCGCTTCCTATATAGGTGTGACCGAGATTTTCAGCGTATTCGATAGCTGAATTCAAGGCAGCGTTCGCTTTTTGTGTAAATCCTGTAAACTTATACATGGTTTTCTCCTCCCTGACAGTAATGGTCAAAAAATAAAGCTCCGTTTTCACGGAGCTTAAATGGTATTATTCAAGAGCTTCTCTTACCCACTTTGCACGAAGAATGTCTCTCTGCTGTGAGCCCAGTTCCTTGCCCTCTGCGGCATTTATCGTCGCAGGCTGAACTCTGGTTGTAAGCTCGTTGAGCTTTGTTATATCAAAGTCGATAGACTTATTAGAGATACCCATACGTAAAAGTGATGAAAGCTCCATAAATTCATCACCGCTGAGTACCCTTGCGTTTTTGAGTATGCCCCATGCTCGGAAGATTCTATCCTCCTCAATGGGATTTTCTATAAGTTTTTCTGCCGCAGCTCTCTCCTGTGCCACAAGCTGAAGTGCAATTGACTGAAGATTGTTGAGCGCGGACTCTTCTGAAATACCGAGAGTTATCTGGTTGCTGAGCTGGTACACGTCACCCTTCGGGCTGCTTCCCTCACCGTAAGCACCACGGATAACAAGTCCGAGCTTTGAAACAGTTGAAGCAAGCTTGCCGATCTGTCCG
>JAZRNG010000013.1:0-8354 GCA_045648065.1 Acutalibacteraceae bacterium | reverse complement strand
ACACCGGGAACATCGTTGAGTCCGCTGATTGAAATTCTTGAAGCATCTGTATCTTTAGTTACGCCTCTTACTAACATTTTTTCCATTTTAGCTGTCTCCTTTACCATTGTGCCCGGAATCGGGTTAAGGCTTGAAATAACCTCAAGCTCCACATTATATTTTTTAGCCATTTCTACTGAACGGTTGTTAAGTACCTGTGCGCCGAGAGTTGCGAGTTCGAGCATCTCATCATATGTAATCTCAGGAAGTCTCTTTGCATTCTTGATTTTTCTCGGGTCAGCTGTGTAAACACCGTCAACGTCTGTGTAAATCTGACACTTGTCAGCGTGAAGAGCTGCTGCGATTGCAACTGCGCTTGTGTCTGAACCACCACGGCCGAGAGTTGTAACGTCCTCGTACTTGTTGAGTCCCTGGAAACCTGCAACGACAACGATCTTTTTGTTGCCAAGCTCTGTCTTGAGACGCTTTGTATCTACTTTCTTGATTCTTGCAGCAGAGTAAACTGAGTCTGTGCTGAAACCTGCCTGCCAACCGAGAAGAGATACTGACGGATAACCGAGCTTTTCGATCGCCATTGCGAGAAGTGCGATTGAAATCTGCTCACCTGCTGCCATAAGCATATCCATTTCACGCTTTGCAGCACCGGGATTGATTTCCTTTGCCTTTGCGATAAGGTCGTCTGTCGTGTCGCCCTGAGCAGAAACAACAACTACGACATCGTTACCTTTTTTGTAGGTATCAGTTACGATTTTTGCGACGTTCATAACACGCTCTGCATTAGCAACTGAACTACCACCGAATTTCTGAACTATAAGTCCCATACTAATTCACCACTTTATATCAATAATTTTCTACTCTTATTTTTCCGAGGATTTCAATGTCCTCGATCTCAGCAAGCTTTTCAAGAAGCTCGCCTTCCTTTGCTACCGGTGTAACAAAAGCAAACTCGTCTTCAGGTGCATTTTCACGGGTGAGAATGCTGATGTCACCAAAAATTTCCTCAGCCTTTCTGAGTGCAAAAACCTTATCGCCCTTAGCTCTTACGTAGAAAGATGTCTCAACCTCGTTATGATCAACGACGTAGTTTTCAACTGCATCTCCCCAACCGAAAGCCTTACGCTTTTCAAGGTGACGTGCACAGTCAATAACGTCTGCAACACAAGCACTCGCAGTTGCAAGTTTACCTGCTCCTCTGCCGTAGAAAGCGACATCTCCTACCGCATTACCGCGGACAAAGACTGAATTGAATACATCGTTTACGCCTGAAAGGATGCTTGTATCAGCGACAAATGCAGGGCTTACCATCGCAGAGATTTTATCTCCTACACGCTTTGCTCTGCCGAGAAGCTTGATCACACCGCCCCATGAACGTGCATACTCAACGTCTTCAAGAGTGATCTTTGTGATACCCTCAGTATAAACACTTTCAGGGAAAACGTGTTTGCCGAAGGCAAGAGAAGCAAGGATACAGATCTTACGGCAGGCGTCAAAACCTTCGATATCAGCTGTCGGATCCTTTTCAGCGTATCCGTTATCCTGTGCGAGTCTGAGTGCATCCTCGAAACTCATTGAGTTATAAATCATCATTGTAAGGATGAAGTTTGTAGTACCGTTGAGGATACCTGCAACCTCATCGATTCTGTTTGCTGCAAGACACTGTGCCATAGGACGGATTACGGGAATACCTCCGCCTACACTTGCTTCAAACATAAAGTTAACATTATTTTCCTCAGCTAATCTGAGAAGGATGTCGCCCTTTGCAGCAACAAGCTCTTTGTTTGATGTTACGACACTCTTACCTGCCTTAAGACAAGATGAAACGAAATCGTATGCGGGATTGAGTCCGCCCATAGCCTCGACTACGATTTTAACATCAGGATCATTTACGATGACATTAAAATCCTTCACAAGCTTACTTTCATTTACATCTCCGGGGAAGTCTCTGAGGTCAAGAATGTATTTTACGCTTACGCTGTCCTGAAGGCTTTTCGCAGCAATGCTGTCGCTGTTCATTGCGATAACTTCCGCAACACCTGAGCCTACGACACCGTAACCCATAATTGCTATTTCCATACTTCCATCTCCTTGTGCTCGGATATACTCAAACAGTTTAACATAAACGTTAAAAATAATAAAGAGAATTTTCAAAAAAAATTAAAAAAATTAACGTCTTTTTAATTGAATTAGTTGTGCATTTGTTATAATATAAATATATACTAATCTTTCAGGAGCTGTAAGGAATGAAAAAAACTATTCATTACTGTTGGTTTGGCAGAGGCGAAAAACCAAAGCTTGTAAAAAAGTGTATAGAAAGTTGGAAGAAAAATCTTCCGGACTACCGTATTCTGGAGTGGAACGAAGATAATTTTGACCTTTCCAAAAATCAATTTGTCGCTGAAGCCTACAGCGACAGAAACTTTGCTTTTGTGAGTGACTACGTCAGAGCCTATGTCCTCTACAACTACGGAGGCATATATATGGACACAGACGTAGAAGTCCTCGGCAGCTTCGACAGTTTCCTTGAGCATTCGATGTTTCTCGGATTTGAGGAAGGCAACTTCGTCGGCACCTGCGTAATGGGTACCGAAAAAGGTCACGAGCTTATGAAGACCTACCTCTCACACTACGACGGACTCACCTACTTCAACGAAGACGGTACGAAGTATACCGACACTAACGTCGTACTCCTTACAAAGCTCCTTGAGCAGAGAGGACTCGTGAGAAACAACGAGCTTCAGTCCGTCGGTGACATCACCATCTATCCCCGCACGTATTTCAGCCCCTATGACTATATAAACGGCATCAGCTACATCACTGATGACAGCGTGGCGATCCACCACTTTGCACAGCTGTGGCTTCCGAAAAGCGTACGTGCAAAAACAGAAGTCAAGAAAGCTCTGGTGCGGATAATCGGCGGTGAAAATCTTAAAAAAATTCGTGAAAAAGCTCACAAATGAGGTATCCTTTAAATGAATGTTGTTGAACTCAGAAAAAAGAGAATTATAAATTTCGTTTACTTCGCAATGGTCATCGGACTGACGTATCTGTTTTTCCGATTCTGTTTCTGGCCTCTCTTTCCTTTTATACTTGCCTTTCTCATTGCAACGGCAGTTCAGAAACCTACAAGGTTCATTACAAATAAAATAAAAATTAAACGAAGTTTTGTTTCCGTATTTTTCGTCCTTGTGTTTTTCCTTTTTGTCGGTGGTGTTATATCTCTCATCGGAGTAAAGCTCGTTGATTCTGCTAAGTCACTTTTTTCCGTCGTATCTGCAAAGCTGTCAGACTTCCCTGCACTTGTAGACGACATCAAAAACTGGGCTTTGGGTGTGGCAACCTACCTTCCCGACAGAGCTGAAGCTACCGTAACGGAAAGTATGACACGGTGGTTTGACACAATCCACGATAAGAGTGCAGGTGAAGTAGCTTCAACCATAATGGACTCCACTTCCGGCGGCGAAGGCTTTTCGCTTTCATCGTTTGCGACACCGCTCAGCGGCCTTTGGGAAACGGTAAAGGGTATCCCCGGATTTTTTGTAGCGATTATCATATCAATCCTTTCTTCGTGCTTTATGGCAGCAGACTATGACTGGTTTGTAAAATTTATAAAAAAACAGCTTCCCGAAAAGAACCGTCACAAGCTTTCGATTGCAAAACGTGTGGTATTTACTTCACTCGGCAATCTTGTACGTTCGTATTCACTTATCATATGCATCACGGGAACCGAAGTTTTTGTCGGATTGAATATCCTTTCTCTTTTAGGTATTTACACAGGCGGAAACATCCTGACTATCGCTGTGATCATAGCAGTTTTCGACATTCTGCCTGTTCTCGGCACAGGAACATTTATGATCCCATGGGCTTTATACTCACTCATCACAGGCAAGCTTAGTCTTGCGATAGGTCTTTTCGCAATTTATGTGATAATCTATATCATTCGCCAGATAATCGAACCGAAAATCGTCGGCGGAACAGTCGGCCTCCCCTCTTTCCTCACACTTATGGGTATGTATATCGGTTCTCAGCTTTTCGGATTTATCGGAATTTTCCTTCTCCCTATCCTTATGATCATCGTAAAACTGCTTAATGACGAAGGTGTGATACATCTGTGGAAGCCTGCAGAACACGAAGACGATCCCAAACCCCAAAAGCCTTTCGCATTTTTCAGAAAAAAGAATAAGACTGATTAAATCAAAAGCATTCTTCGGAATGCTTTTTTTCTGTACATTTTTGGAGTTTTGTGCTATAATTACAGTATACTACAACGGAGGTGTTTATTATGACAAGAATCATTACAATAAGTCGTGAATTCGGCAGCGGAGGCAGAGAGCTCGGTAAAAGACTTGCAGATGAGCTCGGATTTGAATACTATGACCGTGAGATAATCGACAAGGTCGCAGAGGAAAGTCAGATGGATGCCGGATATGTAGAAAACGTGCTAAACGGAAATTTCTCAGTTAGCTTTCCCGTTACTTTCGGCAGAACGTTTTTTTACACAGATGTACTTCAGCAAAATGCGACAACCCTTATCGTTGCGGAGCAGAAAATCATAAAAGCACTCGCCGAAAAGGGTAACGATATGGTTATCGTCGGAAGAAGTGCTGATATACTGCTCAAAGAGTACAAACCGCTGAATATTTTTGTGTATGCGGATATGGAGTCAAAGATCAAGCGTTGCCGTTGGCGTGCGCCCAAAAATGAGCAGTTCTCAGACAGAGAACTTGCAAAAAAGATAACTCAGATCGATGCAGGAAGAATCAAACAGCGCAAACTTCTCACGGACAGCGATTGGGGCAAAAAAGAGAGCTATCATCTCTGCATTAATACAACGGGACAAAATATCAAAAACCTCGTTCTTCCCCTTGCAGAGTTTGCCAAACGCTATTTCTGAGATGGATAAAAAAATTAAGGGTTGCTCGTGTGAGCAACCCTTTCGTTTTGATTTGATTATGCCATTGAGTCAAGGATGAGATCCCAAGCGAAGCTCGGAAGAATGAATCTGAGGATCTTGCCGAGTGTTGTTACGATTGCAGGTGAGAACAAATCAAGGAAATAGAACGGAATTTCCATTACCATCTGATTGAATGTAAGCTCATATGTATCATAGTTTGCAGGATCGTTTTCATCGATTTCGAAAACTCTTACTGAACGGTCGCCGCCTCTGCCGTATGAGCTGAAGCCTGTACCGCCGTTGTAGCCCAAAACGATGCCGTCGTCTGTCTTGCCGCGGAAGCTGTTAACGTGGTCATGGCCGAAGAATGCGCCAACGATATCACCCTTCTCAACCCAAGCCTGATACTGACCTGTATGGCTTTCAAGAGGCTCTGAGCAAGGAACTTCGCCAAGAACACCGTCGATTACCTTATCGTTAAGTCTGAACCACTTGAACTCGTCGATGCTGAATACTGCATCATCGCCTGCTTCGTTGTAAGGAACTTCCTCAAGGAGCTGATAGATTTCCTTAACAGGAATGTGCTGGAAGAGAAGTGAAGGAACAACCTTGCCGCCGTTTGCAGCCTTAAGCTCATCACTTGTCTGCTTGTACCACTCAACCTGCTCAGGATATACACCTTCGTAGCCTGTGAGAAGGTCGCTGTCAGCACGCTTATTGTTTGTATCCATCATATAGATGTTGAAAGCAATGCTCTTTCCGTCTGATGACTTGATCGGAACATTGTATGTGCCTGCATTGTGTCTGTCTTCGGGAACTATGCAGTTTTCGTACTGCTGATAGAAAGCAAGCTGCTCTTCAACCGGCCATATATCATCATAGTCGTGGTCATGGTTACCGAATGTAACGATGAACGGGATATCATAAGTGTCAATGATATCAAAAAGATTTGAAAGGCACTTTTTAAGACCCTTTACGTTTGCACCCGGGAAGAAGTCTGTAAGCTGGTCACCTGTGAAAACAAGGAGATCAGGCTCTTCCTGAGCGAGTGCTGCTGTAATAAGCTTGATTTCAGCAACATCCTTAAGAATCATATCCTGAGTGTCGCCGATCTGCATGATCTTGAACTTGCCGTCATCGCCGAACTTGAGCTCTGTAGCTGTATCAGCTGCAAATGCGGGTACTGCAACAGCAAGACACATTACAAGTGCAAGAAAAACGCTTAAAAACTTTTTCATAGCAAAACCTCCAAAAATTTAATTATTTGCTAAACAATTATATATTAATTATACGATAATGTCAATAAAGGATTTTGCCAAAAATTTTGAATAAGCTATCAAATTATCCAAAACATATGATATGTAAAGTTTTTTCAGTTGACAATAGACATAAAATATGAGAAAATAATTTGAATATTTTAAAGGAGGTGCGGAAAATGATTGCAGAACGTTTTCTGAGAGTTGTTACAGGTTTTGTTCTCGATAAAACGCTCAGATATGTAGACAAAGACCCTAAGAAAAATATTATAAAGCTCATAAACAAAGCCGATTTCATTTCAGGAAAAACTTTCCCTAAAAAGGTTTTCGAATCTTTCCGCACAGCTATGCAGGATGAGGATAACGTGTGGTCCGGTTATGTCATGGATATTCTCAGCGACATCGACCGTGACAATCTTAAAAAGATGTTTCTTTCTTTCGTCCTCGGCGCGGGATATCACGGAACGAGAGCCGTCAGAAAGAACCGTGAAAAGTATAAGTGTAACATTCCGTTCATTCTGCTCCTTGACCCCACAAGTGCCTGTAACCTCAAGTGTAAAGGCTGTTGGTCGGCTGAGTACGGTCACAAATTCAATCTCAGCTTTGAAGAAATGGACAGCATCGTCACTCAGGGTGTTGCACTGGGTACACATCTTTATATGTTTACCGGCGGCGAACCGCTTATCCGTAAGAAAGATATCCTTGAGCTTTGCCGTAAGCATCCCAACTGCACATTCCTCGCTTATACAAACGCTACTCTCATAGATCAGAAATTCTGTGAAGATATGAAGTCAGTCGGAAATCTCGCACTCGCCCTGAGTATAGAAGGCAGCGAAGAATCCAACGATTACCGCCGTGGAGACGGTGCTTATGACTGCACGATGAAGGCTCTCGACCTTCTGAAGAAAAACAAGTGTATCTACGGTATCTCCGTTTGCTATACTTCCAAAAATATCGACGAGGTTACGAGCGACTCCTTCCTTGACCTGATGGTCGAAAAAGGTGTCAAGTTCGGTCTTTACTTCAACTATATGCCTGTCGGCACAGACGCTGTCGAAGAGCTTATCCCCACTCCTGAACAGAGAACTTATATGTACAACTGGCTCAGAAAGGTGCGAAACAGCAAGACCGGCAAACCTATGTTTGTAATGGACTTTCAGGATGACGGTGAGTACGTCGGCGGTTGCATAGCAGGTGGCAGAAACTACTTCCACATCAACTCAGCAGGCGATATGGAGCCTTGCGTTTTCGTTCACTTCTCAGACTCAAACATCCGTACACACACACTTCTTGAAGCTTTGCAGAGTCCGCTTTTTATGGCTTATTACCACAATCAGCCGTTCAATGACAATCATCTGCGTCCTTGTCCCCTTCTCGAAAATCCCGATTACCTTCGTAAGATCGTGAAAATGACAGGTGCGAAATCAACCGACCTCGTAAATCAGGAAGGTGTCGAGCATCTGTGTGCTAAATGTGATAAATTTGCGGCAGCCTGGGCTCCCGTTGCACAGAAACTTTGGGACGAGAATAAGCATCCGAACCCGAAGACGCAGTATTACAGAGATAGTGCAGAGGCTATGAAAGAAAAAGTTGAGGATTTGTTGAGATAACTTATACAGAATCACAAAACTGTACGAGTTTCAGTCCGAAATTTCTCCATTTTTGCGAATTGACTACATCGTGTTGCATATGTTACACTTTGTATGCGGTTAAGACCGACTATTTTGAGGAGGAATAAAATAATGGATTTCGTAGCACAGATTCTTGCATTCGTTGAAGAGCTTCTTGCATACCTTGGCGAGTTCGATGCAGCAGGCATCATCGACATCATTGAGAACTTCTTCGCAAACTTTGCAGCATAATTAAGTTCACTTAAAAGCAGCAACTTTCATCAGGGAGTTGCTGCTTTATTTTTATCTTATCATTTCTGAGTTTCTGAAGCGTTGTGTCACACTTTCCTTTTCGTAATCTTTTACAAACACAACACTTCCGATTTGTGAAAAACTTACTACGTTTTTATTTTAACAAAATGCAAAAAAACTCTTGCATTTTATATTATAGTATGTTACTATATCCCAAAGTTAATAAAAAATTAACGATAGAGGCGCATCGCATTATCAGTAACAACTGCTATTCAAGGCCGTGGCAAGGCTTACGGCAGTTGCGAAAGGAATCGTTGCCGAAGGCAGCCTGAGCCAGGGCTGAGC
>JAZRNG010000012.1:0-6430 GCA_045648065.1 Acutalibacteraceae bacterium | reverse complement strand
AATGCAATCATCGTTCTTGAGCTCTTCAATGATGCTATGTCAAACCCTGACGGTAAGCGTCACGTTGCGGACATAATCTCAGGCGGTACATTTGATATTCCTGTTTCATCAGACAGAGCTGCAAGTGAGATTTCAAACTATAAGTTCTGGCTTTACAGAGATTCTGTTGCTCCTGTGTTCAATAACTTCAAGTTCAGAATCAAGATGGAGGTTTATAACGGAAGCGACATTCACACAGCATCGGGTAGAAATATTTTCTACGGTCAGACTTACGGCACATTGCCGACACCGCAGAGAAATGATGCGGATTTTATCGGTTGGTTTACCGAGCCTTACGGAGGCACACAGGTTTATGCTTCGACATCTGCAACTGCTGTAGGAAAGCAGACTCTCTATGCTCATTGGAAAGAGATTGAAGCTGAGTTTGTATACGGTATTTATCCGGGTATCACGGCTGAAAAGCTCGAAAATGATTTCCTGAAGCTTACAAATGTCACATATTCGTATGAAAATGTGAACGGTTGCATCACAACGGGAACACTTGTAACGGCAACGGATAAAACTACAGGTAAGGCTGTCGCAAAGTATATTCTCGTTCTTTTCGGTGACGTAAACTCTGACGGTTGGTATGACGGACAGGATGCTGTCTATACGGAGGCTATCAGAGCCGGTATGCTGGATTCGGACAGCTTAGGCGAAGCGGCATATCTTGCAGCAGACTGTAACCACGACGGTCTGATCGGATTTACTGATACTTATCTGCTTAATAAAGCAGGTGCACTTCTTGACGGTATTGACCAGTCAAAGCCGATAGAGGAGCTTGCGACGATGTCTGAGTGGCAGGAGTACATCAGCGTCATTGATCAGGAGCCTGAAATTACTGAACCTGATGTCGGTGAGCCTGAAGAGAATGAAATGTCAGCTGTCAGTCTTATTATGAAGTGGCTCAACTACATTTCAGGTATCCTCGAAATTGTATTTGGCTTCATCTTCAATTAATTGTTTGCAAAAAGGGACGGTGGTTGCCGTTCCTTTTTAAATTAAAGTTGACATTTCTCAATTTTAGTGTTATCATTCATTTAATAACTGTGACGAAGAGGGCAGAGTCTGAAGTTTTAAGAGAGTCAGCGGATGGTGTGAGCTGACAGCGGATTTCTCAGTTGCCTATGGCTTCCGAGTTGAGTATCTGAAATTAAGTAGGGTGCTTCGTTCTACCGCGTTAAGGTGAAGGGCTTGTCAGAGCCTGAAGGTGGCAGTTTTTACTGCAATTTGAGTGGTACCGCGGGTATATTTCCCGTCTCAAAGTTCTTGCTTTGGGACGGTTTTATTTTATTTTGGAGGTTATATTATGAGCGATTTAAGAATCGAAACCAAGTGCGTTCAGGGTGGTTACACACCGGGCAACGGTGAACCCCGTCAGATTCCGATTATTCAGAGCACAACTTTTAAATATGCAACAAGCGAAGATATGGGTAAGCTTTTTGACCTTGAAGCTTCAGGCTATTTCTACACAAGACTTCAGAACCCCACAAACGATGCAGTTGCAGCTAAGATCTGCGAGCTTGAGGGCGGTACGGCAGCAATGCTCACTTCTTCAGGTCAGGCAGCTTCCTTCTATGCTGTTTTCAATATCGCATCCTGCGGTGATCACGTCGTTGCTTCTTCAACAATCTACGGCGGAACATACAACCTTTTCGCTGTTACGATGAAGAGAATGGGTATTGAATTTACTTTCGTAGAGCCTGATTGCTCTGACGAAGAGCTTGAAGCAGCTTTCAGACCGAACACAAAGGCTGTTTTCGGTGAGACTATCGCAAACCCTGCACTCAATGTTTTTGACATCGAGCGTTTTGCAAATGCTGCTCACGCACACGGTGTTCCTCTCATCGTTGACAATACATTTGCAACTCCCGTAAACTGCCGTCCGTTTGAGTGGGGCGCTGATATCGTAACACACTCAACGACAAAGTATATGGACGGTCACGGTGCAGGCGTAGGTGGTTGTATCGTTGATTCAGGTAAGTTTGACTGGACAAAGTATCCTGACAAATTCCCCGGTCTCTGCACTCCTGATGACAGCTACCACGGTGTGACATATACAGAGCGTTTCGGACTTGAGGGTGCATTCATCACAAAGGCAACAGCACAGCTTATGCGTGATTTCGGTTCAATCCAGTCTCCGCAGAATGCTTTCCTTCTCAATCTCGGACTTGAAAGCCTTCACGTGAGAATGGCAAGACACTGTGAAAACGGTCTCGCAGTTGCGAAGTTCCTTCAGTCAAGCGACAAGGTTGACTGGGTAACTTATCCGTCACTTGAGGGTGACAAGTGCTACGACCTTGCACAGAAGTACCTCCCGAAGGGCTCTTGCGGTGTAGTAAGCTTCGGTCTCAAGGGTGGCAGAGCTGCTGCAGAAACATTTATGAAAAACCTTAAAATTGCTGCAATCGAAACACACGTTGCAGATGCAAGAACCTGTTGTTTGCATCCTGCAAGTGCAACACACCGTCAGATGAATGACGAAGAACTTGCAGCAGCAGGTGTACCTGCAAACCTTGTTCGTTTCTCATGCGGTCTCGAAAGTGCAGAAGACCTTATCGAGGATATCGCACAGGCGCTCAGCAAGGTAGAAGACTAAGATTAAGAGTTGATAATTTATGCCGATTAAAATTCCTAACGAGTTACCTGCAGTAAAGGTGCTCAATGAAGAAAATATATTTGTTATGACGGAGACCCGTGCTATCACGCAGGATATCCGTCCTTTGAAGATACTTCTTCTCAACCTTATGCCCAAAAAGATTGAAACTGAAACACAGTTTGCACGTCTTCTCGGCAACTCTCCTCTGCAGGTGGAGCTTGAGCTCATTCATACGAGCTCACATAAATCAAAACACACTTCAGCGGAGCATCTGCTCACATTCTATAAGACTTTTGAGGAAATCAAGCACAAAAAGTATGACGGAATGATCATCACAGGTGCACCTGTTGAACTGATGGATTTTGAAGAGGTTGAATACTGGGACGAGCTTTGCGAGATAATGGAGTGGAGCAAGAAACACGTAACGAGCACATTCCACATCTGCTGGGGTGCACAGGCAGGTCTTTACTACCATTTCGGTATCGATAAATTCCGTCTTCCGCAGAAGATTTCAGGCGTTTTTCCTCACACGGTGGATTACAAGCGTTCAATCCTTTTCCGTGGATTTGATGATATTTTTATGGTGCCTCAGTCACGTTACACAAGTATCAGCCGTGAGGATGTTGAAAAGATTGATGAGCTTAAAATTCTCGCATCTTCTGAGGAAACAGGGGTTTATGCTGTTTCTTCTGAAAACGGAAAGCAGATTTTTGTGACAGGTCATTCAGAGTACGATGCAACAACACTTCGTGACGAATATTTCCGTGACAGAGAAAAGGGTCTTGATATTCAGATTCCTAAGAATTATTTCCCTGACGATGATCCCACAAAGATGCCTCTTGCAACGTGGCGATCACACGCAAATCTTCTTTTCTCAAACTGGCTGAACTATTTTGTTTACCAGACCACACCGTATGATATTGAAGAGATTGAATAAAAAGTAAAAGGTCGAGCTACTTGCTCGACCTTTTTTCTGTAATTTTAGTTATTATCAAAATTGTCAGGAAAAAAATTCCGATACCTGTAATAATTCCGCACGTATCTACAAAGATGTCGAAAACGCGACAGGCACGTTCAGGCACAAAGTACTGGTGCACCTCATCGCTGACGGCATATAAAAAGCAGGGAATGAGAGGGAGATAAAATTTCTTTTTGCCGAAGGTGTAATGTATTGCTCCTGTGAAGCAGAAGCCCAAAGCCGCAAATTCGCTGAAATGTGCAATTTTACGTAAAGCGTTATGTGAGATTATATTTCCTATAAACTCTATGATTTTTGAAAGGAGATTCTGACTGACCTGCTCTGATTCTGCGCCCGTTGCCGAAGAAAATGTGAAAATGACATACATTACGGCAAGACAGAGAACCCAGAACAAAACTGCAAGAACCTTGTTCTTCTTTAAAAACAGCATTACCTCAACCCTCCGTCGATAAAACACACACCCTCAAAAGACGGCATAGCGTAGATGTTTCTGGCTTCGCTGCTGAAAGCAAGATAATCACCATGGTTAAATAACGGAATGAAAACTGCCTTGTCTATGAGCATTTGCTCGGCAGCTTTGGTTTTTGCAAGGATGTCATCGCCCGAAAATTCGCAGATGATTTTATCTGTGAGTACATCATAGGTTTCGTCAGAAAAGTTGAAGATATTCTTAGTGTTATCAGTAGTGAAAATCTTCAGCACGTCAGCCGGAGTAGATGTTTTAGCAGTAATCTGTGTGACTGCGATCTGGTAGTTACCGTTCTTTACAGCGTCGTTGAGATCAGCTTCGCTGAGGATTTCTACCTTTGCCACTATAGTGGTACTGAATACCTTCTGCCAGCTTTGGATGATGCTTTGCATCTGACTTGCATACTCATCAGTGCAAATGATTCTGATACCTGCGGAGTCAGAGCCTGTCTCTTCAAGCCCTTTTCTCCAGAGTGCCAGTGCGGACTCTTCGTTGTAGTTTACAGGAGTGATACTTCCTGCGGCTTCTCTGTAAGATGAGTCGGCATATCGGCAAGAAGCGGGGATAATTCCGGAAGCGACATCTGTAGCCTGAGCGGATTTAATAAGGTTTTCTGTTTTTGAGAGCATAACGATCGCCTTGCGGAGATTTTCGTTGCTCATAAATGCATCTGAACAGTTGAATGCAAGTCCTGAAACTGCGTTTTCGGTCACTTCAAAGTCAGAATCAGTTTCTGAAAGAGATGAAAAATACGCATTGTCTGAGATATATGCACAGGTGTAATCGTTCTGTTTGAGCTTTGTGATAACGGAGTTTTCATCCTTATTGATGTTAAGGTAAACCGCTGTAGGTCTGACAGGGGCATCACCCTTATAGCCTTCATTTCTGTACATAACGAGTGAATGGTCAACGGTCCAGCGTCCGAGGTAAAAAGGTCCGTTGCAGAAAGTGTACTTGAGCTCAAGTCCGTACTTTGCTCCCGTAGCCTTGAAAAACTCTTCGTTACAGGGCATACAAAGCGGAAGAGTAAGTATTCTGAGAAAGTCAGGGTTTGCTCGTTCAAGGTTGATTACAAGTGTGTGGTCATCAGTTGCACTTACACCGAGAGTCGATTTGTCGGCCTCACCGTTGTGGATTTTTCTTGCATTTCTGATGCAGTAGAGTTTATCCGCATCGGGTGAGTCAGTGATTTTATCTACAGCTCTTTTTAAAGCAAACTCGAAGTCGTGAGCTGTTACCTGTGTCCTGAAGCTTTCCATAAAGTTTTCATCGTCAAGTACATCACCGTAAGCCTTCAGAAGCTGCCAGTTTGTGTCTTTGCGAAGGGTGAAGGTGTAAGTAAGTCCGTCGGGGGAAATTTCCCAACTTTCGGCAACACCACTGACGATTTTCTGCCTGTTATCAAGTCGGACAAGACCCTCGAAACAGTTATTGATTATCGTTTTTGCAGTTGAGGTTTCTGCAATCTGCGGGTCAAGGCAGAGCGGATCTGAAGCGATCGGCATGATTAGACTGATGTCGTCATCGTCTCCACAGGCACAGAATGTGCATATGAGCAGAGCAAAAATAAGAATAACACTTGAAATTCGTTTTATCATATGTGAAACCTCTTTACAACATTGAAGTTTTGTAAAAACAATCAGAATAAACGTATTCATTATATCAAATATATTGCAAAAATGCCATATTTTTTTGAAATTTAATATTGTTTATTTGCAACATTTTTGGTATAATATGCTGAATATTTATATTTGGGAGTGATCCTTTGACAGATATACTTATCGCAGTCGTTGCAGTTCTTGCAGTAATAATGATTGTATTACTCTTTTATGTACTGAAAACTGTTAAATCAGGCAGCGACAGCAAAAAAATCGAAGAGCTTGAAAGGCAGGTTTCTGCACTTTCGATGTACCTTCAGCAGACAACGGGAAATAATGCATCGGAGTTTGAACGTAACAGACGTGAGGTAAACGAAAGCCTTCGTATGATGACGGGAAAGCTTGATGAGATGACACGCCAGAATTACGAAACGCTTATCAAACTCAATAAAGATATGACGGATTCTCTGAATCTTATCCGTACAAGCAGTGCAGAACTCAACGAAAAGCAGACACGTACTCTCGATGCGGCAATCGGCAGAATGCAGGAGAGCAACGAGAAGAAACTTGACCAGATGAGAGAAACCGTAGACGAAAAGCTTACAGCTACTCTTTCAACAAGGCTCGATTCGTCATTCAAGACAGTTTCTGAACAGCTTGAAAATGTTTACAAGTCACTTGGTGAGATGAAAGAGCTTTCGACAGGTGTTACTACAAACGTAACGGCTCTCAATCGTGTGCTGACA
>JAZRNG010000011.1:0-9342 GCA_045648065.1 Acutalibacteraceae bacterium | reverse complement strand
AAAAATATGCCCATGGAAGTTCAGGCACAGGAAGTTGACAAGGTTAAGCGTTCTGAAAACGGTGTTATCTCTGCACCCTTCAGCCTTACACCTGACCACTATGCTTATGATGCTGAAAACCTTTGTAGAAAGTATAAGATTTCAGGTGTGCCTATCTGTGATGAACAGGGCAAGCTTGTTGGTATTCTTACAAACCGCGATATGCGTTTTATGACTGATTTTAACATCAAAATCAGCGAAGTTATGACTAAGGAAAACCTTGTTACTGCTCCTGTAGGTACAAACCTTGAGCAGGCTAAGGCGATTCTTATGAAACACAGAATCGAAAAGCTCCCCTTGGTTGACGATGCAGGATTCCTCAAGGGTCTTATCACAATCAAGGATATCGAAAAGAGTGTTCAGTACCCCAACTCTGCAAGAGATTCAAGAGGCAGACTCCTTTGCGCTGCGGCTCTCGGTGCAACAGCTGACGTTCTTGACAGAGCTGCTATCCTTGCTGAAGCAGGCGTAGATATGTTCGTTCTTGACTCTGCACACGGTCACAGCCAGAACATCATCAAGGCTGTTTCAAAGGTTAAGGCTGCATATCCTGAAATTTCACTCGTTGCAGGTAACGTTGCAACAGCTGAGGCTACAGAAGCTCTCATCGCTGCAGGTGCTGACTGCGTTAAGGTTGGTATCGGCCCCGGATCTATCTGTACAACACGTGTTGTTGCAGGTATCGGTGTTCCGCAGATCTCGGCAGTATTCGACTCAGCAAACGTTGCCGCAAAGCACGGTGTTTCAGTTATCGCTGACGGTGGTATCAAGTACTCAGGTGACTTTGTTAAGGCTATTGCCGCAGGTGCAAGTGCAATCATGGTCGGTTCACTCGTTGCGGGCTGTAAGGAATCACCGGGTGAAACAGAAATCTATCAGGGCAGAAGCTTCAAGGTTTACCGTGGTATGGGTAGCCTCGGTGCTATGGCTAACGGTAGTAAGGACAGATACTTCCAGGAAGACAACAAGAAGCTTGTTCCCGAAGGAGTTGAAGGTCGTGTACCTTACAAGGGACCGGTTGCTGACACAATCTATCAGATGCTCGGCGGTCTTCGTGCAGGTATGGGTTATTGCGGATGCCACAACATTGAAGAGCTCAAGACAAAGACAAAGTTTGTTCGTATCACAAATGCAGGTCTCATCGAAAGCCATCCGCACGATGTTTTCATCACAAAGGAAGCTCCCAACTATTCAAATTCAAAATAAGATATATGCTAAAAGCCTTGCCGATCGGCAAGGCTTTTTCTTTTTAAGATTTACTTTAAATTTTCAGAAGTTCCGCTACTGTTCCCCTATACTATACAAACAACACGCATCCCTGCTTTTTGAACTGTTCTATTTTCTTCTCAAGCAGGGATTTTTCACACTTAAAAATCTCGCAAAGACAGTCCGTACAGTATAACTCGACTGAACCTCTGTTTATGAGTTTTTTCGTAAGTCCTATTTCGTTCGGAGTTACCGTTTGCGAGAAAGCGTACAAGAATCGGTCCATCTACAGGACAATATTCATAAAGAGGCTCATCCCCTTTACGGTTTTTATTTATATGCCTGTCACCATTCACCCGGAAAGGCTGTCTGTATGCTTCGTCCTGATTGATTTCGATAAGCATTTTATTTTTCAGGATCGCCATTGCGTCATCGTCAGCTTTTCTGAGGTCACAGCCGATGATAAGCGGTGAACCCCTCATTCAATAATTCTTTATTATATTTCTTTTCCAAGAATTTTTGCTTTTTTAACGAGTTTTTTGATTCTTATATACTCGTTTTTACCGGGACAGATATCATAAATTCCGAGTGTTCCGAGAATGTACCATGATGCTGTCGCACCGTTGTCCTCATCGCCCGGGAATCCATCATCCTCAAAGCTGAAAGCTTCTCTGCAAAGCTTTTCAACCCAGTATTCAGTCTTTTCCTTTTCACCGAGAACAGCATAAATATACGGAATATGGAAGCTCGGTTGATTTGAAATCGCACACTGGCCGAAGTCAACTGCAGCCATTTCCGTCATTTCGTGAATTTCTACATCATATCCGCCGATGTTATACTTCGGCTCTGCTGCAAATAACTCATCAAGCTTTTCAATCAGCTTGTCCTTACCGCCGTAAAGTTCAGCAAGACCATAGAAATCGTGAGGCACAGCGAACGAATTCTGCCATGCACTGCCTTCTGTGTAATCTCCGCCCCAATCATACGGGTCAAAGTTGTCTTCAAAGCTGCCATCGAGCTTTCTGCCTCTCATAAAACCTGTTTCTTTGTCAAAAAGCTTTTCGTAATTCTTGCTTCGTGCCATATATTCGTCAATCAGCTCATCACGTCCAAGCACCTTAGCTACCTGTGCGATACAGAAATCACCATAAGCCGCATCAAGTGAAAGATTGACATTGTTGCTGAAAAGATCCTTAGGAACATAACCGAGCTTGCAGTAGTAGCTTGCACCTTCTCTGCCGTAGTCCTCATCGTCTGAGTCATTATTTGCATGGTGAAGCATACCCTCAAGTGCAGTTTCAAGCAAATTACCGCTGATAATTCCCTTTACTGCGGCGTCTGCGATCACTGCATCGAGAAGTGTACTCGGCATACAGCCTCTCTCACCGATCGACGGCCAACGCGGGAGCCAACCACCCTCTGTGTAGTCAACAATGAAGCCTTCAAGCATTTCGGCATATTCATCCCTGCCGATGAGTGCAAGAAGAGGAAATTCTGAACGGTATGTATCCCAGAAGCCGTTATCGGTATAGCGTACACCGTCATGTACCTTACCGTCTGACGGACAGTAATGTATCTTTTTACCATCCTTATCAATTTCGTAAGCCTTATGCGGGAAAAGACCTGTTCTGTACATACAGGAATAGAAAGTTTTCATCTGTCTTTCATCGTCAGTTTCGATTTCTATTCTCGAAAGATACTCTTCCCAAAGAGCTTCTGCCTCTGCCTGAACATCTTCAAAAGTTTTGCCCAGACTATCCTGCTTCATATTTTCAAAAGCCTGTTCAAAGCTGATATATGAGCTCGAAATGTCAGCTGTGATAATCTTGTCGTCAAAAGCGATATGTACGCAGGCTTCCTTACCCTCGTTTCCGACTTCTCCGAAGCGAGAATTTTCCTTATCTATAGGCTTATCAAACTTAATAACAAGGTATGTTTTAAAATCTACCGCTGTACCACCGCTTTTTCCGTTTGTCCAAGCCTTTACACAGTTGTTTTCAAAGTCGATTTCATAACCGTAATCACCTTTTACCGGGAAAATAGTGAAATACGGAATCCTTGATTCAGGATACGTCAGACGTATTTTACAGCCTCTTACACAGGGAGTGAGTTCAAAATCAGCCTGAGAACGAAGAAAACGAAGCTTCATATAATCAGGTCTCATGACAGCTTCTTCAGGTCTGTAACCCGACCATGCATCACCGAAATCGTCATAAACTCTGTCTGTCTGAGGAGTGAAAAGAAACGTACCGTAGTCATTTATCCAAGGACTAGGCTGATGAGTAAGACGTACGCCTTCAAGAAATCTGTGTTCAGGGTAATAATACCAGCCACCCTCATACTTTGTCTGTGCAGAAAAACCGCACATTGCAAACGGGAGCTGAACATAAGGTAATGTATTGCCGCTTGAGTAACGGTGAACTGATTTTGTACCCTGTTTTATATTGACAAAAGGAATGTATTTCATAGACTGACTCCTTCACTATGTTTTTTTCATTTTACCATATGCAAAAACTAAAGGCAAGATATTTATACAGTTGTCATATTGACTTTTACCCACTTTAAAGTTATAATTCATATACAATACATATGGAGGATCATGAAAATGAAATCATTAAAAAAATCTCTTGCAATTTTCCTTGCTGCAGTGATGGCACTCAGCGTAATGTCAGTTTCTGTTTTTGCTGAAGAAACAGGCGTTACAGGTACACCGATCAACGAAGTCGAAGTTACGGTCGAAGCTCCCGTTGCTGACTACTACGCTTCAGGCAACTACCTCATTGAATCAGAAGAGTACGAGCTCATTGATATAATGTGGACAGACACTGTTACAGGTGACATTCTCTACACTACAGATGCTGATGCTGAAGTTGCAGATGTTGCTTTCACAGAAGGCTCAGTTTACACCGTAAGCATCGCTCTTTACGCTGCAGACGGTTATGTTTTCGAACTCGATCCCGAAAATCTCATCGTTTCAATCAACGGTTACGCTGCAGAAGTTGAAGAAATCACCGAATTAGGCAAGCTTCTCATCGTAAGCTGTGACTTTGAGTGTGAAGGCGAAGTCATTGATGGCGGTGACGATACATCAGGCATCACTTTTGATCAGGTTCTCGAACTTCTCAAAACTGTTCTTCTTACATTTGTACGTTTCATCGGTTCACTTCTCGGCATCAAATAATCAGAGTCTTATATAACTGTCCCGTCGATCGGGGCAGTTATTTTTTTGAAAATCCTTGAAAAAGGACCGTGTATATTATATAATTCTCCGTAGAATTACTCTCACAGGGAGGTGAGTTTCTTGTCAACACCACTTGCACAGTTAATAAGACCGCAGACACTCGATGACGTAGTGGGTCAGAAGCATCTCATCGGTGAAAATATGCCTTTGAGAAACATCATTGAGTCAGGAAATCTGCCGAATATGATCTTTTACGGCCCTTCGGGAATCGGCAAGACTACGGTCGCTTCAATCATCGCAAAAGCGACAAACCGTAAGCTCTGCAAGCTCAACGGTACGACTGCAGGTACTGCAGACATCAAGGCTGTGGTCGCACAGCTTGATACATTTGAGGCACAGAACGGAATTCTCCTCTACCTTGATGAGATTCAGTACTTCAATAAAAAGCAACAGCAGGTTCTGCTGGAATATATCGAGGTCGGTTCGATAACCCTGATCGCATCTACGACGGAAAATCCGTATTTTTACGTTTACAATGCAATCCTCAGCCGTTCAACGGTTTTCGAATTCAAGGCCGTTACACCCGAAGAAATCGAACCAGCCGTCAGAAGAGCTTTCGGCTACATCGAAAAGAACAACGGTACAAAAATCAATTTTGAAGATGATGTAGTAAAACACATCTCAACAGCCTGTGGCGGTGACGTACGCAAGGCGATGAATTCCGTTGAGCTCTGCACTCTTTCAACAAAACCCGAAGCAGACGGAACTCTTAATGTAACGTTAGAAACCGCAAAATCTCTCACGCAGAAAAGTGCTATGAAATATGACCGTGACGGTGATGAGCATTACGACATCGTTTCTGCTTATCAGAAATCGATGCGTGGTTCTGACCCTGATGCCGCACTTCATTACCTTGCAAGACTTCTTGATGCAGGCGATCTTCCTTCAGCCTGTCGCAGACTTATGGTCTGTGCAGCAGAGGATGTGGGACTTGCATATCCTATGATTATTCCTATTGTCAAAGCGGCAGTAGATATGGCAATGATGGTCGGTCTGCCTGAAGCACGTATTCCTCTCGCAGATGCAGTAATACTGGTGTGCAACTCACCTAAGTCAAACTCAGGCGAAGCCGCAATTGATGCCGCACTTGCAGATATCCGCAGAGGTAAAAGCGGTCCTATCCCCCGTCAGCTTCAGAATATGCACTTTGACGGTGAAGATAACAAGAATAAAGGTCAGTTTTATATCTATCCTCACGATTACGAAAACCATTGGGCACCGCAGCAATACCTGCCCGATGTCCTGAAAAACGCAAAATATTATGTCCCCGGCCCTAACAAAAACGAGCAGGCTTATCGGGAGTATTGGGATAAAATAAAAAATAAAAAATAAAAGAGTGGTGATAAATCAATGATAAAAAATCTTGTTTTTGATTTTGGCAGGGTGCTTGCTTATCCTGCAACGGGAAATTGGTTTATCACACCCGAAACAAAAAATATACTTGGCTCTTTACGATTCTTTAAACTTATGCATTCTTCAAAAACTCCGACAGCGTTCAGAAACTCGTGCAGGTATCTTGACAGTATCCATTTGTTGCATACCGAGGAAGAAGAGATTGAACAGTTTACTGAGTTTTATAAAAGGGCGTTAGCTGAAATTGGTATCAAAGATAAAGGCGGAGCCGTTTCACTGAATCTGGCACAGGATGTGACGCTTAATGACAACAAGATTGTTATTTATGATGATGTTTTACCTTGTTTTGAAGAATTAAAAAGTGAGTACAGTATCTCGGTTTTGTCCGATACCTGGCCGTCATTAAGGCGGGTGTTGAAAAATTACAGGATTTCTCCGTATCTCAGCGGCATTATTTTGTCATGTGACCATAACGAGTATAAAAGCGGAACAAAACTTTTTGAAATAGCAATCAAAGAGTGGAATATTCTTCCTGAAGAAACTGTTTTTGTTGACGATTCAGAATCAAATCTCGACAATGCTTCAAAAGTCGGATTCAGTTGTATACTGATGGACAGAACAGGGAAGAAAAAAGAAAGTAAATATCCCATTATATATGATCTGAACGATTTGAAGTCTCTGTTGTAATAACTTTTGCCAACGGCAAAAATATCACTTTGCGAAGCAAAACATCACACACCGCAAGGTGTATATCACATCTGCGTCAGCAGATATATCACCACAAAGCCAATGGCTTTGCCCTGCGGGCCCGTAGCTCAGTTGGGAGAGTACTGCATTCGCATTGCAGGTGTCGTGAGTTCGACTCTCATCGGGTCCACCACGCAAAAGTCTCTTTTGTCTTCCTGACAAAAGAGACTTTTTCAATGATATTATCTGAAGAATAACTCGTACAACTTATTTCATATATTAAGATGTACATATACAAAAAGACGGTTGCTCTCGCAACCTTCTTTTTTGATTTCATTCGGTTTAAATCTTAGTACAAGTCAACAAGATCAAACAATTCATCACCATTATAGTTCATGACCTTCCAATCGCCCTTAATCTTTACGAGAATGAGCGTCTCTCTGTCCTTGGCTCTGTCTTCTGAACCTTCAATAACTACTGTATAATCAACCTCAACGAATTTCTTTGCATCGTCAGCATCAAATCCAAGATCCACATCTGCGGAATCTTCAATATCTCTGATCAAAGCATCAAGATCATCACGATAATCTTCTGAAGTACTCTTTGTACACTTTTCAGGACTTTCGACTTTTACCTTAATTTTGTAATCATCGCCATATGTATCTTCAAGCCAGTCTTTCTCTTCTTCTTCAGCTACTTCAGACACATACTTTGCAAAGTCTTTATAATTTTTAAAATCAGCATCGCTATCATCAATTCCCTTAGCGATTTTTTCATACAATTCTTTTTCTTTTAAGTCTTCCTCTTTTGCCATATCCTTCAAAAGACCCTTAATAGCATCATGATCGACTACTTCGTTTTCAATCGCCGTATACAGATCTTCTGCATATGCAGCCTTAAGGTAATCCTTAGCGACTGACTTAGGACTGCTACCGCTTGATGCAATTACAATGATAAGTACAAAAAGTACGACTAATACGCCACCTGCAGCTGCGGGTACAACAAAATTGATCTTACCATCTTCCTTGAGAAGAATCTTTCTGAGCTTTTCATTAGAATTGATAAAGCTTGAAATATTAGTAGTAACTGTAGTGAACAGATTCTTAACAGTATCAAGGGGTGAAACTTTCTGCTCCGGCTCTGCCTTTACAGCATATGATGCAGGATCAGAATAAATATTGTTGTTCGGAGCTGAGTACTTCTGCTGTGCGTTTTGTGCTGCATTCTGCGGTGCCTGCTGCCGTGCTACCCTCTGACCGCAACCAATGCAGAAAATATCACCGTCGTTAAGTGGTGTGTTACAATTAGGACAATTCATTTTTCTTCCTCCCATTTTTTCCTTTTATGAACATTATAAAGCAACGCTTGTATCTTCGCGTCTATTCACATATATATTTTATCACATTCAGTTTCTGATTGCAACAAAAATTACCTTTTTAAAACATCTTAAATACCTAAAAATGTTTATTATTTTTCACTTTTCTTATTGATGTTTGATTTTTATTGTGATAGAATTCTTCTTTGAAAGGGGTGGCTATAATGGCACAGTTAAAAATGTATTGGTTAGCAGGTACTCCTATCGCAGACCTTGCTTTACCGGAAGAATATAAGGTTTCAAGATACAACGGTACAGCCGAAGACAGAAAAGCTTGGGTTGATTGCTGTAAAAACGGTCTTGTCGGCGATGAACCGTTCGAGGAGATTTTTCAGGACAGAATCATTGAACACGATTTCACAAACCCTGACACAGACACTTATTTCATCGATTTCGAAGGTGAACACATCGGTACAATTACTGCAGTACATCACACAGACGTAAACTGCGGCGAAGTACATATGGTAGGACTCAAGACTGAGTTCAGAGGTAAGGGTCTTGGCAAGTATCTTAATAATATTGCTCTTAAGGACCTCGCTGAGCGTGGTGTTGACTACATCTATCTTACCACAGACGAGTGGCGCAAGGGTGCTGTAAAAAGCTATCTTTCATCAGGCTTCAAGCCCGTTGAGTATGATGAGGGTATGCAGAAGCGTTGGGAAGCAATTCTTACAGAATATGATATCGACAGCATCGATATGGTTAACGAGGATTGCTCTTTCTACAAGACAATTTACAAGGCTCCGAAGATCAAAATCGGTGTTGTTGGCGCAGGCAGAGGTAAGACAATGATCAGCTACTGCGTAAACTCAAAGAATGCTGAGCTTGTTGCTGTTTGTGATAACCACAAGCCGACTCTTGACTTCGCAAAAGAAAGCTACGGTAACGATACAATCGTTTTCTACGACAACCTTGAGGATTTCCTCAAGCACGATATGGATGCAGTTGTACTTGCAAACTTTGCAACTGAGCACACTCCGCTTGCAATCCGTTGTATGGAAAGTGGTCTTGACGTTATCAGTGAGGTTCTCCCTGTTCAGACAATGAAAGAGGCTGTTGAACTCATTGAAACAGTTGAGAGAACAGGCAGAGTTTATGCTTACGCTGAAAACTACTGCTATATGGGTGCTCCCAAGAAAATGCGTGAGCTCTACAGATCAGGCGTTCTCGGTGAGTTTGAATACGGTGAAGGCGAGTATATGCACAACTGTGAGTCAATCTGGCACGACATCACACGTGGTCTTCCTGAGCATTGGCGAAACAATATGCACGCTTGCTACTACTGCACACATTCAATCGGTCCGCTTATCCATATCACAGGTATGAGACCCGTCAAGGTATCAGGCTTTGAGGACGGACTCAACGCACGTATGACACGTATGGGTGCAAAAGCAGGACCTATCGGTATGGAAGTTATCACACTTGAAAACGGTGCAATCCT
>JAZRNG010000010.1:0-6475 GCA_045648065.1 Acutalibacteraceae bacterium | reverse complement strand
CTCGATTGTTTTCTTCTGAACGATCACGTTCGGACCTGCTTCAACGACTGTTACGGGTACTACGTTACCTTTTTCGTCGAAGATCTGTGTCATACCGATTTTCTTTCCGATAAGACCTTTTTTCATTATGTTTTCCTCCTTATTAGGTTATTGGTTGGCAACTGCGCCAACTTGACCTGTGAGCGTCAGATTAAAGCTTGATTTCAATCTCTACGCCTGCAGGAAGCTCAAGACCTCTCAAAGCATCAACTGTTTTAGCTGACGGTCTGATGATGTCGATAAGCCTTTTGTGTGTGCGCTGTTCGAACTGCTCTCTGGAGTCCTTGTACTTGTGAACAGCACGAAGAATTGTAACAACTTCCTTTTCTGTCGGGAGTGGAACAGGACCTGAAACCTGAGCGCCTGTACGCTTTGCAGTCTCTACGATCTTTTCCGCTGCCTTGTCAACAAGGTTGTGGTCATAACCCTTCAATCTGATTCTGATTTTACCCTTTACTGCCATGATTCTGCCTCCTTATAAATTTGGCGGGCAACGTCTAAAACCTATTCTTGCAACGTGTCCGGGTGTTTCCACCTGTCACATTTAAAAACCGGAAATGGGTTAGTTTCCGGGAAAGTGCATTTAAAGGTTTTAAACGCACATACATACACAGATCCGCAAAAGGGCAGCGGACCCGGTCTGTAGGTTATTCGATCGCCCGGTTTTAAATCGGACATACTCCGCGAGAATTCCCGACCTCGATGGGCCGCCACCTCTCACATCAACGCATATCTACGCACTTTGCTACATAATAACATAGCATGCTCAAATAGAATACCACACAATTCCTGATAAATCAAGTCTTTTTTCAAAAAAAATTGAAATTTTTTGAAAAATTTTTTCGTAGTGTTTTTCGAGCATACTTACCTCTTTTTTATTGCATTTTTTGCGTACTCAGAAGCTGCTTATTATTATATTATAAAATGTATACGAAATCAAGCTGTTTTCTGGACTTTTTCAACACTTTGTTTTACATTGATGTTTGACTTTTAACTTGATTACAGTTATAATATATGGGACTATGAGACGGTATGGTCTAAAATAATAAAAGGAGTGACTATCATGCACTTTTCAGACTTTGGCGTTTTTCTCGGTGATTTTACTCTCAGAGAGATCAATCACCACACAAAAGACCCCATGAGAGCACAGCGCAAAACACTCAACAAAATTCTCAAAAGAAGCAAAAACTGCGAATTGGGTAAAAAGTACAATTTCAAAGATATCCATTCTATCGATGATTTCCGTTCAATGGTTCCTCTTACAAAGTACGAGGACTATGAGCCGTACGTTGAAAGAATGATCCACAACAAAGAAAAGAACCTTATGTATACAGGTCTTAATGTACGTTACTGTTCATCCTCAGGCAGCGTCGGTAAACCGAAGATTCTCCCTAAATCTGTTATCGACCTCTGGCATATGCAGTGCATCGGTTTCTCAGCTTCCGTAGCAACAGCATATCACTACCTCAAGGATGTAAAGGGCGTAAGAATGCCTGCTCAGAGAGGTCCGCTTGTTCTTATCCTTACAGGACACAAGCTTGAAGACGGCAAACAGTGTAACGGTGCAGGTCAGATTCCTCTGCTTTACCTCAAGCCTCTTCTCAATACTTTCTCTACATCCCCTGTTTCATTGCTTATCCCTGAGCATGAGGAATTGCTCGATACATCTTACCTTCAGCTCAGATTCGCTCTCGAGGACAGAAGAGTTTCTTATCTTGAGTCAATCGTTGTTACTCTTCTTACAACAATGTTTGACTACCTCGAAGAGAACTGGGAAATGCTCTGCGACGATATTGAAAAAGGTATTATAAATCCGAACATCAAAATCACTCCTGAGCTTCGTAAAGAATATGAAAAGAAATTCAAGCCCAACCCGACACGTGCAGCTGAGCTTCGCCGTGAATTTGAAAAGGGCTTTGATACACCGATCGCACCCCGTATCTGGCCGAAGCTTACCTGGGCACACGGTATGGTTGGCTCAAACCTCAAGGTTTATGTTGACAAGCTCCGTAAATCCATCGGTGACCTTCCGCTTCACAATATGGGTTATGCAGCTGCTGAAGGCTTCTTCGCTATGCCTACAGAGCTCGATGTTCACGACGGTGTTCTCCTTCCGCACTGTATCTTCTTCGAGTTCATTCCTATCGATGACGAAGTAGAAGACGGATCTGAGGAAGAGCAGCCGAAGACACTCCTTATCGATGAGCTTGAAGTCGGTAAGAAGTATGAAATCGTTGTTTCAAACTATTCAGGTCTTTACAGATACCGTATTGAGGACGTTGTTCAGGTTACCAAGATGTACAACAACACTCCGCGAATTGAGCTTCTCTACAGAAAGAACCTTGATATGAACGTTGCCAATGAAAAGACAACTACTCAGATGTGTGACTTCTGTGCAAAGAACATTTCAAAGAGAAGCGGTAAGGAATTCACTCAGTTCAGCTACTATCCTGACTTCTCAACCAAGCCTCCGCGTTACTGTTTGCTCGTTGAGCCTAAGGATACTGTCAGCGAGGAAGAAAGACAGCAGATGATCGAAATCATGGACGAGGAATTCGACGCAGTTAACGAGAAATACGCTAAGTACAGACGTTGGGGTATGCTCAATAAACCTGAAATTCTTATCCTCAAACCTAAAACATACTGGGATTACAGAGAAATGCTCCGTGCAAGAGGCGTCGTTCTTAACCAGATCAAGCCTGTTACTGTTATCAACAGCGAAGAAAGAAAAGACTTCTTCTTCTCACATGTAGAGACAGAAAAATCATCAACACTTGATGAATGGAAAACATCTAAGGAGTAAATCGAATGAAAAAGGTAGGTAAAAAACTTTTAGCTCTCATCCTCACTCTTGCATTTATTGTGTCGAGCTTTGCATTCGTTGCATCCACGTCAGCTGCCGAAGATATCGGAACTGATATCCCGTTAATCTACGTTGTCGGCACAGGCGGTCACCTTATAGCTGACAACCCTGACGGAACAACAAGAAAGATTTTCCCGTTGGTATTGCCTGAAAACTTTATTATGGACACAGTTGAGGCAAATATCGGTATTTTCGCCAAGGCAGTTGTGACACAGCAGTGGGATGAATTCTGTGACGTTCTTTATGACACTATCTCCCCTCTTTATGCTGACCTGATGCTTGACGAAAACGGTGATCCTCGCGACAACAGCCGTGCTGATTTTGACAGTCGTGACAGAATAAATCCTACAAAGGTTAACGGTAAGTACGGCACAGAACAGTTTAAATTCAATTATGACTGGCGCATTGATCCGTATGTTACTGCAGAAAAGCTTCACGAATACATTGAAGCAGTCCTTGCTGCTACAGGCGAGACAGAAGTTGCTCTCCTCGGACGTTGCCTCGGCGACTGTATTACGGCTGCTTATATGGAAAAATATGACGGCGAGTACGTTGCTGATTATATCTCCTATGCAAGTGCTGTAAATGGTGCAGAGTTCTGTTCAAAAGCCTTCTGTGGCGAGATTTACCTTGAAGCAGACGGTATTGAAAGATACGTTTATGACCTTGAACTTGCAACAGGCAACAACATCAATGAGATCATTCAGGCTTTCGTAACCGTTCTTAATGAAACCTACGGTCTTGATTTTCTTGCGTGGTCAGTAAACAATGTGTATCCTGATATTTATCTGAAAATCGTTCCGAGACTTCTCAGAAGTATGTACGGCAACTTCCCTGCTTATTGGGCTATGGTTTCCGACGAGGACTATGAGAAGGCAAAGGAAACAGTATTCTACGGTGAAGACACAGCTAAATATGCAAACTTCATCAACAGAATCGATAACTATCACTACAATGTTCAGGTGAAGCTTCCTGAACTGTGGGCAGGATTTGAGGCAGACGGTATCAATATGGCAAATGTAACGAAATACGGTTATCAGACTCTTCCGATAATCGAAAATGCTGATGTTTTGGGTGAAGACTTCTGCACAGTCAAAAAAGCTTCTCTCGGTGCTACAACATCAACAATTGATACAGTTCTTTCTGATGATTATATCGCTGCGGCACAGGCAAACGGAACAGACCGTTACATCTCTCCTGATAAGCAGATAGATGCTTCAACCTGTGTTCTGCCTGATACAACGTGGTTTATCAAGAATATGAAGCACGCAAACTTCCCTGATTCGATAAACCGTCTTTTCGACAGAATCATCAATATCGACGATTTTACTGTGTTCAATGACGCTGATTATCCTCAGTACCTTGTATTTGACGATGAAACTCAGCTTATTTATCCGATGACATCAGATAATATGAATACAACTGAGCGATACAATCCGGATTTCTTTGAATCTCTTAAGAAGATTTTTGAATTCCTCTTCAATCTTCTTAAAGACACAATTTCAAGCAAAATCAATCCTGCTCCTGCTGAATAAAACTTACATAGCAAAATCTCCCGTTTCCAACAGAAAACGGGAGATTTTTTGTATTTTTTATTTACCTTTTATTTTTGCTTTCAATTTCAGAAATGCAGGAGCACAAGTTTTGTAAATGAACTTATTGAACGGACTGTGACTGAACAAACCGAGCTTTGTGAAGAAATTCTTCATAACATACTTTTCGTTGTACATTGTACCCGTAGTGCCGCATACGCCGTCAACATTCGGGTAAGAACGGAAGCTTCTGAATTTTATACCATCCTCCATAATGATCTTATAAAAGGATTTTTCAATATCTATTCCTTTTCGCTCATCACAGATTTCCTTTGAACGGAAGAAATGATCTTTATACTCCTGAATATTCATCTGGAATATAAGTGTGTAACACCAATCCATATCATCTCTGAAAAGGAATCGGTTTATATTCTGCTTTCTTCCGCAGAGTTTTTTAATGTTTTTGACAAAAACTCTGCCCGTACATTTGACAAAAAACTCTTCTTTCTTTGCAAGTTCACTTCTGAGAAGACCCTGCTCTATGCAGTCCGCCTCGCCGTAGGATTTACCTAATTCAATAGTCTTTGCCACGTCTGTTTTAATCTGCACAAGCTCGAAGCTCTGATTTTTCTGACGTGCATACTCCTGAATTTCTTCCAACGGAAACGCTGCACCCGAATTTTCTACAAAAACCACATTTGCAAAAATTCCGGTATCGATATAGTTTTTTATTGAAGTCACATACTGTTCAAGTCTTTCCTGTGCCGCAGTAATTTTTACGTTTGTATTGTTAAATACTGATGGGTCGATTGTGCCTGTTAAAAGCAGAAGCATAATCTTTTCACCTCAAATTAAAATGCATAGCCGAAGATAGCTTTGATCGGGAATGTAAGAACAAAGAAGATTCCTGCCTTGATTCTGTCCCAAAGAGGAAGATAATCGCAGTTCATATTGTAGTTAGCCATAGCCATCTTATTGTCTGCGAAGTAGTCATCAAACTGAACAAGACGTGTTTCATATGTTGATGTATCATTCTCGTTGATGTCGATGATTCTTACGCCTCTGTCTTCGTTACCGTAGCTGTTGAATGTGAAGCCCGGTGTTGCAACAAGGTCGATTCCCTGATATGTAACTTCAAAAGAGTTGTTGTGGTCGTGACCGAAGAACATAGCAACAACATCACCCTGCTCTACCATTTTCGGGAACTGCTTTGAAGGACGTGTGCCGGGGCAGGGATACTCTTTGAGATAACCTGCTTTAAGAACACCGTCTTTGAAAACGTAATCCTTACCGTTATAGTTAAGAAGAGAGCCTTCAATATCATCGCCACTCTCGATAAGTTCAAAGATTTCCTTTACTATGATATGCTGGAAAGCCATTGAAGGAACAACTTCACCACCATTTGCTTCCTTAAGCTCATTTGACTTGTTTACATACCACTCAACCTGATCGTCGTGAACATAGTCGTAACCGCCAAACTCTTCGTCATATGTGTTTGAGTCAAACATCCAGAGATTATAAGCCATCTTACTGCTGTCCTTTGAAGAGTAGACAGGAAGATTGTATGTACCGCAACCGTAGAGAGCATCACCCTCATCAGTTCCGATAAAGCAATCGTACTCTTCATATATATCAAAGAGTTCTTCCTTTGAAAGCATATTTTCATCATCATGATTTCCGAAAACAGCAGCTACAGGTACACCGTAATCCTCAAAGATGTCCATAAACTGACCGATAGCTGTTTCACAGTTTCTCTTGTCCCAGCTCTTGAACATATCTGTACGGCATGAACCGCCTGAGATATTGTCACCTGTGAGAACGACGATGTCCGGCTGCTCCTGAATGAGAGCTTCTTTAAGGAACTCCTTAACAGCACCGTTGAGCTGCATATTGTCCTGAAGGTCAGCAACCTGCATAATTCTGAAGTTGCCGTCATCGTTGAACTGAAGCTTGCTGTAATCTTCCTTTGCTGAAACACCGCAGCAAAGTGTTGCTGCGAGCATAACCACGCAAAGCATTACTGAAATAAATTTTTTCATTG
>JAZRNG010000009.1:0-7158 GCA_045648065.1 Acutalibacteraceae bacterium | reverse complement strand
AATCTGCTGAAAAACGGACGGTCGAGGACGCCCGTCCCTACGATTCCGATTGGATTGATTTCGTAGGGGAGCATATTATGCTCCCGCTAAATTCTGCACAAATTGGCGGGCAGATGATATCTGCCCCTACGACTTTACTCGAATTTATTTTGTAGGGGACGGGTCGCCCGTCCCGTCAAAATCTGTACGGAATCCGTGGGAGCCGAAACGACTCCCCTACATACATGACTTGAATCGGCTATTATATTTCAGCGTCGCAGACCCTCAATTATTCAATATTAATCATTCATTATTAATTGCAGAGGTGTAACCTCTGCCCGACAAACCCAAATTTGTCGAGTTTTTTCGAGAAACACACAAACAAGATAAAAAAATAAGGTGGGAGAAAAACTCCCACCTTTTATCTTTTGTATTGTTATTTAATAACTCTTACCTTGATTACTCCGTCGATTGCTTCAACTGCTGCGAGAGCATCAACATCTGCAACTGTGTAAGCAAATGTGCCTCTTGTTGCTGTCTTTGCATCTGCACCGAGTGCAGCCTTGACAGCGTCTGTTGCATCAGCCTTGTGGATAACACAGGTACGTGCTCCGTTCACAGCTTCGAGCTTCATTGCAGGCATATTGACTGAATTGACAATCTCACCTTTTTCAATGTAAGCGATGAGCTCATCTGCTGCCATCATAGCACAGTTATCTTCACTTTCGGGTGTTGATGCACCGAGGTGAGGAATTGCGATAATTCCGTCAATACCGATAACATCATCTGACGGGAAGTCTGTTACATAAGCTGCAACCTTGCCGCTTTCAAGACCTGCCTTGAGGTCATCGTTGTTAACAAGACCGCCACGAGCAAAGTTGAGAATTCTGACACCGTCCTTGCAAAGAGCAAGTGTATCTTTATTAACAGTATTCTTTGTAGAATCTGTGAGAGGCACATGGATTGTGATGTAATCACTCTGTCTGAAGATTTCGTTGATATCGTCAACAAGCACCATATCTGCTGACATAGCTGACTTGATGCCCTCTGAGATGTACGGGTCATAGCCGACAATCTTCATTCCAAGTGCTTCAGCAGCCTGAGCCACCTTGAAGCCGATTGCACCCATGCCGATAACACCGAGTGTCTTACCGAGGATTTCGGGACCTGCAAACTGTGACTTACCTTTTTCAACAAGCTTACCTACTGCATCGCCCTCACCTTTGAGAGTCTTGCACCAGTCAAGAGCAGCCGGTACACGGCGTGAAGCCATAAACATACCGCAGATTACAAGCTCCTTAACAGCGTTAGCATTTGCACCGGGTGTATTAAAGACAACAACACCCTTCTCTGCACAAGCTTCAACAGGGATATTGTTTGTACCTGCACCTGCACGTGCGATTGCGATTGTTTCAGCATCAAGCTCCATTTCGTGCATTGAAGCTGAACGAACCATTATCGCTGTGGGATTAGCAATATCTTCACCGTAAGCGTAAAGATTTTTGTCAAACTTATCTGTACCGCAAGCTGCGATTTTATTAAGAGTAAGAATATTGTACATAATAATTTCTCCTTAAAATCAATGCCATTAACCCGAAGTTAATGACATTGAGATAATAACTTGATTATGAATTAGCCTCTTCAAACTTCTTCATGAACTCTACGAGTGCTTCTACGCCCTCGATAGGCATTGCATTGTAAACAGAAGCTCTCATACCGCCTACAGTCTTGTGTCCCTTGAGGTTAATGAATCCTGCTTCAGTTGCTTCCTTAACGAATTTCGCATCAAGGTCAGCATCACCTGTTACGAACGGGATATTCATAAGTGAACGGTCTTCCTTGACAACCGTACCCTTGAACATCTTACTGCTGTCGAGATAATCGTAGAGGATATTTGCCTTCTTCACGTTGTGAGCCTGCATCTCTTCAAGACCGCCGAAGCCCTTGATCCACTCAAGAACGAGCTTACACATATAGATTACGAAGCAAGGCGGTGTATTGTAAAGTGAACCTGCATCTGCATGAACCTTATAGTCAAGCATTGTCGGTGTGTAGTCACGTGCATTGCCGAGAAGATCTTCACGTACGATAACGATTACAAGACCTGCCGGAGCAACATTCTTCTGTGCACCACCATAAACAACTGCAAACTTTGAAACATCAACGGGCTCCGAGAAGAAACATGATGAAACGTCACACACAAGAGGAATATCGCCTGTGTCGGGGATATACTTGAATGTAGTACCGTAGATTGTATTGTTCATACAGTAGTAAACGTAGTCAGCATCCGGACGGAAATCTTCGCGTGTCGTCTTCGGAATGTATGAGAACATCTTATCTTCTGAAGAAGCAGCGATCTTCACATCACCGTACTTCTGAGCTTCTTTATAAGCCATCTTTGCCCAACGGCCTGAGATGATATAGTCTGCCTTACCTGTCTTGTTGAGGAAGTTGAGAGGGATTGCTGCAAACTGAGTTGAAGCACCGCCCTGAACAAAAAGGATTTTGTAATTGTCAGGAACATTGTAAAGCTCCTTAACGAGGTCATGTGCACCGTCAATAATTGACTGAAAAACTTTTGAACGGTGTGACATTTCCATTACTGAATGACCGCAACCCTGATAGTCAAGCATTTCCTCTGCTGCCTTCTTGAGCACAGCCTCAGGCAACATTGAGGGACCTGCTGAGAAATTATAAACTCTTGCCATGATATTACCTCCAAAATAACGCCTGATTGCGTTTATTGCAAAACATTATACTCCCTTTGTTACTTTATTGTCAATATAAAACGTTAAATTTTTGACACAAAAGCTGCGGAGCAAAAACCCCGCAGCCGATTAAATTTTATTTTGCCAAACATCAGAAAAACAAATTGAAAAATTCTTTGATAAATCTGATTACAATATTGATAATGCTGAAGAAAACTCCTGTGTTTCCGGATCCTGTTTCTGCATTTTCAACGTTATTATCTTCCAAGGGTTCGTCAACTTGTTCCGGTGACTGGTCAATAATATCAAGGTACTCCGTATAAACGGATGATGATTCAAACAGAACCTCTGCCGTCTCGGTCTGATCTATCGATGCAAGCAATGTTCCCGCTTCTCTGAGCAACCTTATATCACCGGCATCCGTTACACCGTCATGGTTGCAATCCGCAGCCAAATAAGATACATCTCCCAAGCTTTCTTTACTAAGCATACCGTTTACCAGACAGTTGACAAGAACAGCATCTTCTCCGTCGTACCAACCGTCACCGTTTATGTCACCATAAAGAAGAACTCTGTACTCACCGATGACTTCTTCGCCGTTTTTCAGGTAAGCTTTTGTCCCGCTTCCGAGTCGGCCATCGTTTTCATATGACCATGAATACGCTTCATCGACAAGATCGACATACGATTCAAGAGAAACTTCACCTGCTTTGATTCCACTGATAACGCCTGTAGTGTAATCAATTGTTACGCCCGACTTCACTTCAAAGCCTGTTGCTTTTACGATTTCGGTCTCTGTCTTTGAGCAACCCGTACAGGTATGTATTTTTTCACCATCCTGCGTAGCTGTCGGTTCCTTCACAAGAGTCCACTCAGAATATATATGCTCACCGGTCGGCTCAATATTCACCTGATAACCGCCTCTGCACATAGAGCAGGTATATTTTCCTACACCGCTTTTCTCACAAGTCGGGCTTGTGACTACACTGTAAATATAGTCATGATCGACCTTAGGGATTGTCTGTGACTCAAGCATTGCACCGCAGGTTTGGCACAGTATCGCCATAGTTCCTTCTCTCTGGCAATTTGTAGGTACTGTCACTTCCCATTCGCCGGGACTGTGTCCTGTCACAGGTATATCCTGTGTTTCAAGTATCGTACTGCATTCGGTACATTTTTTTGCAAGAATACCGGCTACTGTGCAAGTCGTTACTCTTTCAACCATCCAATCACCCGGATTATGGTCTATCATCGGAACTTCACGTGATTCAAGCCACTTTCCGCACATCGTACATACTTTGCTCTCGCTGCCTTCTTCTGTGCAGGTAGCTTTCCTCCCGACTTTCCATTCGCCCGTATGCTCAAGCATCGGTATTTCCTGAGTTTCAGCGGTCTGATTGCATACGGTACATATTTTCACTGAAAGTCCCGTTTCTGTACAGCTTGCTTCTTTTTCGGTTATCCACGCACCCGTGGTATGAGCTATTCTGGGATAGAGCGTTTCCTTGAGAATTCCGTTACAGTCCAGGCATACAATTCTCTCATACCCCTGACCCGAACAATCGTCATATGTTTTCGTGACAGTTTCCTGATTGATATGATCGCAGGTAGTGACAGAAAACGCCTGAATACATAAGTTCTTATATTGTCTGTCAGAATCGTATTTCTCTGTTGTATACCAGTTATCACCTGATAAAATCAGACTCTGTCCTTCGGTTGAGGTTGCCGTATCACCGGCCTCAACCGGGATATGCAGATATCCCGTAGACGGAACCGTCATTTCAAGAACAACGGAGAATACACAACCGTGTTCAAGAGCTACACTTTCAGGCAGATCGATCGTATGGTAGCCTTCATTCGGTAAAGTCACGGTAATTGACTGCATCAGTTCTCCGTTTGTAGGGTCATTAGCTTCGCCGAGAGAAACGTTTTTATATATCTTTGCATTCACCGTAACATCCGGGTCAACCGTATATGTAGAAACGGCAGAGAGATTCTCTCTGTATTTTGCCGTATAAACATTTGCTATCGTCTTTGACTTATCACCGTATATCGTATTCCAATAACCGCTAGCATTATATGTGTAATTGTTGTCAAATTTGTCAGCAGGCTGTGTAGTAAAACCTGTGAACTCGCATATCGAAGTATCATAATATGAAATCCAGAAGTATCCGCCGCCGTTACCCCAACCTGAACCCCAGCTGTTTTTACAAAGCCATGCTCCGTTACCTGCAGGCTTTTTATTGGAATTGAATTTGCTTGCCGCAAAATTATCATCCCAACCGACAATAGCAATCATATGATTCGTTCCGACATAATCACTTTCATTGTAACAGTAAGCTACATAATTACTGCCGTTTTTTATGTAATTGGAAGAAGTTGAATGATAATAAGATGCTGTTATGCTTCCGTTATCAATAATCCACTGCTTTACGGCATCCGCTGTTGTACAGGTTTCCATTGACCTGATTATAACACTTGAACTTGTGTCGAATCTGTCAGCATCCGTGTATTTCGGAAGCTTTGACAGCTGAGATGATGTCGTAGGATAATTTGAAGAAACGCCGCTTCCGTCCGAAATGCCTGCCCAACGTGCAAGTGCCGCAGCAACGTAATCAGCTGTTCCGCCCGTATTATATGTATCACCGGTTTTACCTTCACCGCAGTTCGGGTCACTTATATCCGAGCTCCTGGTATTAACCGAAAACCATGCAAGGTGAGGCTCGGAAAAATCCGTAGCACTGAGCTTCGTGTAACCGTTAACAATGCTGTTGGTTTCAAGAACACTTGTTGCCGCAAATACCCAACAGTTGCTGGAAGCGCCCTGATTTTTAACAGACGTGACCAGACTTTTGGAACGTGCATCATACGAAGCAGGAAGCGTTGACTCGCTCATTGTGCTGAAGTTCGTGTCAGGCTTCAGTCTGCCTCCCCTCTCAACAGCATTTCCGTATTCATCATACACTACCTGTCTGACATAACCCATACCGCCCGGCTGCAGGCTTTCATCGTAGTCTTCAGCTGCAGCTGAAACCAAGGTCATCGGCATAGCCGAAAAAATTATAAGCAAAACTAAAACAAAGCTGAGATATCTTTTCATATCTGCAACCTCCCGAAAGATTTTCAGTCCATATTCAAATTATATCATCAAAAACATATTAACGTCAATAAAATCTATGTATCTGCGACTTTTCACACTTGAATATTGTGACGAAAAATTGCACAAAATAGTGCATAAACAAACGATTTTAAGCCAAATTATGTATATACTGATAAATGTTAATTTTTTGACATAATTTTACTTGCAAAATTTCCGTTTTTGTTATAAAATACTATACGAAAATTTATAAGCGTATGCTTTATTTTGAAAGGATGAAAATAATGGACGCACTTAACAAGAAGACCGTAGAAGATCTTGAGGTAAGCGGCAAAAGAGTCCTCGTTCGTTGCGACTTTAATGTACCTCTCAAGGACGGCGTTATCACAAGTGACAAGAGAATTGTTGCTTCACTCCCCACAATCAAGTACCTTATCGAAAACAATGCAAAGGTTATCCTCTGCTCACACCTCGGCAGACCTAAGGGTGAATTCAAGCCTGAGTTCTCACTTGCTCCTGTTGCAGTACGTCTTTCTGAGCTCCTCGGCAAAGAAGTTAAGATGGCAACAGACGTTGTTGGTGAAAGCGCACAGAGCCTCGCTGCATCTCTTAACGACGGCGATGTTATGATCATCGAAAACGTTCGTTTCCACAAGGAAGAAACAAAGAACGATCCTGAATTTTCAAAGAAGCTTGCAGACCTTGCTGACCTCTATGTAAACGATGCATTCGGTTCAGCTCACAGAGCTCACAGCTCAACAACAGGTGTTGCAGATTACATTCCCGCAGCTTGCGGTTACCTCATCCAGAAGGAAATCAACTTCATCGGCGGCGCTCTCGCTAACCCGAAGAGACCCCTCGTTGCTATCCTCGGCGGTGCTAAGGTTTCTGACAAGATCGGTGTTATCACAAACCTCCTCGACAAGTGCGATACAATCATCGTCGGTGGTGGTATGGCTTACACATTTATGAAGTCACTCGGCTACAGCATCGGTACTTCTCTTCTTGAGGCTGACCGTGTTGAAGATGCAAAGCAGATGATGGAAACAGCTAAGGCTAAGGGTGTTAACTTCCTTATCCCCGTTGACAACAAGGTTGGTAAGGAATACGATCCGAACACTGAGGCTATGATCGTTGACAGTGACAACATTCCTGACGGTTGGATGGGTCTTGACATCGGTCCTAAGACACAGGAGCTCTTCGCAAACGCTATCAAGGGTAGCGGTACAGTTATCTGGAACGGACCTATGGGTGTTTCAGAGTGGGAGAACTTCGCTCAGGGTACAATCGCAGTTGCTACTGCTGTTGCTGAGTCAGGTGCTATCTCAATCATCGGTGGCGGCGACTCTGCTGCTGCTGTTCAGAAGCTCGGCT
>JAZRNG010000008.1:0-19570 GCA_045648065.1 Acutalibacteraceae bacterium | reverse complement strand
TAAGCAGTATGCCAGTCTGTTAAATGAAGAATGGTAAAATCACCGTTTTCGTCAAACTTCAGAGTGTGGTCTGTACCTGTAGCGAAGCCTGTTACCGTTACAGCGGTAGCCATTATTACCGCCAGAATAATACAAAGAGTTTTCTTGAAAAATTTTCTCATAGTAATCCTCCTTTGTGGAATATTATCCGAATCAGAATGTTTCACTCAAAATCGAATCTATAAAATAATTATACCATCCGTAAAGAAAAAATCAACACTTTAAGTCAGCAATATGAGAACAGCAGGTAACACCGTACAAAGATGTTGCCTGCCGTTTTTATATAATCTTATATTTCCGGAACAATGTAATTTCCGGATTTAAGAGCTTGCTCGATTTCGTCCAGTGCTGTTTCTGATTCTGCACGGACGGTGTGATAATGATAGCCGCCTGTTATGTTCATAAGCTCGGTTGATTTACCGCTTCTTACGCCCTCGATAAACTGCTTTATATGAAGGCTTGAAAAGATATTCAGCGGTGCGGACAATTTACCGTAAACCTTGTGCCACACGAAAACATCGACCACCGTACCGCCAAGATTGACGATGGTGTTCAGCTCATCTTCGGTTTGTTCAGTGGTGTGATACACCTTGAAAACGCGCTCTTTCAGCGGTGATTTCTGAACAATATATCCGTTGTGGGTTGAAAGAATATCGTATCCAGAACCTTTAAGTACGGTTATATCCTGAACGATAATCTGTCTTGATACACCGAATTCTTCGGAAAGCTTACCTCCCGATATTGCCTCGTCTGATGATAACAGCAAATTAACAATTGCTTTTCTTCTGTCAGCGGCTTTCATTGATTCACCCCATTATACAGCGTGTAAATTCTTGAGCGAAAGGTCTAAAATAGGAGAAGAGTGCGTAAGAGCTCCGCTCGATATATAGTTTACACCAATATCGGTAAGCTTTGCAACATTTTCTTTTGTAACATTTCCGCTGCATTCTGTTTCGGCTTTACCTTTGCAGAGCTCAACAGCCTTTTTCATGTCTTCAACACTCATATTATCGAGCATAATGATATCTGCACCTGCCTCAAGTGCTTCTTTCAGCATTTCAAGGTTTTCAACTTCGATTTCAATTTTACGGACAAAGGGTGCATATTCCTTTGCCATTGCAACGGCTTCTTTTACGCCACCTGCGGCACCAATGTGATTATCCTTGAGAAGAATTCCGTCGCTGAGGTTGAAGCGGTGATTGTAACCGCCGCCGACCTTAACTGCATACTTTTCAAATACTCGCATACCGGGTGTGGTTTTTCTTGTGTCGAGAAGCTTGGTGTTTGTGCCTTCAAGCATATCGGCAATGGTGCGTGTATATGTTGCAATACCGCTCATACGCTGTAAATAATTGAGTGCAGTTCTTTCACCTGAAAGCAAAACACGGATATCACCTCGTACAACACCGAGTTTCTGTCCGTTTTTAACCTTGTCACCGTCTTTGACTGAAAATTCAACTTTGGTTTCTGCATCGAGAAGTTCAAACACTCTTCTGAACACTTCAAGACCTGCGACAACACCGTCTTCCTTGCAAATCAGCTCAACCTCACCAAGCTGATACTGACGCATAACGGAGTTTGTGGAAATATCCTCGCTTGTTATATCTTCTTTGAGTGCATTTAAAATGAGGTCATCGGCGTTTAACTTCATATTAATATTATTCATGGTTGTTTTTCTCCTTTTCGATAGCTTTTAAAACTGCTTCCTTATATTTTTCTGCGTATCCATCATATTGACGTGGATCTATGATAACTTCGCTTTGAGGTCCTGTTTCTATATAATTATCTGTGATGTGACCTGCCGCTCTTTTGGCGAATACAAGACTTTCGAGTAACGAATTGCTTGCCAGTCTGTTGCGACCGTGAACACCGTTGCAGGCGGTTTCGCCAACTGCATACAAACGCTCCATAGATGTCTTGCTATATCGGTCAACGTCAATACCGCCCATAAAATAATGCTGCGACGGCACAACGGGAATAGGCTCTTTAGTTACGTCGTAGCCCTCTTCAAGACAATGGCTGTAAATATTAGGAAAGTGACTTTTTATTTCTTCTTCGGGAATCGGAGCCATAGAAAGCCAGACGTGCTCCGTGCCCTCTTTTTTTATTTCATCAAATATCGCTTTGGCCACAACATCACGGGGCAGAAGCTCATTGACAAACCTTTCACCTTTGGAATTGAGCAGTATCGCACCTTCACCACGAACCGATTCTGAAATCAGAAATTCACGACCGTGTTTTTTTGTATAAAGGGTTGTGGGATGAATCTGTATGTAATCGATGTGCTGTAATTTAATGTCATATTTGAGAGCAAGTGCAAGTGCATCGCCCGTCAGATGGCGGTAGTTAGTGGAATGCTTGAACAGACCTCCGATTCCGCCCGTTGCAAACACTGCATAATCTGCGGTTATACTGACATAGTTACAGTTTTCGTCATGACCTATGATACCGTAGCAGATATTGTCCTCACAGATCAGATCCACCATTGTGAAGTTTTCAATGAGTGTGATATTAGGTCTGCTTCTTGCGGTTTCAAGCAGATGGGATGTGATTTCCTTGCCTGTTTCATCCTCGTGGAAAAGAATTCTTGGCTTTGAGTGTGCGCCCTCACGGGTGTAAGTAAATGCTTCTCCGTCCTTTTCAAAACGGACACCGAAAGAGACAAGGTCAGCGATTATCTCCTGAGAGGAACGAATCATAATCTCAACGGAATCAGGATTGTTTTCGTAGTGTCCCGCTTTCATTGTGTCATCAAAGAAAGATTTGTAATCTTCTTCATTACGCAGAACACATATACCGCCCTGCGCAAGAAACGAATCACTTTTCGGTGCATCGTTTTTGGTAACTATCGTAATTTTTTTATCTTCAGGCAGATTCAGCGCACAGTAAAGACCTGCAACACCACAGCCTACTATTATAATATCTGTATTCATTTTACTTTGCAAGCTCCAACATTTTTTCAAGAGGTAACAGAGCACCGTAACGAACAGACTCTTCAACAATAATTTCTTTATCTTCATTCTGAAGAACAGATAAAACGGCTTCAAGTGTGTTCAGCTTCATATCGGCACAGCACGGGTGAGGGTTCGGATAATAAAATCGCTTATCGGGGTTATCCGTTATAAGCTTATAGTTAACACCGTCTTCTGTGCAGATGATAAATTCATTTATGTCACTTTTCTTTGAATATGTGATGATATCAGCCGTGCTACCAATATAATCGGACAAAACAAGAATATCGGAATTGCATTCGGGATGAGCCAAAACTAATGCATCGGGATGTTTTTCTATTTCTGTTCGGAGTTGTTCCGCCGTAATCTTTGCGTGAATCGGACAACAACCGTCATTGATTATTATGTTCTTATCGGGAACCTGTTCGGCAACAAATCTGCCGAGATTTTTATCGGGAATAAAGAAGATATTTTTATTCGGAAGTGCTGTAATAATTTTTACAGCATTTGATGAAGTGACACATACGTCGCTATGACATTTCAGCTCAGCGGTTGAGTTGATATAGCACACAACTGCAAGGTCATCGTATTTATTACGCATTTCGTCAACAATGCCGTCAGCTACCATATGAGCCATGGCACAGTCAGCGGTAAGGTCAGGCATAAGCACCTTCTTATCAGGGTTGAGGATTTTGGCGCTCTCGCCCATAAAATATACACCGCAGAAAACAATAACGTCAGCCGTGCTTTGATTTGCGACTTTTGCAAGATAGAATGAATCTCCCACATAGTCTGCGATTTCCTGTACCTCAGCAGGTGCATAATAATGAGCAAGAATAACCGCATTTTTTTCTTGTTTCAGTTGTTCAATCTGATTTTTCATATACATTTTCCTTGTTTCGACAATGATTTAATGGTATCAATTTTAACACCTGACTTTACAACTGTCAACTTATCTGTAAACTTTTGATAGTAGATTATTGCTAATACAAATTAAACTTTTTTAGTGAACTTACACAATGCGATGAGAACGATAGTTCTACATCAGATAAAAATGTTCTGAATACTTAAAATAAAACTCAAAAAACACGGGGAATGAAGTGAGTCTTCATTTCCCGTGTTTTCCATATTTTATCGATTATGCCAGACGGATGATTATAAGTATAACCTGAAATTTGCACAAAACAAAAAGCAACAGCCGTTTTAATGCTGTTGCTTTTGAGTATTCATTTAAATGAATTGGGATTTGTTTTATTATCACTCATTCAATGTAATCGGACATCAATCCGTATAAAGTGTAACAGGTCCGTAAAGTCCTCCCGAAACAAGATCTTTTGCGTAATTCAACTCGCCTTCAAAATATGGAGACAATTCATTGATATTCCATTTATCAAAGTAATCTGTATGGACGTACAGATTTGCTGATGTGTTAGTCACAACAATTTTAAGGTCGTTACTTTCAGCGAGAATATTTGCAGGTATTTTTAACCTGAACGGAGGAGTTAAAGCAGTTCCGAGTGGATATCCGTTGAGAAAAACCTCAGCCGTATAATGCACATCGCCGAGATCGATTTCACCTTCTTTTCCAATCTTTTCGGTAGGAAGTTTAAACGATTTTTCATAAACAGCACTTCCTGAATAATCACAGCCGATTGTACTTGCCCAATCTCCGAGATTAACGGAAAAAGACTTTTCAGAATGATTAATATTTTCAAATCCGTTTTCGTTGAATAAAAGCTCTGTGTTTTTACGGAAAACAAATTCGTCGGAAATATCGATTTTAAAGCTGAATTCTTTCTTGATTTCAGCATCAAAAGTTTCATCAGTAAGCATTATGACAGCTGTTTCACCTATTGCAAGAGAAAGGTTCAGAATTCCGTTTTCTGTATTGAGGTTATGAAAATTTCCCGTCGCTAAATCAAGAAAATAACCGTTTGGTGAAGGCAGATGAATGCAGTAATCTCCGTTCTCTCCGTATTCACGGAACAAAAAGTACAGCTCTGCATTTTCGGCTTTTCTGTGCATTGCCCGTAAGCCTTTATTGTCAGCATTAATTACAGGTCTGAGGTCCGAAAGAGTATGTGAAACCCGTCCTCCTCCTTTAATAAAACGGTCAAGCACTTTTTGAGACTCAGGAGGAACAAAAGCTCCTTCGGGGATGATAATATTTCTGTATTCTGCATTGCCTATACGGATACAACCGTCGTCTGCACCCTCCGATAACTGAATAACATCATCGTCAACAATATCAAAATCTACAGTCATATCTTCAAGCGTTCTTCCGAGATAATCGAATTTTTTTGCGATAACCTCCGCTTTCAGTCCGCCCTGAAAATCGGAAACAGGATAATACAGTCCGTTTTCGCAGATTCTTTTACCGAGAGATGATAAATATGACAGCCTTTCTGTATAGCTGTTAAACTGACCAAGGAAACGGTAATACGGCTGATTCTCTGTGAAAATGGGAAGCTCCTGTGCAAGAAGCTGACCTTTTCTGCCGAGAGGGAAGTTGAACGGATTGAATATATTTATTCCTCGCACAGCCTGATATCCGACAGTATAACGCATTGTATCGTAAGTCATTGCAGCTCCTGCAACACCGAAGATTTCACTCAATGCAAACCTTGTACCGTTCTGTGTTGCAGCAGATGAAGCATATCTGGGAAAAAATCCGTTATAGCCGTTCATATCGTTTCGTTCTGCTATTTTATTTTCGGGATAAAGCTGACGCCATATAACATCAACTCCCGGGATGTCAAAACAACGGAGTGCCCGCATAAGATTGAAATTGTAGCCGCCATTCATACAGCCGTCAGGACTGTGATCAACATCAAGATGTCCTGTGAAAGCGATACCTTTTTCATTCGCCCATTTTTTGCAGGGTAAAAGAAAATTTTCACAGAAAGCACGACTGCATAAATCGTACCATTGATGCAATATGTGAACGCTTTCTTCTGTAGGAGTAATTTCACCTCGTATTAACGGAAGATACTTTGATATTGATTCACCATAGAGTTCTTCGTATCTGTCTTGTAACTCTTTGTTAAAAGCCGTAAACGCTGCTTTCGGTTCATCTGTGAATACAGCAGTAACATTTTCGTGAAAATACTCTCCTATTGCAGAAGCATATTTTTCGTGAGTAATTTCTATAAAATATTCTGTTGCTTTTTTGTTGAGCAAATCGGGGTAAACGGAATTTTCAACAGAATATTCCGGATGAGCTTCTGTAACTTTACCGCAAGCACTACCGGACGGCCAACCGCCTTCATCATAAATCCAACAGTTCATTCCGAGTGATTTTGCCTGTTTTATAGCGTATTTGCAAAGCTCAAAAAATTCATCAGTAAGATAGTCGGGTGTAAGGTTAGTCGGCATACTATCAGGACGAAAATCTTTTGGTTCAGGAAGAATATAAAACGCTCTGATACCGAGATTCTGCATTTCGGCGAGCTGTTCATCTATGATTTTTCGGGTACAGAGATCATTCCATACCCAGACGTATACAGGCGAGTGAAAAATGTCGGGTGAGATGAAACTGCTTATATCAAAATTATCGTTGTTTTTCATTAATATCCATCCTTGCAATTCAGACGCTTGCATCGTATTTATGCTGCTTTTTAAGTCGGTTAACAAAACATTTGAGAGCGATAACCATTATCGCATAGAGTACAGCAAGCAGCACGGGATATATCTTAATTCCGAACAGTCCGCTTATCAGACTGACAGCAGGTGGTGCAAGCATGACACCGATATATGCAAAAGCTATCTGTGAGCCCATAATCGATTGAGAAACATCTTTGCCGAAATTGTGAGGTGTAAGGTGTATCATGTTCGGATAGATTGAGCCGTTGCCTAAGCCCACAAGGAATAAACCGACAACAGTAACAGCACCGTGCAGGGGGAGAAGCATCAGTAAAATTGCAGGTGCGAGAATTGCTGAGCCGATTCCGATGCGTTTCCAGGTGCTGATTTTATCAGAAAGTAAACCTGAAACGAAACGTCCTACTGACATTCCGACATAGTACACGGTCAGAGCGAGTGCTCCGTGCTTTGCCTCGAATCCTTTTTCTGAAACAAGATATGTACTTCCCCACACACCGCAGGCATATTCGATTGCGTTCGTTGCAAGCATAATGATCCACACCTGACGGACTTCGGGCATTTTTGCCATCTGAAAAAGGGAAAGGTTTACGCTGTTTTCATTTTCTGAATCATCGCCGGATGATGATTTTTTCCACATAGGGACAGAAATAATTAAAAGCAATGTAATTGCTGCCTGAACGTAAAAAGCATAGCGATAACCGCTGCGCCATCCTGCATTGCTCAATGCCTGTGACATAAGATACGGACTAAGGCTTACGCCGACGCCGTAAAAACAATGCAGAAAATTCATGTGGCTTGCTTTAAAATGCAGAGCAACGTAATTGTTGAGACCTGAATCAATCGCACCTGCACCGAGTCCGAGGATAACGGCAAGTGGTATCATAAACCAGAAGGACGGTACAAAAGAGAAACCAAGCAAAGCTGCGGCCGTCATAGCCGTGCTGAAAGCCGTGACCTTGGCTGTTCCTAATTTGTTGAGAATCCCTGCGCTGAACATACTTGATAAAACTGTACAGCCCGAAATAATAAACGTGAGAATACTTACCGCTTCAACGGGAATATTCATTTGTGTATGAATAGCAGGCCAGGCAGAACCGATAAGTGAGTCGGGAACTCCGAGACCTATAAATGCAATATATATAACAACTAATAAAAAAGCCATAAATCCTCCGAATCTTAGTTTTACGATTAAATAATAAACTGATTTTTATATGTATGAATTAACAGGAGTATATACTCGTTGCTCAAATTGGAAATCGCTAGACTAATTATACCACTCACAAACCAAAAAGCAACAGTTTTAATACTGTTGCTTTTGAAAACGATGAATTATACTATCAAGTGCAACAGTTTAATAAAAAAACAACACGTGTAAATGTTATGGTGTCTTGTGTTGCTTTTTGTCATTTCGTACTAAAAATTTACCTCCCCAAAAAGTTGTATATGGATTGCAAAATTATTTGAGATATGATATTATCTAATGGGTATGTATTTTTGATTGTATGATAAGGACGATGATTCCATGACGGATAAAGAATTAAAAAGGCTTAGCAGACTCGAATTGCTGGAGCTTCTTCTTACAGAAACCCGTGAAAATGAAAGACTCAAAGAAGAGCTGGCAAAAGCAAAGAAAGAAAACAGCATAGAAAAAAGTGCAACTCTTCTCAATGAAACTGCAAAGCAATTGGATGAAGCTTTGAAAAGAGTTTCTTCGATGAACACGATGCCGACAGATGCAGGCAGCACCGCTAAAAAATCATCCGTAGGTAACAAGACTTTTCAGAATAAAAAGCCGAAGCTGCTTGATGTTTTATTAAATAATATATTCAAATCAAAATCAAAAAACTTAAAAAATACTAAAATCCAAAAGAAACCAAAAGCAAAATGATTACGATTCTTCTGGTATATTAACGGGGGATATTTTAATAAATGGCATTAAAAAGAAAGAAAAAAGAGCTTCAGTTTCCCACGTCAGGGCAGATTGAAAAGGCAATTGCCAAAGAGCAATACAGCCGCAAGTACAAAAAAGTGTTAAAAAGCACATTTTCTTCACTTATTGTTGTAGCGGCTATTGCCGTGCTGATTGCAACACTCGCATTGCCTGTTCTGCAGATTCAGGGAAGCAGTATGGAACCGACTCTTCATGACGAAGAAATTGTCGTTCTTCTCAAAACATCAAAATTGACCCGTGGACAACTGTGTTGCTTCTCTTATCAGAACAAGCTTCTGATAAAGCGAATAATCGGTGTTCCTGGTGACAGTATCATCATTGATACAGAAGGATATGTATATGTCAACGGTGAAAAGATTGACGAACCGTATGTTATTGACAGAGCTTACGGGGAATGTGATATCGAGTTTCCGTATTATGTAACGGACGGCCACTACTTTATTCTCGGAGACCACCGTTCAACGTCCATTGACAGCCGGAGTTCTGTTGTCGGTCTTGTAAGTAGTGAACAGGTTGTTGGAAAGATTTTCTTCCGGATATGGCCTTTGGATAAATTAGGAAATATTGATTATGAAGCGGTTCAGGAAGAAGACAAAACGAATAGTTAAATAATGAATAAAAAGCAGAAAGGAGGGTGGAATATGGCAAATATAAACAATGAATATCTTCGTGACCATAAGCTGTTCAGAACCAGAAACAAAAAAATAATTGCCGTATTTCCGATCGTCGCCCTTCTGACTGCACTTATTGTTTTCTGGTGTCTGAAGCTTGTCGGAATCACAATTACAAGCGAAGCACTCTGCAATCTTGAAGAACATATGCATTCTGACTCCTGCTACAGCAGCGGTGAGTTGATTTGTACAAAGCCGGAACACACGCATACCTCTGAGTGCTTTCCGGACAAAACAGCGGACAAGGAATCCGCTAAAGATTGGCTCAGCACTCTTGAGAATGTTAAATATACAAACAGTGTTGCTGAAAACCTTGTTAAAGTAGCTTCTTCTCAGGTAGGATATAAGGAAAGCGAACGAAATTATGAATATAACGCCCATGCGGAAAAAAATAGTTACAGCCGTTATGGAGAATGGTACGGAAATCCGTACGGAAAATGGAACACAATGTTTGTTTCGTTCTGCTTGAATCACGCTAAAGCTAACAATGCAGACTCGTTGGAAAGTGCTTCGGCTGAAGCAATGCGCCTTGCATGGCAGAACAAAAAGATTTATGCCTCAGCTGAAAACTACGGCGGAGCACGTGGAGATGTTGTTTTCTTTGATATAAATTCAGATGGTAAGGCAGACCGAACAGGTATAGTCGTATACAAAACAGACAGTGTGTTTATTGTCATTGAAGGTGATGTTGAAGGTAAAGTTGAGTCTGTTGTCCGAAAAAATGCGGATGACGTTTTGGGTTACGGAAAGACAGATGAGCTATATGTATCCGAATATATCACTTCAACCGATACTGAAGAACCTGCCACGGGCATTATTAAACCGACACTTGAGGGCAAACTCATACACTACATCCCCAACAGTGTTTCACAGGCTACCTATAACCTCAGACGTTCAGCTCCGCAAAGCGTTTACGACAGTGAACCGCTCATTATGATGGCCGCAGCAAACCAAGATATTACATACACCTCACATCTTGAAGATGAAGTTGTTAACGCTGTTTTCAAGGACTTGAACGGTAACGAGCTTGGAAATGGTTCGACTGTCCATATCGGTCAGTCTTACGTCGTTTCGCTTGAATTCAGCGAAATTAACACGGGCGGTCAATGGATTCAGTTTGAACACAATGCCGACGGATATCTTACATATCAAATTCCATCAAACCTTCACTGTGACGAATTTGACAGTTGGCATAAGATTTCGGCAAAGACCGAAGCAGGAACGGTTGAAGATGTTGGTGAATATTATGTTGACGGCAACGGTTTATTGCGAGTCAGATTTTACGAAGATGCCAACGGTGTTAATTTCGTTGACAAATATGCTAACGTTGACTTCACTATCGATTTCAGTGCGACAGTTGATGCAACACTGTCGGGTGATTCTACGGAAGTAGAATTTAACGATGATATTAAAATTAACCTCGAAATCGATGACGCTGCAGGTATTCAGGTAACCAAAACACACGGCGACTACAACGAAGATGATAATACTCTTGAATACACAATCACAGTCGAAGCAACGCACGGTCTTGTCAAGGACCTTGTTATCGATGACCAGATATGGGAAAACCACTATGCATTAAGAGATACTATTGTGGTAACAGACCTTGACGGTAATCCTATCGTTCCGCAGCCGACAGTCAGTGATCACCCTGATCAATATGCGAACTACGGCTTCCGTATTTCAGGATTCCCTGATTTCTCAGCGGGAGAAGGATTCCTTATCAAATACAAATCAACTCCGCATGAGTACCTTCTTTCAAATGATTTTGTCGATATGTGGAACGGTCTTGACACCTATGCCAAGAACCCTGGTGGCGGAGATATTTACCAATGGACCGAAGACTGGACAAAGGTTGAATTTACAAGGATTGAAAAAGACGGTAAAATGGTCGTCCTTACTGATAATCAGGGCAACAAGATACCTGTTATTGAGTGGGGTGTCGGAATCCGAAAGACCGCTGAAAACCTTCAGGGTACTGTTATTATCGATACCCTCGGTGAAGGCCTTGCATATTATAAAGACCAGCCGATTATAATTAAGCGCTATGACGAGTGGGGAAACAGACTTCCGGACACTTATCTCAGCTGGGATCAGGTAACTATCACAAATACTGACGGTAAAACTTCAATGCAGTTTGCACTTCCTTCAGGATATGCATTTGATCTTATTTACTACACCACATTCCCACCGCTGGATGAAGGTGAGACAGATACCCACACAAACAGAGTCGAAGCAATTATCAACACAAGACCTGAGGGTACGGAAGGCACGGCAGATGTTATCGGCTTCGTTCCTCACGTTGAGAAGCATGCAAGCGGTAATGACGGTGAGTATATTAACTTCGAAATCAAGGCCGACGTTTCAGGCGCAATCAAGGAATGGGGTAATTTCTTCCTGACTGACCTTGCAGCTTTCTGGGGTTATAACAATGCGGAAGGATATCTTTACGTTCAGAACCTTCCCGAAAATCTTGTTGTAACAGCAACGACTGAGAGCGGACAGGTTGTCACGTTTACACCTTATGTGGAGGGTGGTCCGACAGAAAACACGTATATTCTTGTTTCACCTGCAGAGGGCAACCAGCATCATAGCTTTAATATTTTGTTTAACACAGCAGATACAAATCCGGATACAATGTATGAATCATCGAAGTGGCTTTTCCACGAAGATTCAACACTCAAGGTTACATACAGGCTTCCGTTCGATGCCAAAACAGGTACTGAGTGGACAGGAGAGCTTACAGGTGATAAAACTCTCGAAGATGTCCTCCTCGAAGGCTACAAAATGTCAAACGAAGTTTATATGAACTTCACACAGGCCATTCAGGGCGTTGCAAGTTCGCAGTACGAATACTCACCGATGATAACTAAAAAAGGTCACGTAAATGATAACGGAACGATTGATTACAATGTTGTATTCAACAACTCCGTTCCGGGATCGGGTGGTCACAGCGGATATCTGAATAATCAGATATCAAACGTAGTGTTCCACGATGATTTTGATGAAAAGCTTGAATATGTTAACGGTTCGCTTGTTGTTACTTGTTATTCACCGTATAATTCGAACACCTGGCTCGCCAGGTACAGGTACAACGGTACAGTATCAGGCAATTCCTTCGACATACGTGCTGAAGATTTCAGCCTTGTTGAATATAACACTGAATCCGGCTGGGATGGACTTGCATATACTGCAAATTTGAAGGATTACTATAAACACATCAATGCCGGTGGTAAGTACGTGTTCGACTATCAGCTTAAAGTTAAGGACGAGCATCTTGCCACAACCGACCACTCAAAGTATCAGCTTGATAACGTGGTTGAGCTTACATGGGGCAATGACAACACATCAGGTCCTGCACACGAGTCTGTAGAATTCGAAACAGGACTTCTTGATAAGCAAGTTGTTCAGGAAGATACAAAGCTGTTGTTTGGTATTCACGTCAATCGCGGTGCGCTTGACATTCTCGAAGGTGCCGACACTCTGACGATTGAAGACGTTATGACAGAAAATCTCTCTGTTTATTGGGCTTCAATCAAGCTCAAGTATCAGGATGCTCAGGGCAACTGGGTTGATTTTGATTCTGAGCAAAGTGAGTATGAATACACAATCACCTATGATCAGGCAAACAATAAGCTGACATTTGTGGTTCCTGATGAACTCCATATCATAATCGATTATCAAACGCTTATTACGGAAAGCGGTATGGTTTCTGTCAGCAACGCCATCGTTGTTGACGGTAAGGCTGAAGTTTCCGATATCGTTGATGCTATCTTCCGCGTTAATGAATACAGCGGTGGTGCATCGGGTTCAAACAATGAGATAACTCTTATCAAGCAGGACGGTATTACGAACCTTCCTCTTAAGGGTGCAAAGTTTATGCTTTTCGGTCCGTTGGGTGACTCAAGTGCACAGCTTCCGCCGGGAGTGTTTAACCGCACAATAACGACCAAAGACGGTAAGGTGTTATATTACATCGGCACTTACGAAACCGGAGAAGACGGAAGCTGTAATGTCGAAACTCAGTTCCTCACACAGGGCGACCTTTTCGCATTTGTTGAGTTGGTTGCTCCTGAAGGATATGATCTGATGACCGAACCTGTGTATTTCTATTTCTATGCTACAGATCCTGATGGGTTTATCCAAACGGTTACAACACTTATCGCAATTGAAAACTTCAAGGGTTCTCCGATAATTTCGGAAACCGGCGGTAATGGTGTTTTAAATTTGGCAATGATCGGTTTTGCCTTTATGGCTTCTCCGATTTTGTATAGTTTTATTCGTCGCAAAAGGAAAAAGAGTTCTTAGGATCTCGAGGCTTAGGGAAACAGTACAAATCCGAACCCGTCTGAAAGCTGTTCTGGTCGCAGCTTTTTGGACGAATCGGGTTTGAATGGCGCAAGTCTAAACGTATCCCATAAGCCACCGGAAAACCATGAGAATCTTATTTCGGAAGTGAAGATTTTTACGGAACTTTTCGGCCAAAAACGTCAAAACGCAACAGATTTTTTAATCTGCATAAGTTTTAACGAAGGGGCGGCAGAAATCCACCCAAAACAAACGGGCTCGGATTTTAACTGTTTCCCTAAGCTAAAACCGATTGCGGCGGAAAAAACAAAAATTGCAAATTATATTATAGAAAGGAAGTAAGATTATGAAAAAATTATTTGCAGTTTTAGTAGCAATGGCTCTCGTTCTCGCAATGGGAACAACATTCGCGTTCGCAGCGGGTGAAACAGGCACAATCACAATCAATAATGCTGTGACAGGCGCTGTTTATGAAGCATACAAAATGCTTGACTTCGAACCGTCTAAGACAGCAGACCAGGGTATCTACACAATCGCAGACGCTAAGTGGGATGCATTCTTCGAAACAGGAGAAGGCTCAAACTACTTTGTTGTAACACAGCAGGGCGATGATAAGGTAGTTACACTCAAAGAAGATGTTGATGACGTTGACCAGACTCTTGCAAAGGCAGCAATCGCTTACGCTAAGGCTAACTCAATTGCTCCTACAGCAACAGCACCTCAAGATGCACCGGCAACAAGTCCTGAGGAAACAACAGTAACATTCGAGAATCTTCCGCTCGGTTACTATGCAATTGACACTTCACTCGGTACTCTTTGCGCAATTACAAACACAAACTCAAACGAAGATATCTGGGAAAAGAACGGCCAGCCGGGTATCGACAAGTACGTTCAGGAAGACAGCCGTGCAACACAGCCCACAGGTGGTTGGCAGAAGGTAAACGATGCTGATATCGGTCAGGTTGTTAACTACAAGTCAACAATCACAGTCGGCGAAGGCGTTACAAACTATGTAATGCACGATAAGATGGAAGAAGGTCTTGAATTTATCGCAGACAGCGTAGAGGTTAAGATCGGTGACCAGATTGTTGATGCATCAAACTACACAGTAGTTGTTAATCCTGGTGACGGCGACACATTTGATATCGAGTTCGAGGATGAGTTCATTCTCGGTCTTGCAAAGAATTCGGAATTCACAGTTTACTACTCAGCAACTCTTGATGAGGATGCAGTTATCGGTAACGTAGAGAACGGTAATGAAAACGAAGTTTACCTTTCATACGGTGAAAACAACAGATGGGAAACATCTAAGGATAACACATCAACATTCACATGGAAGATTGACATCTCCAAGATTGACGGTGAAACAAAAGACAAGCTTCCTGGTGCTGAATTCGAACTTTACAACACTGATCCTGATGCTGAAGGCGCAACACCCATTAAGCTTGTAAAGATCAGCGACGGTTCTGTTGCTGATGACGGCACAGTTACACCCGCAGTTTATGAAGTTTATGACGGTACAGCTGAAGTAGAAACAACTACTACAATCGTAACTGATGCAAGCGGTGAGTTCTTTGTACAGGGTCTTGACGAAGGTAAATATTATCTTAAGGAAACAAAAGCTCCTGACGGATATAACATGCTTTCTGATCCCGAAGAAATTACAATCACAAGCACATATGATGAAGCTGATAAGGCTAACCTTCAGGCTGACTATAAAGTTAACAACAGTACTCCTGCAGTAATTGAGATTGAAAATAATACCGGTTCATTGCTTCCTGAAACAGGCGGTATCGGTACAACAATCTTCACAGTAGCAGGTATTCTCCTTATGGTAGTTGCTGTTGTATTACTCGTTTCAAAGAAGAGAATGTCAACATTTGCTTGAAAGAATAAAGAATCGGACGATTCTGAGGAATCAGAAGATTCTGATACTTCCGAAGAATCCTAAGATTCCCGCAGCAGTTGCTGCACAGTAAAAAATCAACCCCTGCCGGCCTTGTGCCGGTGGGGGCGATGAGAAAAATATTTAAAATTCTGACCGTTGTTATCGAATTCTCGGTGGCAACGTTGAAAATTTTAAAATGAATCAAGAGATAAGCTATGGAAGAGAAAAAAACCAAAAAGAAAATAAAAAATAAAAAAGCCCCGAAAAAGAAACGCGGTCTTACCTCTACGATAGTTCTGGTTGCAATCTTTTTTATCGGGTTATGTGTTTTGCTTTATCCGACGATAAGCGATTTCTGGAACGAGAAACGACAGTCCAAGGCAATTATGAACTATGATGAGTTGATTGTCGATCTTACTCCTGAAGATTTTGCGGAATACTTTGAAAAAGCAGAGGACTATAACCGTAAGCTTCGTCGTATGAACGCACCGATGTCGGGTTATTCTGCACTTGAAAAGGAATACTACTCAACGCTCGACATCAACGGTGACGGAATGATGGGTTACGTTACGATCGAAAAGATCAAGGTACAGTTACCTATTTACCACGGCACAAGTTCAAAGGTTCTTAACTCCGCTGTCGGTCACGTTGAAGGTTCAAGTCTGCCTATCGGTGGAGAGAATACACACGCTGTTCTGTCTGCTCACCGTGGTCTACCGTCTGCAAAGCTTTTCACAAACCTTGACAAAGTCGAGGTCGGTGACATATTCACGGTAACGATACTTGACCGCACAATTACGTATCAGGTTGACCAGATTCGTGTTGTTTTGCCGAATAAAACAGAGGATCTTCAGATTCAGAAGGGTGAAGATTTCTGTACGCTTGTAACCTGTACGCCTTACGGTATCAATACTCACCGTATGCTCGTCAGGGGAACAAGAATTGAGAATATCGAAGAAGCGAAGAAGATAAATGTTATTACGGAAGCTTATCTTGTTGACCCGTTTATTGTAACGCCTGCTGTTGCAGCTCCGATGCTTGGTGGACTTCTTATCTTCCTTATGGTTAAGTCTTCAAAGGAAAAGAAGCTTAATGAGGCAAAGCAGAGAGAAAAGGCTAAAATTAACGGTCAGTCACCCGAAGAGGAACCGAACAAAAAAGAAAAGAAAATAAAAAAGAAAAAAATGAAAAATAAATTCAAAAAGAAAGGTGGCTAAAGGAATGAAAATCAAAAAGATTGTAACGATAGTTGCAATACTTTTGTCTTTCACGATTGTTACATTTACTCTGTCTCCTGCAACTGCCGCTTTTCTTGATAAAAACGGAAGCATAACTCTCCGCGTTACGGATTCAGAAACAGACACACCGCTGGAAAATGTAGCGTTTCGCCTTTACTTTGTTGCACGTGCATATGAAAGTGGAAACGGAATTCGTTATGAACTGATTCCACCGTACGATGAAAGCAAAATCGGAATAGACGATCTGCAGGACGCATCCTTGCCGATTCATCTTGCGTATTTTGCAGAGTCTCGTTCTTTACCGTATACGGAAAAGGCCACGAATCACAACGGCATTCTTGTTTTCGAAAACCTTACACCGGGATTGTATCTTATAGTCCCGGCTCAGGAGATAGATGGCTGTTATATGCCGTCGCCGTTTATTGTAAGTGTTCCGGAATATGACACAGTAAATAAAATTTGGGAATTCGATGTTGATGCTTCTCCGAAAATTATCGGGGGTACAGCTGACGGAGGAAAGGATACCTATATCAGCGTTGTTAAAAAGTGGAAGACAGACGGAGAAATCCCCGAAAAAGTTACGATTGTCCTTCTACGTGATTTCAGGGAGTTTGCAAGAATCGAACTGAATGAAGATAATGAGTGGCATTACCGCTGGGACGGCCTTTCGAAGGATTACATTTGGAGTGTTGTTGAATCGCAGGTTCCTGATGGATATAAGGTTTATTACGAAACCTCCTCAAATACCGTAACAATAATCAACGAACACGAAGACTTTGACGAGCCTTCAACAGAACCCGGCACTGAACCGGGAACGGAACCTGGTTCAGGCGAACCGACAACAAAGCCGACAGGTCCGTCAGACACAACAGAACCGGACGATGACCTTATTCACACAGGTCAGCTTAATTGGCCGGTACCTGTTTTTGCCATTTCAGGACTTTTGCTTTTCAGTATCGGTTGGGCAATTCTTAACTTTGGCAAAAAAGAAAGTGAATAAATAAAAAGGAGGGCACTTTATGAAAAGAAAAATCGGTATTACGCTGATAGCATTAGGTTTGGCGCTGATTTTTTCTGCAGCGGCTCTCCTTTTGTATAACAATTATGAAAATAAGAAGGCGGAAGAACAGTCAGACGCTATAATGTCGTCTATCACCGATGCGATAGGACAGAACAAATCCGATGAAACAGACCCGTTTGATACGGAGATGAAGGTTGTAGAAATCGACGGTTACGGTTATATAGGATATCTTTCTATTCCGGATCTTAACCGAAATCTTCCTGTTATGTCTGACTGGGATTATAGCAGACTTAAAATCGCTCCGTGCCGATACTATGGCTCAACTAAAACGGATAATCTTGTCATTGCTGCCCATAATTACAGAAGTCATTTTGGTTATCTCGGACGCCTGAGACCCGGCAATACGGTAACTTTCACCGATATGGAGGGCGAAAAAAAGACGTACACCGTTACAGCAATCGAAAACCTGAAACCGTCAGATTCCGATAAAGTCAAGGACACAGGCGACGATCTGATTCTTTACACATGCACATACCGGGGTGTTAGCAGAATTGTTGTAAGATGTTCTGAAATATAAAAAATAATCCGAGGTCATTTGGCCTCGGATTTGTTAGTTTTCTGGTTCACACTGCTGTCCCACAGGCGGCAAAAATGCAGAAGTATTGCTTAATACTCATTAAAAAAACAGGGGAGATGACGTGAAGCAAGAAAATGATTTTGTCTTAAATAACCTTTAAAACCGTCGGTCATTGACCGAAAACACAACAACTGAAAATTGATAAAAATAAGTGTTGGGTTTTAGTGCGGCTTTTGAATGAATTCTGTTTTTAGAAGCAGTACAATCAAACTGTATAGAAATGGGAAACGTATATTTTTACGAATGAGATTACTATACATACAAATCTTGCCATCGTATAGGTTATAGTATGAACCGTGACTTTTTCAATCCGGACCATTTTTTCGCAACCTCACAAACCCATACAGAACAAAGAAAAAGCCAGGGAACACTTAGTGTTTCCTGACTTTTTTGTGTCTTACTACTCCACTTCTGATACAAATAACCCCAAGGTTACAAACCGTACCGACTGTGGTGTTGCTGTTTTAATAAATTATTTTTCGAAAGTAGCCATGGTATCTTTTATTGCATAAAAAGCAGGCTTGGGATTTCCGTTGATATCGGTTATTCCCCATGCAGTTTCATACGGGCAGTCCGACTGTCCGCAGTACCAGCAAGCAGGGGAATCTTTCCAACAAAAAACAAAGAATCCTGCAAGACAGTTTATCTTTTTCAAAGCAGGCAAAAGTTCGGTGTAAAACTCAGCCTGACCCTCAGGTGTATGGGATATACCTGTGAGTGTTTCGTCGAGGTAGCAGTAGAAATGCTTATCCATAGCTTCAAAAACCGCATCTCCCCATGTTGCAGGGTCAGGATATTCCTCATAGACGTGCGATTTCAGCGCATCCGGCAGCTTTGCGACGAAATTCTCAATGTCCGCACGTGCCGCAGCTTCTGAATCATAGCCGTAATGTGCAAGGATTTCGGCACGCTCCGCCTCGCTTTTCGGTTCACCTGCGCTGACAAAACCGAATTCCGCCACAATAATCGGCTTTTTAGTTATCAGGTTTACCTTGCGGACTGCAGATACATAGTCATACAGTTTGCCGCCGTACCACGTGCCGTAGTAAAGGTCAACGCCGACGTAATCCATATACTGAAGATAAGGTTTCATAAGATAGTGCAGCTCTTCCATCACGCCTGCGGAGTTATAACCGATTATCAGATCGCCCTTGACTTCGCTGAGAGCCTCTGCCTGAATACCGATAAACTTCGCCGCCTGTTCCATTGTCAGCGGATATGTGAAGTTGGTAACGCCCATCTCGTTTGTTATCTGTATTCCGC
>JAZRNG010000007.1:0-27126 GCA_045648065.1 Acutalibacteraceae bacterium | reverse complement strand
GTAGAATATTCAATTAATATCGTAGGGGCGACCATCGGTCGTCCGCAAAAATTCTGCTTAATTCAACGGACGCGCAATGCGCGCCCCTACGAACACATAGTCAATTTGTGCAAAATCTATCACCCCGACAAACCCGAATTTATCGAACGCTAACTTTCAGAAAGCAGGTGGTCGCTTGAAAAACGCAATCAGATCAATCGTTGAGAAACAACTGAATACGAAGGTTAAATACGTCAGTGAATGTGGTAAAGGCGCAAGCGGCAGTGTTTACAAAGTGAGAATTACAAGTGACCCTTACGTGTTGGCGGTAAAATCAAGTAAATTCTCTGAAAATTTAATTAAAGAGAAAAATATGCTTGATTATCTATCTGCTCGTGTGTCATATAAAGTTCCGAAAACATATTTTTTTTGTGAAGAAAATGATGTCGCTTTTCTTGCCATGGATTTTATAAAAGGAGTCAGTGGAAAAAAGAAAATTATCGAATTTATACCCAACAGAAAAAGGCTGAAAAGCAGTATTATCGATGCACTTATGAATGCTCAGAGTGTTCATAACAATAAATTCGGCAAGTACGATAATCCTGTTTATGATGCGTGGAGAGACTATTATAAAGATTATTTTAAAGATATTTATGATTTCACAAAAACAAAATATGATAAAAAAGAAATTGAATCAGTTGTAATGGAAGCTGTTGAGCTTATCAGGATTAATCTTGATGAAATATTTAATGAAGTGTCAGATGTATCTTGCTTATGTCACGGCGATTTCTGGATGCCGAACCTGATAGTAAATTTTTGGAAATCTGAGCTTGCAGGTGCAGTTGATCCGTTTGATATGCTTTGGGCAGAGCCTGAATATGAGCTGTTTTGCCTGACACTTGGTTTTGGTGAAAAACTGAAGCTTTATGATGAATATAAAAAGAGAAACAAGACTACAGAATACTGTGACCTGAAGGTTGAGCTGTATGCTCTGTGCAATGAGCTCAACTGGTATATCCTGCTTGGAGAAATGGAGCACAGCTACATTATTTTCAGGGCAGAAAGACTTGTTGAACAGATGAAATTAAAAGGCTTGAAGCGAGGATAAAATGGAATTTGTTAAAAAAACACTGATAGAAAAAGGTTGGTCGGGTGACAAAAAATACTGTGCTGTTACCGCTGACGGTAAAAAGTATCTGCTCCGTATAACTCCGCATGGATCGGGCAAAAATCGCAAAGAAATGTTTGAAATGCAGAAAAAATTGGACGCTCTCGGTGTGCCGATGTGCAGACCAATCGAAATCGGTGAATGTGACGATGGTACATATGTTATTCAGTCATGGATTGAAGGTCAGGATGCGAATGAGATAATACCGCATATTGAAGATTCACAGCAATATGCTCTCGGGATGGAAGCAGGTAGAATATTAAAGAAAATCCATTCTGTTCCTGCACCTGATGAACAGCCTGATTGGGAGATTCGTTTTAATAATAAAATGAACAGAAAAATTCAGATGTATAACGATTGTCCGATAAAATTTGACGGTGCAGAACACATAATCAATTACATTGAAAGCAACAGACATCTGCTCAGGAACAGACCGCAATGTTATCAGCACGGAGATTATCATATCGGAAATATGATGATTGAAAACGGTCATATTATAATCATAGACTTTGACCGATACGATTATGGTGACCCTTGGGAGGAGTTTAACCGCATTGTATGGTGTGCACAGTCTTGCCCTGTCTTTGCTACGGGAATAGTTAACGGCTATTTCGACGGAAATGTACCTTTTGATTTCTGGAAGCTTCTTGCACTTTATATCAGCAGCAATACGCTTTCGTCTGTTCCTTGGGCGATTCCTTTCGGTGACGGAGAAATACAGACAATGCTCAATCAGGCAAAGGATGTACTTAGTTGGTATGACAATATGCAGAATCCTGTTCCGACCTGGTATATGCCGTATATCGAACGCAAAAAACTTGTAAAATCCTACCTCGGAAAGACTGTTGAAATCAAAATTGACCGTCCGAAAGGTTACATTCACAAAAAACAAAATTATTCTCTCACATATCCGATAAATTACGGTTATATTCCGGATGTTATAGGTGGTGACGGTGAAGAACTCGACGTTTATTTACTTGGTGTAAATGAGCCTGTGTACGAATATACAGCGAAGGTTATCGGAATAGCGCACCGTCATAACGATGTCGAGGATAAACTGATTGCGGCACCGCAGGGAATGGCTTTCACAAAAGAAGAAGTTGAAAATCAAGTCCGTTTTCAGGAACAGTATTATGAAACTGAAATTGAGGTAACAAAATGAATAGAATTGAAGAAATAGATCAATACGCTGAAACCTATTCCGACCCGCCAGAGCGTGAACGTATCGCAGGCAGGGGGATAGTTGTCCGTGACGGAAAAATACTTCTTTCACACGAGCTTAACACAGGAGTTTATATGACACCCGGTGGCGGAATCGAAGAAGGAGAAACACTTGAGGAATGCTGTCGACGTGAAGTTCGCGAGGAATCAGGTTATGAGGTTGAGCCACTTTTTCAGTTTCTTAAAATCAATGAATATTCATTTGAAACAAAGTACGTCAGCAATTATTTTGTCTGCAAAGTAACAGGTGAGGGGGAGCAGACTCTTACTGATATTGAAATTGAGCACGGTATAGTACCCGAATGGGTGAGCATTGAAGATGCTCTTGCTATCTTTGGAACGTTCGATGAAAAAACTCCTGATGTGCGAAGCCTTTACATAAGGGAACTGACAACGATAAACAAGTTCTTAAAATTTGTCAAAGAGTTCTGAAAGTGATAGCTGTCACAGCTTTTTTACTTCATATTTAATGTCAGAGGATACGTTTATTTCTGATATAAAGTGAAAATGATTTTAGTTCTGTACAGATATATTAAGTTTTTAGATTAATTTGTTGAAAAGTAAATATTATTGTGTTATAATCACATTTGTTAATATATGGTTGCATTATATGCATGAAAGATATTGACGGATTATCTTGATGCTTCATTAAGAAAAGGGGTATGGAAATGAAGAATTATGCAAAAAGAATCGGAGCTTTACTGTTGATTCTTGCTATTGTTGCAGGTTTTGCAGCATGTGGCAAAAAAAATGGCGGCAAAAATGATGATGTAGCTGTCAGTGAAGATGTTGATTTCAGTGAGTTCCTTGTAGCTGAAAAGGTAGGTACGGTTAACCGTGATAATTTTCAGACTGAAGAGGGCGGTTTGATCTATAATGACGCAAACGGTCTTTGGGGTGTCATCTCTTATGACGGTATCCGTGACACTGGTGCTAAGTACACTAAAGTCATTCCTAAGAACAAGTATTTTCAGGTACGTAGTGCTGAACCGACTTCAGCTGATGATATCAAAGCATTGAACAGTTCATCACTTATTGACGGTAAAGGCAATGTCATTGTTCCGTCAGGATATGCTGCTTTTTATGTTCTTAATGACAGATATATTCTTGCAGCAACTGTAACAGGACGTACATATGACCAGAAAAAAGTTGTTATGACTTATAGCAGCAGTAGCACTTTGACAACTGTTGCTAACTATGGTTTCAATGAAAAAGATTCATGGTATGCAGGTTCTTGGACTGTGTTTGATGCAAAGACAGGAAAACCTGTTCCGACTGCAACAGGTGATTATCCGGCAAGTGTAAGTGTGAAGAGCGATATTCTCATTCTGAAAGATGCTGAGGGTAACGTAACACATATCAATTCAAACGGTCAGCCTATGAGTGGCGTTACCGTATTCGATAACGGCACATATAAATCAGAAGGTAAGATCGGTGAAGTTTTCGCTTCTGACGGCACAAAGATGTTCAGCTATGATCTTACAGGCTACATTCCAAATTATTCGAGCGATGATAACTACGTAGCATCTAAGTATGAAGACGGTTCTACTAAGTATGCTGTTCTCAACAATAAAGGTGAGATCCTTTCAGAAGGCTATACCGAAAGCGTGACACTTTACGGTGATTTGATTCACAGTGGTAACAAAGTATATAACCTTCAGGGCAAGAATATTATTGAAGGTGAATTCACATCTGTCAGCAAGGACAAAATGTTCGGCAACAACTGGATTCTCCATAAGGACGAAACCTTCACAGTTATTGATATAGAAGGTAATGTATTCTTTACAGGCGGCGGAGAGGATGTTGACATTTGGTCAAATGAATTCCTTGCTGCTAAGGAAACAGAGGAAGGCAGATATTTCTACTCATATAAAGATAAGGATTACACGATCAAGGGTTCTTCTTTCGCTCCTTGGATAGTTAAGACAAGCAACAATAACAATATGTACGATCTTGTTGATACTATGACAGGTGAAACATTGTTAGAGGGCTACAGCGGATACTCCAGCATCTCAAGAAATTCCCTTGCATACTATGTATACGCAAAATATTCAGGCGGTGCTGATGTTTATCTCGTCGTTTCAGGTGCACAGATTTCTGAAGTTACCAATAAGAAAAATGAGATCTATGACGCTTTGATTGAATCATTCAAGGCTGAAGGTATCAATGCTACAGTAAATAAGGAAACTGGCGAAATTGCACTTGATACAGCTGTTTTGTTTGGCGGCGACTCTGCAGTATTGTCTGACAGCGGTAAGGCATTCCTTAACAAGTTTATCAAGGCATATACAAACGTAGTATACGCTGACGAATACAACGGATTCATCAATAAGACTATGATCGAAGGAAACACTGCTCCCGTATCAGGAAGTACTTATGCTTCAGGATATGATTTGTCAGTAGAAAGAGCTGAAAATGTAAAGAATTATTGCCTTTCAGCTGAGACAGGTGTTAATGTTGCACCTATTGCAAATACATTTGAAGCAGTTGGTTACTCCAACAGTCAGCCGATATATAACGATGACGGTTCTGTAAATATGGAAGCATCACGCCGTGTTTCATTCCGTTTCCTTGTTGATATCGAGATCTGATTACATTTTCTATCATAATAAAACACCTGCCGGATATCCTTTAAGGGGATGTCCGGCAGGCTTTGTTTTATAGCTTTAATTTATACTGTTTGTTTTTTATGAATTGTTATCTTATCAAATCTTCTGCTTGATTCTTAAGGCTCACTTTTATAGACTTTTCTTCCGATATGCACACATCCTGTTACACCGAACGCTTTGTTTTCGGGATACTTTTTATAGTCTATATACGGAGTGCCGCAATGCGGACAGTTAAAGGAGTTGTAATAACGGAAAGTCTTACCGTCTTCTTCATATGTCCAGTTTGATTTATCAATGTCATAGGACAATATCGAGCAGCAATCAAGACCGTCGTCCGAATAAGCTACATCTTGCTGTGCCATATAGAAGGCGTATCCGTGGAAGCAGAATGATTTTTTACATTCAGGACAAATGCCCAACAGACGGATATTTGACGGTGTGGTATAACCGGGGTATTTAAGCCCTTTAGCAATAAGATCCTGACCACGCATAGCTTCATAGTTTTGTACACTGTTTTTACCACCGCTGATAAGGAAATGACCTTCAAAACGGTAACCGATATCCTGTGAAGTCATTGCTCTTTCTTCAGGTGTATCAGAGATGAATCCGTCTATCTGAGCAATAGGGACGACAGAGCTTCCGAGGAAGCCGAGACGGACTGAGAAAAGAAAGAATTTACCGGTAAAATCTTCGTCGTTTTCAACCTGTAATATGTATTCCCTTGTTTTAACACCGTCTTCATAGAGATAAATAGTGGGCTCTTTTTCTGTCAGTGACATTACACCCTCGTAACTGAATTGAGGTGTCTGTATATTCTGTCTTTTCCATTTAATAAAGGCAACCGAGTTGATGTGTATTGATACACCGTCAGCTGTAACCGGCTTGTATTCGGTTTGGTCAACGGTATACTCCTTTTGGATTTCTACCGGTTTTGCACGCTTGAATGCGTCTTTTGTATTGAAGCTTCTTCTTATGAAAGTTTCGATATATCTTTCAGCATAGTCACGGTCGGTATACGTCGCAAACTTTATGGTTTTTGTCTGGTTGCAGAGTGTGATGCTGATTAGCTGGTTCAGAGAAATACTTCTGCCGGTCAGTGTAATGAATTCGTGTTCCCGTATTAATTCTGGGGTTTGGGAGCATTTTTGGCGGCTTTTATTAAATGAAAGGGTGATGTCTGTCATTCTGTCTTCGTTACCGACAGATAGTGTTATTGGTTCTTCGAGATCGGCCTGAATCAGATAATCGACAGATTCCTTCATATATACCCAACCATAACTACTTACCAATCTGAAAACCAACACACACGGATTTGATTCTTTAGCAACGAATATCTCTTCAATGTAACTCATGTCATCTAGAATTTCCTGCGGCAAAAGAAGGATGGGCGCTCTTTTTTTCTTGATGAATCCTGTGTTGAGAAAAATTGAAGCAAAAAAAGGAATGACTGATATAAAATACAATGTCATAAAAACCGCTACTAAAGCTTCAATTTTCAGGTTGCCGAAAAACATAAGTAAGATTACTGATACGATGTTTGTGACAGTAAATATTTTCGATATAAGATTGAAAGTGGGTGAGTTCTGTGCTTTGGCTCTGATTTCTTCAAAAAATCTTTTTATGATATGTTTCTTAAACGCAGAAACTATAAGTCCTGTTCCGATACCGTAGATGCATAGTAAGACGATTATACTTCCGATTTCAAATGTTTTGTTGATAAATCCCGCTATTGTAAGTACTATACCGAAAATAATGATTATGATGCCACCAATCGCCTTAGGTGTAAGCTTGAACTTTCTGTTTTTTATCAGATCATAATATTTCTTTTGGTTATGGGAAGTGTCGCCTACCAACAAGTCGGGATTTCTGATGATAATGTAGTTGTTGATGAGATCAAAAAGATTTTCATGTATGATGGGGATGTCGACTGCACTCCCGTTTTCCAGATGGAAGACAGCTTTAGATTTATCATCCGGATGTATGTGTATCCACTTGATTACGTGATACGGAAGCAATACGTTTACCTTATTGCTGTAAAATGCATTTTTACCGCAATAAATTTCATTCTTTGCATACGTGGGATTATTGAAGTCTATTCCGTCCTCAAGATCGTTTTTGCTTTCTTTTTTTAGGATGGAAGATATTTTAAAAACCCAACGGTATTTTGCAAAGTATATGATCATGAATGTCAGTGACAGAATTATAAACAGCATTACAAGAAAATACCATATGCCAAATGACAGATAATCCTGAAATGTTATCATTACTATTCCGATGATAAGAGAAAGGACGGAAAGAATAATGTAGCTTAATGCTTTTTTCTTTGATTTAGTATAATTCATTTTTTTACCCCAGAGTTTATAGTTTTTTATAAATTATATTGACAAACAGCTAAGTGTTTGATATAATAACGAGCGTTGTCGCGAAAAGAATAACGAGGCGTAGGAAGAGAAAAATAAGGAGAATTGCGAAGTGCTCCAAGCGAGCAAGGCGACTATATTTTTCTTGGTAGTCCGCAGGTTCAAGGAACCGTGAATTTAAGTTAATATTTATCGAGGCGTAGCTCAGTTTGGTAGAGTGCTTGCTTTGGGAGCAAGATGCCGCAGGTTCAAGTCCTGTCGCCTCGACCATATAAGCAGTAACTGAAAGGTTACTGCTTTTTTATTTGTGAGCAAAGCAAGCGCTTGCTTTGGGTGAGGTTGCGAGCGCGTCCGATGGACGATGAAGCGAGCATAACGAAGCGCAGCGGTCAAAATCGCTCGGCGCTCCAAGCCGGAAAGCGATTTTGGGAACCGCAAGGTGGCGGCGAAGCCGAAGATGCCGCAGGTACAAGGTCTCGGCTCCCGCCTCGGTCGGTGCTTCTGTGCTTTGCACAGAGGTGTCCACAGGACACCCGCACCCTGTCGCCTCGACCATATTGGGACTCAAGTATTGATAAGATACTTGAGTCCATTTCTTTTTTCAAAACTGCTTATCAAAAGGCTTAGGTCACTTTTTGAAGTGAGTTTTTTGAAAAACGGAGAATAGTTTTTGTGCGGGTCTGTAGGTGAACCATTGTAACTGTTTTTAAATTATGTTATAATATTAAAAATAACTATCGGAGATGTAATTATGGATTTACCGGATTTGTTTAAGAAGGATGCTGAAGAGGCTAAATCTGATAGCAAGACGATTGAAGGTTATGATGACAATCTCAAAGATCAACAACCGGAAACAACTAACTTAATAAACTCTCTTAACGATGATTTTATGCATATTGTTGAACTCTTTAAAGAAAGAGGTTGTGACATTGTGTCTGATCTTCAGAAAATAGAAATAGCATATGACACATCTTGGTTTTCTGAATACAGAGTTATTAAGGCGGATGGCATTTATTTACACAGAGAAGTAATAATGGGAGGATACAAACTGGAAAAAAGACTTGACTGCTGCGATGTATCCACATCTTTTTTGATTTTATGTGCAGACATCCTCATAGGAATGAGGTACAAAAAGATGATCTGTGATAGTGATACAGATTACAAAAAAATTCTGCAAATTATGGAGAGAAACAAACACTTAACAGATGTTTATGTTTCTTCAGAGGATAAAACAAATTTTTTAGTCCGGAGATATAATGACTTGCTTTTTAATGTGTGATTGTAAAAACGCAATTTTGCAATTATACCGCAATCTATACAGGGATTTGTATTATGATTCATATCAGAACTCAGGTATCAATACGATACTTGAGTTCTTTTTTGCCTCAAAAGAGATAGATACTATTAAAACGTCTCATAAAAAACAATTTCATCTTCAGAACGGAACTTATTGTGCATTTCAGATGGCTCTGCATCATCTGCGGGATATCCCATAACAAGCAAGGCTACAGGCTCAATTTCTTCAGGGATGTTGAATTCTTCTCGCATTTTAAAAGGGTCGAAGTGCATAACCCAGGTCGAGCCTACTCCGATTTCTGCCGCTTTGAGCATCATATGAGTGGTGACGATACCGGCATCTACGATTCCGCAGGTCGCACCGTCATATTTTCGAGTCCAGCATTCATTTTTGTTGTAGCAGACAAGCATTGCTGTCGGTGCATTGAAGTGACATTTAGTGCAGTTTTTCAGCTTTTCACAAGACTCATCGGAGTTGATCACAAGTATTCTCTGCGGTTGAAAATTACATCCTGTAGGAGCAAGATGACCTGCTTCAAGTATTTTATCGGTTATTTCTTTCGGGAGATGTGTGTTTTTAAATTTTCTGACGGAATATCTGTTTTTTGCAAGTTCTGTAAAGCTCATATTCAATCACTTCCGACTATATTTATTTTCAGATACATCATACTATAAACTATATATTTTATCAAGGATTTATTGACTTTGATGTGTCGAAATGGTATATTTTAACTAATCCAAAAGAAACGGAGTGTTTTAAATGTACGAAAATAATTGGGAGTCACTCAACTCCCGTAAAGTACCCGAATGGTTTGAGGATGCTAAGTTCGGTATCTTTATTCATTGGGGATTATATTCTGTTCCGGCATACACTAAAAAAGGCGATTATGCCGAATGGTATATGCGTCAGATCGAAGATGAGAATTTTGAAACACATGCTTTCCATAAGCGTGTATACGGAGAAAATGCAAAATACGAGGATTTTGTCAGCGGCTTCAAAGCCGAACTCTTCGATGCAAAGAAATGGGCTGACCTCTTCCAGAAGAGTGGTGCTAAGTATATGAATATTGTTTCTAAGCATCATGACGGTTACTGCCTGTATAAAACTGATTATGCATGGAACTGGAATACTGTTGATGTAGGTCCTCATCGTGACTTCCTTCAGGAGCTTAAGGATGCACTTGCTGACACAGACGTGCGTTTTGGTGTTTATCATTCGGTTTATGAGTGGTTCCATCCGCTTTACCTTAAAAATCCTGAAGAATATGCTACTGAGCACCTTATCCCGATGCTCAAAGAGCTTATCGAAAAATATCAGCCCAACACTCTCTTTACAGACGGTGAGTGGGAGCATACGTCAGATGTATGGCACTCAACTGAATTCTTACAGTGGCTTTACAATGAGTCAAGCGTAAAGGATTTCATCGTTCCCAATGATCGTTGGGGTAAGGAAACACGCGGCCGTATGGGCGGTAACTTCACGACTGAGTACGGCTACATTGAAGCAGGACGTAAGATCGAAGACGTTGAGCTTGATAGACCGTTCGAGGAGTGTCGTGGCATCGGTAGATCATTCGGCTTTAACCGAAACGAGGATCTTGCCGACTATCTCAGTGCAAAGGAACTTCTTGAAATGCTCTGCGACCTCGTTTCAAAGGGAGGTAACTTCCTTCTTAATATCGGTCCCGCAGCCGACGGTACAATTCCCGTAATTATGGAAGAAAGACTTCTTCAGATGGGCGACTGGCTCCGTGTCAACGGTGATGCAATTTATGGAACGCGTCTTTACTCAAAGGCACAGCAGGAAGGTGTTTATTACACTAAAAAGGGCGACGATGTTTTCGCAATTATCAATCGCTTCCCGTTCGGTTCACAGGTGCTTGATCTCGTAGATTACGATGCAGACCTCAAAGCAACTCTTCTCGGCAGCGAAGCAGAACTTACAATCGTTGAAAATAACGGTAAGGCTGAGGTTGTATTCCCGGCAATCAATCCTGATACAGTTGACAGCAATTGGCTTTATACAATCAGACTTTCTAAATAATATAAGGCCTCTGACTTTCGTCAGGGGCTTATTTTAAAGGAGCGTTAGTTATGAGAAAGAATTTTGGCTCTAAACCTATGACATACCCACAGCCTGTTTTTATCGTTGCAGCTTATGATGAGAACGGCATTCCAAACGCTATGAATGCAGCCTGGGGCGGTATCGCTGAATCTGACCGTATTACAATGTGCCTTGCGGCAGGTCATAAAACTGTAAAAAATATCCTTGTAACAGGTGCTTTTACCGTCAGTATGGCTGATGCTAAGCACGTAGTTGAATGTGATTATCTCGGAGTTGAATCAGGTAATAAAGTGCCCGATAAGATCAATAAAGCGGGATTGCATACATTCAGAAGCGAGTTTGTAAATGCACCTCTGATTGAAGAATTACCGATGGCTCTTGAGTGTAAGCTCATAAGCTTTGATAAGGAAACAGACTGCCTTATAGGCGAGATTATCAATGTCTGTGCAGATGAAAGCATACTTGATGAAAACGGAAACATTGATTACAAAAAGCTCAATCCCATAACTTTTGACCCGATGTATCATACATACATCACGTTAGGCGAAAGGGTAGGCAAAGCGTTCAGTGACGGAAACGCTCTTAAGTGAGGTTGCTTCTATGTTGTTTTATAATACAGTAAAAGGTTTATACCGTAATTTCATTTTCAGCCGATGTGATGACAAAGGACTCGCATATTATTTATCTGCAAAGGATTTTGATGGTCTTAAATCAAAGGCGTATTCCTTCAAGGGTAATAATGGTCAGCAACTTTACGGAAATTTCTATTTTTATGACAATCCCCGTGAAGACAGAATTATAGTTTTTGATCACGGTATGGGTGGCGGACATCTTTCTTATATGAAAGAAATCGAGATGCTTGCACATCAGGGTTATAAAGTTTTCGCATATGACCATACAGGCTGTATGGAATCTGAAGGTGAGTCAACGATCGGTTTTTCTCAGTCCCTGAGCGATCTTGACTGTTGTCTTAAAGCTCTCAAATCAGAAGATGATTTGAAAAATAAAAGCTTCGCTGTTATAGGGCACAGCTGGGGAGGATTTTCTACTCTGAATATCTCGGCTTTTCATCCTGATCTGAGCCACGTTGTTGTGCTTTCCGGATTTGTCTCTGTAGATATTATCACAGAGCGTTTCGGTTTCCTGAAAAAGTATATCATGGAAATAGAAAAACAGGATAATCCGATTTATTCTTCATGTAATGCTGTTGAATCTCTTAATGGTACCAAGGCAAAAGTTTTACTGATTTATTCTGATAACGATAAAATGGTAAATAAGCAGAGCAATTTCGATTATCTTGCTACTTCGCTCAAAGACAGAGAAAATACAAGCTTTATACTCGAAAAGAACAAAGATCATAATCCTAATTATACGGCTGATGCCGTGAAATACCTTGCAGAATATCTTTCAAACCTGAACAAGCAGAAAAAGAAACTTAAAACTTCTGATCAGAAGAAGGATTTTGTTGAAAGTTTTGATTGGGACAGAATGACAGCGCAGGATGAGCAGGTATGGCAGAAGATTTTTGAACATCTGAACAAATAAAATTGCAGATCCCGGGATTTCCCGGGATCTTGCTCTTTAATTTTTTGGAAAAATGTGTTATAATCCCTGCGAAAGAAGAGATTAAGATGCAGAATACTAAAATTAAGGATTTTACTAAAGGAAATATCACAAAACAGCTCATTGTTTTTGTATGGCCTCTGTTTATGTCAAACCTTCTGCAGGTAGTATACAATATGGTCGATATGATTGTTGTAGGTAATGTGCTCGGAAAGGAAGGAGTTTCAGCTGTTTCGGTAGGCGGTGACGTTACGCATCTGCTGACTTTTGTCGCTATGGGTTTTGCGAATGCAGGACAGGTACTTATAGCACGTTACATAGGAGCAGGGGAGAGAAACAAACTCGGCAGATTTATAGGAACGATGTGCGGCTTTTTGCTTGTTTGTTCAATAGTGCTCAGTGTTCTCGGAATTTATTTTCAGGACGTGATGCTCAGACTGATGAATACTCCGTCAGAGGCTTATGACGGTGCAGTCAGATACTCGACGGTGTGTATGCTGGGACTTGTTTTTATATACGGATATAATGTAACAAGTGCGATATTAAGAGGTATGGGCGACTCAAAGCATCCTTTTATCTTTATCAGTATCGCTGCGGTGCTGAATCTTGTCCTTGACTTTGTGTTAGTTATAGGCTTTGGGTGGAAAGAAACAGGAGCTGCACTTGCTACCGTTATCAGTCAGGGAGTCAGCTTCATATCTTGCTCCGTGTTTCTTTTGAAAAATAAAGAACGCTTTGAGCTTGATATAGACTTTAAGAGCTTTATAAAGTGGGAAAAAGAAATGCTTTCAGCTCTTGTGAAACTTGGTACGCCTATGGCGATTAAAACAGCTTCAATTCAGATTTCCAAGCTGTTTGTCAATTCATGGGTTAATTCATACAGTGTTGAAATTTCTGCATTTTCCGGGATTGCGAATAAGGTTTCGAGCATAAGTAATCTCGTTTCTGCGGCGATGAATACCGGCGGTTCAACTATGGTGGGGCAGAATCTTGCGGCAAAAGAATACGGAAGAGTAAAGAAAATACTGAAAAATCTTGCGGCTATCACTTTATCTGTAGCACTGTTTTTCTCAGTTTTGATAATTCTGTTTCCGGAACAGATTTTCGGTATTTTCACAGATGATGCTGACGTGCTTTCGATTGCGGGAAAGTTTGTCCCGATCGGAGTTTTACTCTTCTTCGGAAGTGCTCTGAGAGCGATAATGAATGCGCTTCTGAATGGCAGCGGAAACTACAAAATTAATTTCGTGACGGCAATCCTTGATGGGATAGTTATGCGTATAGGACTTGCTGTGCTTTTCGGTCTGTCTCTTGATATGAAGCACTACGGTTTCTGGCTTGGCGATGCACTTGCTGGATTTACACCGTTTTTAATAGGTGTAGTATATTATATTTCAGGTAAATGGAAAAAAGATACCCGTACCTGATCTGAAAACAGTAATTATTTAAAAAAGACTCAAAATACAATGAAACATAGTAAATGTTTGAATGGAGTGATAGGTTTGACCAATCTTCTTATAAAGATATTTGTAAAAGATAAAGACAATACTTCAAATCCTGTGGTGAGGGGCAGATACGGTATTCTCAGCGGATGTGTCGGGATTGCAGTAAATGTGATCCTTTTTGCTGCAAAATTCATCGTCGGCGTTATAACTAACAGTATTTCAATCACAGCGGATGCGGTCAATAATCTTTCTGACGCAGGTTCTTGTGCTGTTACGGTTTTCGGTTTTAAAATGTCAAGCAAACCTGCTGATGACGAGCATCCGTTCGGCCATGGAAGAATCGAATACATCACCGCTATGGTGGTTTCTTTCATCGTTCTTTTTATGGGCTTTGAGCTTCTTACTCAGTCGATTGACAAGATACGTAATCCCGAAGATGTGAAATTCAGTCTGATAGGTGCAATAATTATCGGTGTTTCGATTTTCGGTAAGCTGTGGCTTGCACTTTTTAACCGTAAACTCGGCAAAAAGATCAATTCTCCCGCTATGACAGCTGTGGTTGCTGACAGCCTAAGCGATATTGCAGCTACGAGCGTAACTCTTATAGCTTTGGTGCTTTCATATTTTTTCCCTACACTTCATATTGACGGGTGGTTGGGAATTATCGTTGCTGGTTTTGTACTCAAAGCAGGTTACGGTATATTCAAGGAAACTCTTAATTCTCTTATCGGAGAGCCTCCGACTAAAGAAATGGTGGAAACTCTCGAAAAGAAAATTCTGTCCTACGAAAAGGTTACAGGGATTCACGACCTGATCTTACATAATTACGGACCTGATAAATTCTTTGGCAGTGTACATGTGGAAATGCCATCAGACTATGATGTTTTATATTCACATGATATAATAGATAATATTGAACGTGACGTTATGGCTGAATTCGGGATTCTTCTGAGCATTCACTATGATCCGATTGCGGTCAATGATGAACGTGTAAATGAATTGAAAATACTCGCAGAGTCAACGGTGAAGAGGATAAGTGAGGAACTTTCCATTCATGATTTCAGAGTCGTGGACGGACCGAGCCACACGAATCTCATTTTTGATCTCGTTGTGCCGAGGAAGTTTTCTGTCAGCAATGATGACCTTATGGCAGAAATTTCGTCAGAAATCTCCAAAAAAGGCAGAAATTTCTTCGTTGTGATGAATATTGAACATGCTTTTGTGTAAACTTAACAAATAAAACCCGTTTTTTTGAATTATATTTTTCGTGTAAAATAGCCTCTTTTCACTTTAAAAATTTTGTCAAATATAGTACAATATCTGTGCATTGTTCAGAATACTACGGACAAGCTTTTAACTATTAATGCGAAGGTGGAACTGATTTATGAAAAACAAGTCAAATTACGACACTATTCCTGTCGGTCAGCTTGGTATTATTGCTTTGCCAGGTTGCGAGGAGCTTGCTGCAAAAATTGACCATTATCTCAAAACATGGCGTTATGAAAGAAACAGCGAGCATAAAGACACCCTCGCGTTTGTTGGTTATGAAAAGGATACTTATATCGTAGATATTACTTTCCCGCGTTTCAGCACAGGTGAAAGTAAAGCTGCCCTCAAGCAGACTGTCAGAGGTTATGACATTTTCATCCTCTGTGACTGTTTCAACTACGGTGTAACATATAAAATGTACGGTATGGATGTTCCGATGTCTCCCGATGATCATTTTGCCAACATCAAGCGTGCAATCAGTGCAATTGAAGGTAAGGCAAAGAGAATTTCTGTTATTATGCCGATGCTTTACGAAGGCAGACAGCACAAGCGTTCAAGCCGCGAATCTCTTGACTGCGCAATGATGCTTCAGGAACTTTATACAATGGGTGTCGAGAACCTTATTACTTTCGATGCTCACGACCCAAGAGTTATGAACGCTATTCCTCTTTGCGGCTTTGAGAGCGTTTCTCCGGCATATCAGATGATCAAGTCAATGGTTCGAAACGTTGAAGATCTTTCTCTCGATAAGGAAAATCTCATGATCATCTCTCCTGATGAAGGCGGTATGTCACGTTGTATCTTCTATTCTACAGTTCTCGGTGTTGAACTCGGTATGTTCTACAAGCGCCGCGATTACTCAAAAATCGTTGACGGCCGTAACCCGATCATCGCTCACGAATTCCTTGGTGACAATGTTGCGGGCAAGGATGTTATAATCGTAGACGATATGATTTCTTCAGGCGAATCGATGATCGAGGTTGCTACAAAGCTCAAGGAGCTCAAGGCTAACAGAATTTATATCTTCTCATCATTCGGCCTTTTCTGTAACGGTCTCGAGTCATTTGATAAGGCATTTGAAGACGGTACAATTTACAGAGTATTTACAACAAACCTTATCTATCGCAGACCTGAACTCAAAGACAGAGAGTGGTACGTTGAGGTTGATCTTTCAAAGTATATCTCATATATGATCGATACTCTCAATCACGATACCTCAATCGGTGAGCTTCTCGATCCTGCTGATAAGATCAATGCTCTCCTTGAGAAAAAAGGACTTAAATAAGATTAAAAGCAGAGCTTCGGCTCTGCTTTTTATGTATATCATCCATTGACATCACGGTTAAACAATAATATAATTGTTTTATCGAATTATAAGTGATGTGGACGGAAAATTGTCTACATTACTGAACTTTGATGATTCTTGCGCATCGGTACGGGTCTTATATTTAATCTGGATAAGATTATACAGGAGGATCGTTATGAAAAATAGGGTTTACAAAGCAATAACTATTATGCTTGTTATGATTTCTGTGGTGGTGGTTTCTATACCGTTTGTATCTGCTGATGATACAAGTGGTAAACTTGAAAACGGTCTGACATGGAAGTTCTATGAATCTACAGGAGAATTTGTTGTAAGCGGAAATGGTGCCATGGAAGATTTTATGGAGTATTCTGTCGAAGGTGGATACACGGTAGTTGAAAGACCGTGGGAAAGCATACACGACTCCATTGAAACGGTAAAAATCGACAACGGTGTTACCCGAATAGGTAACCATGCTTTTTGTGGTTGCAAAGAGCTTAAAAGCGTTACGATTGGCAGTGATGTAGAAGAAATAGGAATAGAAGCATTTGGATATTGTTACAATATGGAAAGCATTAAATTAGCGGAAAGTGTTGCCGTTATTGGACATAGAGCTTTTAGCTACTGTAAAAAATTAACTCAGTTCACAGTGCCTGAAAGCGTTAATTTTATTGGCGATGGTGCCTTTTCTTATTGTGAGAATCTTGCGAGCGTCAGTTTGCCAGATAGTCTGACATATATCGGCTCAGGTGTGTTTGAGGATTCCCTTTGCTATGAAGAGATTTCAAATTGGGTAGACGGATGCTTGTATATAGGCAATAATCTCATAGCTGCTTCGACAGTAGTTCCTGATATTTATAAGATAAGAGAAGGTACAAAGTGCATCGCAGGAGCAGCGTTTTATGGTAGCGGGATTATGAGTATATCGATCCCGAACAGTGTTGTAAGTATAGGTGATTCGGCATTTGGCGGCTGTACAGATCTTAGAAGTATTGTGATACCGGATTCGGTTGTAAATATCGAAGCAAATGCATTCAGCGGGTGTACACAGCTTGCAGATATTACGGTCCAGGACAGCGTTATGAGAATAGGTCAGTATGCTTTTAGTAATACCGCATTTTTCAACGACAGTTCAAACTGGGAAGGTGAAGATCTCTACATTGGTAATCATTTACTTCAGGTGGGTTTTGAAACTTCTGGTGTATATACGATTAAAGAGGGAACTAAGTGTATAGCTGATTCGGCTTTCTATTCTCGTAAAAATATTACAGGAGTAGAGATCCCTGACGGTGTTACGAGTATCGGGAAAGAAGCTTTTTATGAGTGTGAAAACATTATCAGCATCGCTCTTCCTGCAAGTGTTAAAAGTATAGGTGAGTATGCATTTTTTAATTGCTATAAGTTGCAGAATATTAATATACCGGAAGGTGTTACTGAATTAGAGTTTAATACGTTTGCCAGATGTTATGATTTACGCAACATTATTCTGCCTGCCACTTTGAAAGTAATTGATCATGCGTTTTCAGATAATTATGATTTGGAAAATATTTATTTTGCAGGATCTGAATCTGAATGGAATGCCATAAGTATTGATCAACAATCCTTGTCGAATATGACAGATATAAACATCGAGTATAACAGTGATGCGGATGTCTCCGATCTGGGTGTTACCAATTCGAATGACGAAATTCCACTTGTCGGAATTTTGATTGCAATTATAGTAATCTTTACTGTTGTGATGCTTGTAGTAGCGATAATTATTATAATGGTGGTCAGAAAGAAAAAGAAAAACAATAATGAGAATAAGATAAACAACAATAAGATAAACAACAATAAGATAAGCAGTAATAATATTAATAACAATAATATAAACTCTCGCCGTATAGTCTGCCGTAGGTGTGGAACTGTGTTAAATCCGCAAATGAGAGTATGTCCGAGGTGTGGTTTACCTTCAGCTACGAATAGTGTTCCGCAACAGAACCGACCTGTTCAGCGTCCCGGTGCAAATATGATGCAAAACGGTGTGCATAACAATATAAATCGAAATTATAAACCGGGCAACAACAGATGACCTGATTAATCTATCAATTAAAAAGGAATGAGAAAAATATGAACTGTCCTAAATGTGGCAACCCCATAGCACCAAATATGAAATTCTGTACAAAATGCGGCACACCCGTGCCACAGCAGCCTGTCCGACCGGTAAGTTCTCAGAATAATACTCCGAAGGCACAGTCGGTACAGCGACCACAGCCTGCACAGCAGAAGATTGAAAAACAGAAGGAATTTCTGCAGTATTCTAACCCAAACGTAAAGCAGTCGCAGAATGTTGTGGTACAGCAGCCACAGACGCAGAAAGCCGAAAAGAAAAAGAAGTCAAAGAAGAATCTGCCTCTTATAATCATCGCTGTAGTGCTTGTCCTTGCGGTACTTGCTTCAACGATTGCATTAGTTCCGGGTATCATCAGAAATAAAAACGATATAAATGCTGCTACAGAGTATATCGAAGAGTTCCCGACACTTAAACAGCAGACAGAGTTTCTCGTATATGATATCGAAAAATTCCCGTCAGAAAAATACGAAATCAAAGTAGAAAGAATGTTTATGGGCGGAATTTTTGCAGGCGAAACTATCGTTGAGGAGGAATCAACGGAACACGTTTATGATATCGATTTTGGGAAAGACGGCAATTACCGTATTACTCTTACCGATAAAACTTATGAGAGTGAAGAAACTACTACAAGTGTAACATCGTCGGATGTAGCGGAAAACGAAACTGTTCAGATTATTATTATCATCGATGTAAAAGTTGATGATGATGATCCTGAAGCACTCGATAAGGTTGATATCGCTACCGGATCAGGTGAAAAAGGGCAGGATGCGGATAGTCCGGTCGTGAACACAACTTCTGTAATTAAGTTCGGTGATACAGTCGCAACTTCTGACAGCCACACTGTTGCAGTAAAGACTGACGGAACTGTTTATATTTCTGCGTGCAGCTATCCGGGGTGCAGCGAAATTCATAATGAAATTGCGGGCTGGACGGATATCATTGAGGTTTCGAGCGGTATGTGGGGACATATAGTCGCTCTTAAGTCTGACGGAACCGTTGTGACTCATAAATGCTCATCTGCAACATCATGCACTTCGAATTGTCCGATGAGCAATGAAAAGCTTAAAACATGGAAAGACATTATCTCAATCAGTGTCAGTCCGACTCATGTTGTAGGCTTGAAAAAAGATGGCAGTCTCGTTGTGACTGATTGCAGCGATAATTGTTCGCAGTGTAATATCCCTGATGCAAAAAGCTGGACGGGTATTGAAGAAGTTTCTGTGGATTATTCGATTATTTGCGCAGTTACAAAAGACGGCAAGATTAAGTTTGCCAATAGTTCATATGACGAAACGATTGATGTAAGCTTGATGAGTGATATCAAGTCAGTTTCTACCGGTGCTTATGGTTTCTTCTCGCTTAAAGAAGACTCAACAATATCTACACATGACGGATGGGCAGAACAGTATCTTTCCGACTGGACTGATATCAAGGAAATCGATCAGGGCAGGGGACATCTTGTTGCTTTGAAGTCAGACGGTACGGTACTGTCAGAAATTGTTTCGGCAAAAATGAATGATAAAAATCAGCTTAATGTTGAAAGCTGGAAAGATATCGTTTCTGTTGAAGCTAATGCTGATGTGACTATCGGTCTTAAATCTGACGGAAAGTTGGTTGCAACAGGCGACAATACTTTCGGTGCTTGTAATGTTTCCTCATGGACTGATATAGCTATTCCGGGCACGGAGTATGATTCCGGAAAAAGTGAAGAAGCAACGGCTCCTACCGTTCCTGCGGATGATTCATCAGTAAAACCGCAGACTGAAAAACGTAAAATAGTAGTTGGTGTTAATGCGGCTTTCCCACCCATATGTTATTATACGTCCGACGGAAAATTCACTGGATTTGATATAGAACTTATGGAGGCATTCGGAAGGAGTATTAATGCAGATATAGAGTTTAAAGATATGACTTTTAGTTCTTTGCTTACGAATCTGAACAACGGCAATATAGATTGCGTAGCCAGCGGTATTGTTGCAACACCGGAAAGAGAGGAAATGGCTGATTTTTCAGATGTGTATATTACTGATAAAGTAGTTGCTGTAACTAAATCCTCTGATGCAGGTAAATACACAGACATAAATTCTTTGTATGGAAAAAGAGTGGGCGTTGTTTCGGACACTATAGCTGAGATTTGTGCTGAGGACGACGGTGCTGTTGCTGTATCGTATGCAACGAACAATGATGTGCTCAACGCTTTGAAAAATGGGACAGTTGAAGTTTGTCTTATTAATGCAAAATCAGCACGTGAGTTTGTATCCGCAAATTCAGGTTATAAAATTCCTATGACTTATATCGACTCAAGCTATTCAATAGGTTTTGAAGAAGACTCACCGTTATTGGCAGAGTTTAATGATTTTCTGTCAAAGTATAAAAAAAGTGCTGAATATGCAAATCTGAGAGAAAAATATGGATTATATGAATGATTATAATCCTCTTGCAAAACCGAACCCCCTGGGACTTTAACGAAATAATTCACAGCGATGAAAGCTATGGCTTTTATCGCTGTGCTTTTTATTGATCTGATTTACACAGAATCATATTGTGTGACGTTTTAATTCATAATTCTTATATCTGCATTATCTTATGAAAAATGAGTAAAACAGAGAAAAAACGAGTAAAACAGAGCAATACTGAGTTAACTACAAAAAGAGGTGAAATTTTCTTGGATTTAATCCGTTTTTTTGCAAAAAAATGTTGACATTTGAGAGATATTGCACTATATTATAGATTAATATAATAGTTGTTTTATTGTGCTAAAGTGAAGCAGCTGTTTCGTAGTACAAAATAATCTTTCTGTGAGAGAGGGGTTGCATAATTGGAAAAGAACGTTATTATTGATCTGAAAAATATTTCCGTTAAGCTTGGTGAGGCTCAGATACTTGAGAACCTCAATATGTATATCCGAGACAAGGAGTTTATTACGCTTCTCGGCCCTTCGGGATGCGGTAAAACCACTACCTTGCGTATCATTGCCGGTTTCCTTGAGCCTGATAGCGGAGAAGTAATATTCGAAGATAAGGTTATCAATGGTGTGCCGCCTCATAAGAGACAGGTGAACACCATTTTTCAGCGTTATGCACTTTTTCCTCATCTCAATGTTTATGAGAACATCGCTTTTGGTCTCAGAATCAAAAAGATGAAGGAACAGGAAATAAAAGATACAGTAACAGAGATGCTCAAACTTGTTAATCTCAGCGGCTTTGAAAGACGAAATATCAACTCTCTTTCAGGCGGTCAGCAGCAGCGAGTAGCTATCGCAAGAGCACTTGCAGTCAGACCGAGAGTTCTTTTGCTTGACGAGCCTCTTGGTGCTCTCGACCTTAAACTCCGTAAGGATATGCAGGTTGAACTCAAAAATATTCAGCAGCGTCTCGGTATCACTTTTATATATGTTACCCACGATCAGGAGGAAGCACTTTCAATGTCTGATACCGTGGTCGTTATGGATGGCGGCGTGATTCAGCAGATTGGTACTCCGCAGGATGTTTATAATGAGCCGAAGAATGCTTTTGTGGCAGATTTCATCGGTGAGAGTAATATCCTTGACGGCAAAATGCTTGAAGATTTCAAGTGCTCTTTCTCTGGTGCACAGTTCCAGTGTCTTGATAAAGGCTTCGGAATAGGTGAGTCTGTTGACGTTGTTGTGCGCCCTGAGGACGTTGATATCGTTCCTGTGGAGAAAGGTATTCTTACAGGTGAGGTTACATCTGTTACTTTCAAGGGTGTCCATTTTGAAATTATTGTCGATATCGGCGGCTTTAAGTGGATGATTCAGACTACTGATTATGAACCGGTCGGCAAAAAAATCGGTCTTGATATCGAGCCGGACGCTATACATATTATGAAAAAATCAAAGTATTCAGGTATGTACGGTGACTACAGCTCATTCAGCGACGAATTGGAGCATCTTTCAGATATAGTTGAGGAGGAGTAAGCGATGAAAAATAAGTCTGCTCTTGCTCAGAAATTATGCGCATCTCCGCACATAATCTGGTCGGCAATCTTTATCGTTGTTCCGTTGGTAATGGTTCTTTACTATGCATTTACCGATGCGAGTGGTTCATTTACTTTTGAAAATATTCTTCGTCTCGGCGATTATACAACAACATTTCTTCGTTCTATCTGGTACGGTATTGTAGCTACGGTGATATGCCTGATTATAGCATATCCGTTAGCTTATATCATAGCACAGTCAAAAGCAAGAGTTCAGAGTACAATGGTTATGCTCGTGATGATTCCTATGTGGATGAATTTCCTTCTCAGGACTTATGCGTGGATGACATTGCTGGAAGATAACGGTGTGATTAACGGAATCATTACGAAACTCGGCTTTGACGGGGTACATATGATCAATACTTCGGGAGCGGTAATTCTTGGTATGGTGTATAATTTCCTTCCTTATATGATACTTCCGATTTATACTGTTATGACAAAGCTTGACAGAAGTCTTATCGAAGCGGCGCAGGATCTCGGAGCGAATAAAGTCCGGGTTATCAAGGATGTTATTTTTCCATCAACACTTTCAGGCGTAGTGTCAGGAATTACGATGGTTTTTGTACCTTCGGTAAGTACTTTCTATATTTCTCAGAAACTTGGCGGAGGAAGTTTTGCTCTTATTGGTGATATTATCGAAATGCAGTTCCAGGTTTCAAATAACTTTAATTTCGGTGCGGCACTTTCTCTTGTGCTGATGGTTCTGATCCTTATTTGTATGGCTGTTATGAACAAATTCGGAGATGACGAAAATGCGGCAGGAGGTATGATGATATGAAAAAAATGTCTTTTTCTTCAAAACTCTACCTCGCTATTGTCATCCTTTTTATGTACCTGCCGATAATTATGCTCATGGTGCTTTCTTTCAATGCTTCAAACAGCACCAGTGTTATGAACGGTTTTTCACTCAGATGGTACGTAGAGCTTTTTAAAGATGAAGCGACTATCCAGGCGTTTTATAATACTCTTATCCTTGCAGTATTTACTGCGGTAACCTCTACCTTTATAGGTACACTTGCTGCGGTAGGTATTGATAAAATGAAAAAAGGTTTCTGGAAGACAAGCCTTACTACGATAACAAATATTCCTATGATGAATCCGGAAATCGTTACCGGTGTTTCGATGATGCTTTTGTTCGTTTTCATCGGATCAGTGCTTAAAGTAAACGGTATTCTTGGATTCTGGACTCTGTTCATTGCTCATGTTACGTTCAGTCTTCCGTATGTTATTCTCAATATTATGCCTAAACTCAAGCAGACGGATGCTCATATTTCTGAAGCTGCTCAGGACCTTGGCTGTACTAAGCTTCAGGCTTTTCTCAAGGTAGTGCTTCCGTCTATCAGACCGGGCATTGTTGCGGGATTCATAATGGCTTTTACTCTTTCGCTTGATGACTTTATCATCAGTTATTTTGTCAGCGGACCGAAGTTTCAGACTCTGCCGATCCGAATTTTCTCAATGACAAAGAAAAGAGTAACACCCGATATGTATGCATTGTCAACCCTTATCTTTGTTGCAATTCTCATACTGCTTGTCTGTGTCAATATTTTCCAGTCGAAGAATGACAACAGTAAGCTCAACGGTAAGAAGGGGGCAAAAAAATGAGAAAGTTTATTTCTGTTTTTGCTGCCCTGACTCTGACTTTTCTTTGTGTCGCACCGATCGGTCTCGGCACTATAGCATCAGCTAAGGATTATTCTGATCTTGCAGGTACGGAAATTAACGTCTATAACTGGGGCGAATATATTTCTGACGGTGCTGAGGACACAATGGATGTTAACAAGGAGTTTGAAAAGTTAACGGGAATCAAGGTTAATTACACTACTTACGATTCCAATGAGAATATGTACAATAAGATCAAGGGCGGTGGAGCGAATTACGATATCATCATTCCGTCTGATTATATGATAGAGCGTATGATCGGAGAAGGTCTGCTTGAAAAGATTGATTTCAGCAATATTCCTAACTATTCAAACATTCTCGACGAATATAAAAATCTCTACTTTGATCCTGATAACGAATACTCTGTTCCGTACAATGTAGGTATGGTCGGATTGATTTATAACACTAAGATGGTTGAAGAAACTCCTGACAGCTGGGGTATTATGTGGGATGAAAAGTATTCAGGGCAGATTCTTATGTTCAATAATCCTCGTGATGCTTTCGGCATTACACAGTGCTATCTTGGAATTGATCTCAACACCACAAGCTCCGATGATTGGCACAGAGCGTACGACAAGCTCAAAGAGCAGAAACCTCTTGTAAGTTCCTATGTAATGGACGATGTTTATAATAAGATGGAAAGCGGCGAAGCTGCTATGTGTGCTTATTATGCGGGTGACTATCTCAGCATGAAAGCTAACAATCCTGATCTTGCTTTTGTCTATCCGAAAGAGGGGACAAATATTTTTGTTGACTCTGCCTGTATTCCTGTCGGCTGTCAGAACAAAACAGGTGCAGAGCTTTATATCAATTTCCTTCTGAGCGGTGAGGTTGCACTCGCAAACGCTGAATACATTTGCTACGCTTCACCTAATAAGGCTGTTGTGAGTAATCCGGACTATTCTCTTAAGGATGAAAAGATTCTCTATCCTGAGCCTGAGGATATGCCGAAAACACAGTATTATCACAATCTTTCACCGGAGCTGCTTATGCTTATGACTTCGCTCTGGGACAATCTAAAGATTGAAGGAAATGACGATGTTTCGATTTATATAGGACTGATTTCGTTTGTGACTGCTTGTATTGTTTATGCAGGATATCGGTTTGTGCGTAAAAAGAAACGTGAAAAAATGTACTGATTTTAACACTCACGGATTTTCCGTGGGTGTTTTTATCTTGAAAAAGTTGGCTTTATGTGATAAAATTTGCGGGACAGGATGTGATTTCTTGAAAGAATTAAAACGATTTCTGATAATGGCAAAACCGTTCTGGGGTACATTGATTTTTACTGTTTTTACTCTTATCGGAGTGTCAGCGGTAAGTCTTGTTACACCAGAAATGGTCAGGAAGATGACGGGAGCTCTGTCAGACGGTACAGCAACGGTTGAAAAAATGGCAACATATGCAGTTGTTCTTCTGATTGCTTACATAGTGAAGTCTGCTTTGTCTTTCCTCGCAAAGTGGCAGGCTCATATCGCCGCATGGAATTTTGTCGGCGAGCTGACACTCAAGGTTTACTCAAAATTGCAGTCACTTTCTATAGGATACTTTACGGATAAACAGACAGGCGAGATGATGAGCCGTGTTATCAACGATTCGCGCAATATGGAAACCCTGATTGCACATGCACTTCCGGATCTTTTGTCAAATATTCTGATAATTATTCTCGTTGCGGTGATGATATTTACAATTAATCCGCTTCTCGCAGCGATATCATTGATTCCTGTTCCTTTTCTTATCTTTGTTAGCAGCATATTTTCAAAAAAGGTTCTGCCTAAGTTTAAGAAAAATCAGCAGGTACTTGCTGAGTTAAACAGCGTTGTGCAGGACAATATTTCAGGTATAAAAGAAATCCAGGCATTCGGCAAAGAAAAATATGAATATAAACGAATGAAGGACTTCTGCAAGGTTTACAGTCAGGTCAATATCAATGCTAATTTTTCTGCAGCACTTTTTCATCCGTCGGTTGAATTTTTCACTTCACTCGGCACGGTACTTGTTATGGGTATAGGCGGTACACTTGCGCTCAGAGGAAGTCTTGAGGTAGCTGATGTTGTTGGCTTTTTTATGTATCTTTCGCTTTTCTATTCTCCTTTGGCGATGCTTGCGAGAATCGTTGAAGATGCACAGAATTCATACGCAGGCGGACTTCGTGTTCTTGAAATACTCGATATGGAGTCTGATGTAAAGGACAGCGAAAATGCAGAGAATATCGGCAGAGCTGAGGGTAATATCGAATTCAGAAACGTCAGTTTTTATTATAACGAGAAAGAGCCTGTTCTCAATGATGTTTCATTCAGCGTTGAAGCAGGGCAGATGATAGCTTTTGTAGGTGCGACGGGCGTAGGCAAGTCCACTATAGTATCTCTTCTTGAGAGGTTTTATGACCCCGTGAAAGGCAATATATACCTCGATGGTAAGGATATAAAGGATATTAAAGTAGATTCTCTGCGCGAAAATCTTTCTATAGTTTTGCAGGATGTTTTCCTGTTTAACGGTTCTATATATGATAACATCGCTTATGGAAATTCACTCGCAACAAAAGAGCAGGTGCTCGAGGCTGCCAAAATCGCCAGAGCGGACGATTTCATTAAGCTGATGCCAGACGGATATGACACTCTTATCGGCGAAAGAGGAGTAAGACTGTCAGGTGGTCAGAAACAGCGAATTGCGATCGCAAGAGCTGTGCTCAAAGATTCTCCCGTGCTTATCCTTGACGAAGCAACATCGGCTGTTGACAATGAAACAGAAGCCCTTATTCAGCAGGCGATAGACGAGCTTTCAAAGAGCAGGACGGTTGTAGTCATAGCACACCGACTCTCAACTGTAATGAAAGCTGATAAGATAATTGTCCTTGAAAATGGCAGGATAACAGAGCAGGGAAGTCACGAAGAGCTTCTTATAAACAACGGACTTTATGCAAGACTTTGCAATGTCAATACAAATCAATTAAGAACAGAGGTATAAGTATGATAGTAACAACGATCGACAAACTCACAAAATACGCTGAAATTCCATATGCTCAGGATATTGTGGATTTCCTTGAAAGTTTCCGCAAAACTGAAATGGCCCCCGGC
>JAZRNG010000006.1:0-2224 GCA_045648065.1 Acutalibacteraceae bacterium | reverse complement strand
GTAGAATATTCAATTAATATCGTAGGGGCGACCATCGGTCGTCCGCAAAAATTCTGCTTAATTCAACGGACGCGCAATGCGCGCCCCTACGAACACATAGTCAATTTGTGCAAAATCTATCACCCCGACAAACCCGAATTTGTTGTTCTCTTTATGGAAAAACATCGAAGCAAAGTTGCTCCGATGATTTTTGTTAAAAGCTGTATTTATAAACTCCGCCTGTTTTAAATTCTTTGATTCCGTTTTTAAGAATGATTTCTGCAGTTGCACCTTCTGGGATTTCAATTTCGATTGAGGTCAATCCGTTTTCTTTTTTCCATTCGCAACGGATTGTGCCGAGAGGGGAGTTGAGCTTTGTTTTTGCCCACTGCATACCGCATTCCGTTTCGGGTGCAACAGTAAATTTTCTGTAGCCTTCCTTAACGTTACGTATACCGCCTATGTGAGAGAAAAGAGCTTCATCGTACGTTCCGAGGAAGTAGTGGTCGAGCGAACGTGAAGACAGCTCCCATGCTTCCCACGCACTCGTGGAACCGCATTTTATCCAATATCCCCAAGAGGGATAGGTCGTCTGAGAAAGTACTCTATATGCCACGTCAGCGTGTCCTGAGTTAAAAAGTACGGGGAGCAGGTGCTTTGTGCCTGTGCATCCTGTATCAAGGTGGTAATCGTGGTTTACTATGTCTTCAATAAGATTTCTGATAACAGCATCCTTGTTTTCTTCATCAACCATTCCGAAGGAAAGAGGAAGAAGGTTTGATGTCTGTCTGTACTGCCTGCGGCTACCCTTGGGATACCATACGGATGTTTCGTAAATCTGCTTTTCTTTGTTGAAAAATTTCTCGTTGAACGCTTTACGGATTTTTTCAGCCTGTGCAAGATATTCAGCCTCGTCACCGTTGTCGAGTATAGCTGCGATATGTGCCATTGATTTGAGCATAGCGTAAACGTATGCCGTACAGCAGATTTCAGCACCTTCTGACGGGTCGCAGATCATTTCGCTGAATTCGTCATTTGCAGGTGCGAGCCAGTCTGAAAGCTCACGTTCTCTCCATGTACCGCCGAAACTCTCAATGTCCCTGATATCATCAAGTGCAAATTTGCGAAGGTCGGGATAAAGTTTTTCAGCTAAGTCTTTATTTCCGCAGAAGTTGATGAGTGCCTCTGTTGCGAAAACGAAGATTGTATTCCAGACAGGTGAATTGCCCATACCCCAGCCCTGAGTGGGTACAATAACGGGTACGCCTCCGAAATCGTGGAAGCAGTCATCCATAAGCTCCACAAACTGCTTCATATAACTGCTCATATCGAAGTTATAAAACATCGTTTCAAGTGCACAGTTTGCATCACCGAGCCAACCGTTTTTCTCGAAAACAGGTGTATCTGTCGGCTTCCATTGGAAGTTATTGAGAAGCGTTCGCTTCATAAGAGCGTGAAGTTCGTTTATAAGAGAGTCAGAACACTCGAACTCTGAAATGATATTTACGTCATTGGCTGTTCTGTAAATGGTGATATCATCAGAAGAAATATCTTTACTGTGATTTTCAATCTGTATGAATTTAAAACCTTTGTAGTTGAATTTAGGCTCAAAAACAAAAGGTGAGCCGTCAGAAATGAACGTATCTTTCTGTATGTAATCAAGTGGCCACCAATCTCCGTCACGTCCCTGATTGCCACCAACTTTTATGATGTGACCGTCTTCTGTCAGCTTTTCACCGTAGATGATTGAAACTTTCTCGTCCTTGGGTGCATCAATGCGGATTTTTGCCCAACCTGTGACCATTTCGGGAGCTTCGATTATAATGCAACCGTCAGAAAGACGTGTGATGCTGTCTGGCTTATATTCATTAATTCGACGAATATAAGGCTCAGTGTGCTCTTTGAGTTTACCTGCGGGAGCATCAACAGCGACAGCTTTCTGCCATACGAAATCCTTACGTCGTGCATCATAGGTTTCTCCGTAGTAGATACTGTTAGCTGTTGTGTTGCCGTCTTTTGTAACGAGCCAGCTTTCGTCGGTTGAGATTGTTTTACCGTCAATTTCGATGTCGGCAATCAGCTTCGGAATTGAACGCCAGGCAGCTTTTTCCCAAGCCCAGACGTGAGTAGTTTCGTTGAAAAAGCTGTGACCAAGCTCAACAGTGATTGTGTTTTTACCCTCAACAAGCAGATCGCTTATATCAAAAACTCTGTATAATACAGTCTGAGTATACTGTGAGTGAGG
>JAZRNG010000005.1:0-5920 GCA_045648065.1 Acutalibacteraceae bacterium | reverse complement strand
TTTCTCGTGCTGTTCGTTACGGTATGGATGAGGCTAGCTTTCTTCCTGATATCGTAGCGACAACAACAAACATCGATTCAATGGATTATCGTGTGATGGACCTTAAGATGAGCTCTGAAAATGCAACTATGAACGTGCTTTCTGAAGGTGAAACACTTGCAAATGCAGATTTTACTGTCAGCGACAGAACAATACGTCTTAAAAAGCGCGGCAGAATGATCACAACTTCATATGACGTGCTTCGTTTCCAGCGTCTTGATATCGTTTCAATCGCTCTCAAGAGAATTGGTTCATATCTTGCACAGAGTCTTATGGCAGACGCTGTCGATGTGCTTATCAACGGTGACTCTCCTGATGCAGGTAACGGTGCAGAAGAGGTAATGCAGGGTTCTTCAAACTGCACATATGCTGATCTTATTGACTTCTGGTCTGCTTTTGCACCGTACGAGCTTAACACTATCCTTGCTTCGCAGGGTGTTACAAGTGAGCTTCTGAAGATGGATGAGTTCAGAGATGCTGCGGCAGGTCTTAATTTCCATGGCACAGGTAAGCTCATCACACCTTTCGGTGCAAATCTCATCAAGACAAGCTTTATCACAGACCCGTCAATGCTTATCGGTCTTGATAAAAACTGTGCACTCGAAATGGTTAAGGTCGGAGATATTGAGACTGACTACGGCAAGCTTGTGGACAGACAGCTTGAACAGATTGCAATTACTTCTATCACAGGTTTTGCAAGAATTCTTCCCGGCTGTGTCAAGTCGCTTTCTGCTCAGGGATTCAACACAGGTGGCGAAACAGGCGGAACAATCGAAGGTGAATAATCGATGACAGCGTGGGAAGTTAAAGATTACCTTTCGTATTTAACCGTGTGGGATGAAGCTGACGAGAGTGAAATCCTTTCCTTGTGCAAAGCTTCGCTGAAGGAAGTTGAAGCGATGCTTAAAGCAGATGCTGACCGGACTGATGTGAGGATAGCTTCGGCTGCTGCGGGTATCGCCTATTACAAGCTTACTCTCAAGAGAAGCTTTTCTTATTCTGATGACGGAATCACGAGCTTCAAGGCGGGTGACGTCAGCATTACTCAAAACAGCAAAGACCGCACAAAAGAACTCTCTGATGCAGAGAAACTTTATGAAAAAGCGTTGAACAGCATTATTCCTCTTTGTCAGGATAACGGTTTTGCTTTTGAAAATGTGAAAATAAAGGTGATGTTATGACTTTAAAATCGATGTTTGAAAAGTATGGTCAGGAAATCACCTTCAAAGGTTCAGACGGATGGAGTTCGCCGATTTTCGGCGGCTTCATTCAGCCTCTTCGCTATAAAAATAAGATGTACCTCAACGGTGTAAATACTGTAATCGGCTTTAACAGTCAGGGTCATTACCTTTATATAGGACCTCCTGACCATGATGTAAGCAGACTCAGTGATGACCAGTGGATAGAGTCGGGAGATCAGAAGTATACCGTTGACAGAAGCGAGAAGGTTTATTTCAAAAATGAAGTGATCTATTTCTGGGCGATAATAAGAGAAATAGTGGAGGTTGACTGATGGATAGTATTGTATCTCTTCCGCAAAAGATAGTCGATTGGCTTTCATCTCAGGAGGATATGAATGATATCAAGTTTTTTGTCGAATATCCTCCCGTTAATAAGGCTGTTCCGCTGAGAAGAACGATAGTTGCGGTAGGTATCGAAAATATAGAAATTGTTGATAAGTTTGTGGCAAACGATGACGGTGTGCTTGAACGTCAGGAGTATTGTAGGCTTGCGAGAATAAAGGCAAATATGAGTATATGCGTTCCGTTTTCAAAAGGCGGTCACAAATGTCACGATATATTTACAAGAATTATTAATGCTCTGACTTTCCGTACCAATCTGAATATACTTGAGTCAGGGTGTGTGCAGATAAAGTCAGACCGTGACACGGATGCACTTGTGATGACGGGTTGGTTTCTCATGGAAGCTGATTTCTGCCCTGCAGACAGTACAGATGAAAATTTCGCATCTTTTCTTGATAAAGAGCTTCTGTGCGGAAGCCATATCCGAAACGAAACCATCCATGTAACTCAAAGTGATAAGCTGAAATGGAATGAACAGTTTATAACAGGTACTTATTTCGGTGACGGTGAATCATCACAGACGGTCAGCGTCGGATTCAGACCGTCATTTGTCTTGGTCTTCGCACCGGGATTGCCGACGGTGCGTGTGAATTTCGAATCAGCGACAGCGAAAACATACTTCGCAGTCGGTTATGAATTGTCTTCGTCAGGCGTTGTGGTGACGGAAAAAGGGTTTAGAACAACGTCAGGCACTGCAGGCGGATCAAAACTTGCTTTGAATGAATTAGGCGTTTCTTACGGCTATATTGCTTTTAAGTAATTATAAAGGACCGATACAACGGGTTTTGCAAGAGACTTGTTTGTATCGGTTCTTTTTTATTGACATAAGAGTTAAAATCAAATATAATTAACTTGGTATCTGATACACTATGAATAGAAAAGGAGATATAAAAATGAAAAGATCACTTTCTGTTTTTCTTTCGATCTGTATTGTTTTATCAATGCTTATAACGGGCTTGGTCTCAGTACACGCTGAAGGTAGTGTGATCGAAGGAAGCCCGGAAGTTACCTGGAGCTTCAATGAAGAAACGGGTGAACTCCGCTTTGACGGAACGGGTGCGATTCCGGACTATGACAGCTATACTAATGAAAAAGGCGAAAAAGACCTTAAATATCCGTGGAAAGACAAAGCTTATACAAGTATTGTCTTCGGTGAGGGTATCACAGGTATAGGTAACTATGCTTTCTGCTATAGTGAAAGTCTCAGATCAGTAGTTATTCCTGATACGGTTACTGTACTCGGTAAGGGTATTTTTATGTGTTGTCCGTCTCTTGAAAACGTTGTTTTACCGGGTGAAACTAATGAGATTGCTGAAAGCACATTTACTGCGTGTGAGTCACTCAAAACAGTTACTTTCGGAGCCAAAACAGAGAAAATAGGCAGAGAAGCTTTCTATAAGTGTGAAGCGCTTGAAGCTATCAGCTTGCCTGCAACTCTCAAGTCTGTAGACGAAGCTGCTTTTGCTTATTGTACAACTGTGAAGACCGTGGTATTGCCCGAAGGATTTACTGATCTCGGCACACGCGTTTTCTATGCTTGTGAAGGACTTGAAAGCGTTACTTTACCCACTACACTTGCAACGATCGGAGAAAATGCATTTGACGGATGCCGTGCGCTTAAATCAATTGCTTTTCCGGAGCTGATTACAAAGCTTCCTGCAGATGTCTGCAGCGGATGCCGTGCTCTTACAGAAGTCACACTTCCTGGAAATCTTACTGATATAGGTGCAGGTGCATTTAATATCTGTACTTCACTCAAGGAGATTACTGTTCCTGCTACGGTAACTTCTATCGGTCAGTCGGCACTCGGTTACGGCAGATGGGGACAGAAGGTTGACGGTTATACCATTAACGGTTACGGAAACAATGAGGCTGTTCTGAAATATGCGAAGGAAAACGAAATAAACTTTAACTCCATCGGTTATATCACAAGCGGTTCCTGCGGCGAAAATGCTACGTGGGAATACAAAGAGGACGAGAAAACTCTTTATATCAACGGATCAGGTGCAATGAGTGATTATACAAGCGATTCTTTTATCGCTTACAATCTCATTCCTTATGAGAAGGTTGTTATCTCACCGGAGATCACTAAGATAGGAAGCTATGCTTTCTATAATGCGGGTGCAGTTAATTTCACTCTTCTTGAGAAGGTTGAATCAATCGGTGAAAAGGCTATAGGTTACTACGATAATGCAGGTACACCTGCTCTTCGTGAGGGCGTAAGCATTACGGGTTACGACGGACTTGAGCCGATGGTTTATGCTGCTGAGAATAATGTTACTTTCAATTCTCTGGGTGAGTTCATCCTTACTGAAGGTGCTCTCGGTGAGTCTGTGACATGGACTTATGACAAGGAGACAAAAGTACTCACAGTAAGCGGCACAGGTGCGACTTATGACTATACTGAGGATGAACTTCCCGCTTTCGCGAAGTATGATATTCATTCAGTTACTGTTTCTGACGGAATTACAGTCATCGGTGACTATGCACTCAGTACGACTAATGCTTACAGCGATATTACATTTGGCAAGGACATTGAAAAGATCGGTGAAAAAGCTTTCGGCTTTGTAAAGATTGAAGAGCTTGATGAAGAGGGTAATCCCACAGGTGCCAAAGCGTTCTTCCCGAATGAGTTCCTTGTAGTCCGCGGTTATATCGTAACTCCTGTCGATGATTATGCACTTTCAAAAGATTGCGGCTTTGCATTTGAAGCTCTCGACGGTGACGTATATCCTCTTTTTACATTTATCGTGAAGTCTGTAATTGATCATATCAACAAGTTTATTATCATTTACACTGAGGATCCTTCAAATGTGCCTGACGCACAGGCTATCATGGAAGCTTTCCCGTCAGACAGATTTACAGATGTTGTTGCTCCTGAAGTTTTCGGTTCAGGCAAGGAGTTCAAGGTTACAAACGAAAACGGTACGTATACTTATAAAATCGTCGTAAAGGGTGACACCACAGGTGACGGCAAGATTAACTCAGCCGATGCTCTTGCAGTGCTTCAGGATGCTGTAGGTCTGAATGTTATGACTGACGAAGCGATCTGCAGTGCGAGCGACATCAACTATGACGGAAAGAGAAACTCATCCGATGCTCTCCTGATCCTTCAGGCATCTGTAGAGTTGGTCTATATTGACGATAACTATAATCCGGGTGTCATCAGATAATCTGTTTGATATACACTTTATACAAATTATACAATCTAAAATTTACACTTAGTAGCTGAGAGCTTTATTACAAGGCTCTCAGCTATAATTTTTTGGTAATTTTTTAAATATTTTATACATATTTTTTAAATATCTCTTGTTTTTTCTGTTAATATGTGATATAGTTTCAGCATGACGTATAGGTAAGCAAGATGATTTTTAATACAAAAAACCATAGCAAATAAAACCTGACGCCCAATAACAAAGGAGGAATTTGTTTTGAAATACTATAACGCGAAGGATATCCGTAATATCACACTTGCAGGTCACGCAGGTCGAGGCAAGACAACTCTTGCAGAAGCTATGCTTTATATCGCAGGTCTTACAGACAGATTGGGTCGTGTAGAAGAAGGCAATACAGCTCTTGACTTCGATCCCGAAGAGAAGCGCCGCCACGTTTCGGTTGCAGCCGCTCTCGCTCCTATTGAATGGAAAGATTGTAAACTTAATATAATTGACACTCCGGGTCTCTTCGACTTTGAGGGTGAAATGGCAGAAGGTATCACAGCTTCAGAATGTGTTCTTATCGTTCTCGGTGCAGGTCATAAGTATGACGTAGGTGCTGAAAAGGCATTCAAGGCAGCAAGAAAAAGAGGTAAGATGTTTGCTATCACACGTTGTGATAAGGAACACGCTGACTTCTATAAGACATTTGAAGAAATCAAGGCTGTTCACGGCGGTGCCGTTTGTCCCGTTATCGTTCCTTACATAGTTGATGGTCAGGTTAAGGCTTATGTTAACCTCGCTTCACGTAAAGGCTTTGAGTATAAGGACGGCAAAGCTACTGAGATCCCGATGCCGAACGATCCCAAGATCATGGAAATGCTTGACATCCTTACAGAGGCTGTTGCTACTGCAAGTGATGATCTTATGGAGAAATTCTTCGCAGGTGAAGAGTTCACACGTAAGGAAATTATCACAGCTCTTAACGAAGGCGTTAACGCTTCTTCAGTTTATCCCGTATATGCTTGCTCAGGTTACACTATGGACGGTGTTGACCTTCTTATGGACGAACTCGCATACTCAGCTCCTGATGCTGCTTCATATGCAGGTGGTAAGGACGTTGACTGTGACGAAGACGGTCCT
>JAZRNG010000004.1:0-2760 GCA_045648065.1 Acutalibacteraceae bacterium | reverse complement strand
AGTTGCAAAGCTGTATTGTCTTCCTAAGACCGCTTGGCCTCCGACTTGAAAACAATCGGGATTGCTTGCTTTTTAACAGCCGAAACCTCTTGTGTATCCACATACACGGCGGATTTCGGCTGTCAAAATATAACTTCCTTTTTCAACCTCTGTCAGGCGTGCCGATAGGTTTATCGACACGCTCAGGGCACTCCGTTTGGAGTGCCCTTGTAGTTTTTTGCATTCAATTTTTTCTCAATACACTGTTCTGCTATTAATACTCAACTTCTGAGCCGTGCTCTTTAGCAAGTTCTTCTAATGCTTTGTTATATTCGTCAAGAAGTTTAACAGCTTCTTCAAGCTTTTGGCTTCCTGCATTTATTGTTGCTTCCTCCTGAGTTTCACAACCTTCAGAGAGAGCTTCAAATCCTGCTTTGTAAGCATCCATCATCTTAACATACTTATCTTTGATTTCCTTAACTTCTTCGGTTTCGGGATTGATGTCCTTGAGCTTTTCAAGAGAACCGTTTACAAGTGGAAGAAGTGTGTCATCAATGCTTTTTTTGATAGCATTATCATCTTCAAGTGTTTCCCAAGTTCCAACCTCTGCGGTAATCTTTTCATAATCGGCATTAACTTCAACCATTTCAACATTCAGATAGTTTGAAAGGTCTTCATAAACAGGATCAGTACCACAACCTGCAAGAAGTGTAACTGACATAACCGCCATAAGTAAAAGTGCAAAAATCTTTTTCATAACCAGTCTCTCCTAATATCCTTAGTTTGAAATTTTATTATTCGTCAAGCAAATCACGCTGACTTGCTTCTGACCACAAATCAAGTTCACGGGAATAAGGTCCGTCGCTCATATAAATTCCACGGTTGCGGAAATCATCAATTACTTTCTGAATGTTTTCATATTCTGCAAGAAGTCTTTCATCGCTCATACTTGCAGGCGGAGTAAGTGTTCCGTACCAGTCGGGCTGTTTTGTGTAATCTTCCGGCGGATTAGGATCAAGAACCATGCTTGTTACAGTCTGTGTTGCTTTCTTTTTCAATTCTTTAATAAGCGCACTGTTATCTGTAGGAGCTACATGGTAACGATGAAGGAAGGTAACTATCTGTGCACGTGTGCAGGCAGTATCAGGTGTGAAACTTGTTCCGCCTGTACCTGCTGTAATGCCTTTTGTAACTGCCCATGAAACTGCTTTTTCAAGTTCGCTGCCTGCCGGAACATCTGAGAAAGGAACTGTTTCAACTATTGGTGAACCTGCTGCTTTCCAGAAATATTCAACAGTGGAAGCACGTGTGCAAGGATCATTAGGACCAAACTTATGACCGTCAGGTTTATAAATACCTTTTTCTTTTGCCCAAAGAGCAGCTCCGCAGAAATAATCATCGAAGAATACATCACTGTAGAAATTCTTTGCAGTTGATTCAGGAGAACCTGCTGCACGCCAGAGGAATGTTAAAATCTGTGCTCTTGTGCAGGTTGTATCAGGTGAGAATGTTGTGTTACTTGTACCGCTTGTGATACCTTTATCTACTGCCCAGCTTACAGGCTCAAAGAAATAGTCTGCTTTTTTCACATCCTGAAATGCGGGTGTTGATGCAACGCTGCCTTTGAGAGCAGTAAATGAACCATATTCGTTACGTCCTGTTGCAGAAGCGTATGTAAGCTGTCCGTTCTTTACCTGAATTACCATAAACAGGTTGTCGGGATAGCAATATCCACCCCAACTCGTCCAAAGATAAACATAATAGGTTTCATCAAAACTAATCGGAATATCACCCTGTTCCAAATACAATGAAAGTGTGTTTTCACCGAAGCTCATTTTGTGTTCATCGGTATATAATACCATACCGAACTGACCGCCCTGTGCAACAACTTCGTCCCAAGATTTGAATTTTTTGCCGTAGTAACCAAGGTCGGTGAAATCACCGTATCTTCCGTCAGTTCCTTCTTCGCCTGCTGAACGAAGGCGCTCGGTCATAACAGTAAGACGACTGCTTGCATCAGCAGAATCCCAACCAAAATCAATGTTCAGACTCTTTACATCACCGTTGTCGTAGTAAGCGGCTGATTTAACCGAAATATCCATAGCCGCTGCTGATGCCGTAAACGACGCGAACGCCGTAAGCATACAAACACATAGTACCAAGCTTAAAATTTTCTTTAACATTTTTTGTACCTCCATTTATTTAATAATTTTATTTTGTTCCTCTATATGCCGGTACAACAAAAGGTTCAAATTTCTTGGTATTGTTTTTATTGTAATACTCATACGCATAGATGTCATCATTGCTAAGCTCTCTTATAGGCTTGAAGTCCTCGTAGTTTGCCCAGATTGTCTGCCCGTTATATTCATCTGTGAGAGGAAGCATTTTGCCGACTTTCGGACCTGTTACCCAGATTCTGTCACCGCAAGCGTAAGAGTGCTGAGCAAGCATCCATTGATAATTGGACGTCGGCAGGAATATTTTATTAGCCTGTCCGCTTGTCCAACCTGTGAGATTCTCTTCGCCAGGCAGGATTGCCTGATAATATCCGATTTCATCTGCCTTTACACTTCTTTGAGCAACTAAGATTGCTTCCTGAATTGTGCAGGTACCCTGCGGATCAATGGCGGTATCGCTCTTGCCCTTGATAAGTCCCAGTGCGTTCATAAACGCCATAGGCTCATTTGCCCAGGAAGAAATCGACCAGCTATCAGAGAAGCTGCCAAGCTTTGATTCATACGGTGTATATCTTATCTTGGAGTTATTCTTCACATACATAAG
>JAZRNG010000003.1:0-15296 GCA_045648065.1 Acutalibacteraceae bacterium | reverse complement strand
GTGAAACCGTCTGCGACAAACGCATCCACAACTTCTTCGCAACGGTCTTCGTCGATCAAAAGGTCGAGGTCTCCCATAGTTCTCATGTCGGGAGAAGGGTAGAGGTTTTTGACTTTATAACCTTTGAGAGGCATATGCTTTACGCCCATACTTTCAAGCTTGTCCATAGCGTCGCAGGACTCTATTTCTTGCTGTGCTTCGACTATGATTTTCTGCATACGGAACTCTTTTAAGTATTTCATCTCAGCAGGGTCAGGCTTGCTCTTTAATTTTTCACAGGCATACGAAACGATATTCAGCACACTCTGCTTTTTTGCAAAGTCGATTATACTCTGCCACGAAATATCATCATCTTTCTCAGGCGGTTGGGTTGAATTTATAACCGAAGAGACAAGGTTGATGACAAAGGTGCATATTTTCTTGTTATAATTGTCGTTTGTCTTTGACATAAAGCACCTCCGTCGGACAGAATACCAACTCTGTGAGTTTCTGCAATATTTTTTAAATCAAAATGTCGATTAACCGTAAAAACAACGACACGGTCAGCTGATTGACTTTTGATTTTGCTTGTGGTAACATAAACGCATCAGGGGGTCTTAAAATGGTTTTTAACTCTATAAGATGGGCAGTGGGTATATTTATCTTTTTCCTTTTTCTCGTCATACTTATGATGGTTACAAAAAAGACAGGCAAATCTGCGTTGATTTCTGCTTTTGTTGCCGTTATACTTGTAGCTGTTTCTTTGTTTATACCTGTTGAAAATTATTTCTACAGCTTTGTGAGTGTAGAACAGGCTTTTTCGTACCGCTATCACGAGGAGCTGATTACCTACGCTGAGTGTGATGAAGGAGCACTGTGTGTAGCACGAAGAGATGAAATGAATTATTTTTACTATTCATTCCCGAAAGAGAGTGAAGGTTATAAGCTCCCCAAAAATGTAACAAGCAAGATGATAACCCGTTCAAGTGCCAAGGGTGTGTATATGTTTGAAAAGTTTGAAAAGCAGACTATAATTCTGACACAAATACTCGACTCTGAATACAACGGTGAACCGTTTGTTCCGTGCAGCAACGGTTTCTATTCCTATACGGTAGTTGACGGTGACGTTGATTACACAGCACTTTCGTGTGCAGGAGAAAAGGTGACACTTGTTTAACGGTGTAAACGCAAATCAACAGCACTTTCTTTATCGCTATCGCTGCAGAGTTCTGCAGCGATATTGTTTTTGTCACAGATGATGAAGGTGAGTGTTGCCAGCAGTCCGTAAGGAAGCGGACAGAATTCGCCGGGGTTTACGAGTGACATAAGGAAAAGACCTGCATACGAAATGAAAAGTGTGATGTTGAAATGAGTCGGTCGTTTCCATACAACCTTCATACGGTTTATAAACTGATATGTGAAACAGAAAACACCGAGAAGACCGAAGCTGCCGATAACCTGGAACGGTGCCGAGTGGTACCAGCAGAGTGCGAATTTTGCGGGGTCATGCACGTCGGAATTTCCCATATAACCCAGACCTCTGCCGAAAAGCACGTTTGACAGGAAGTCTTCTATAGCACGTGCCATAAGTCCTGCACGGATATTTACACTTTCTACTCTGAATATTACGGGAAGGAAGAAGCTCTCAAAGTACTTGATACTCAGAAGTATTACCGTAACCACAGCAATAGCGATCATAATGAGAGTCTTCTTTCTGTTTCGTACGTCTGTATAGACTACGGCGAAAAGACAGAGTGCGAGTTCTGCAGCAGCACCAAGTGCACCGCCTCTTGAACCCGTGAAAAGAATGGCAACAAACTGAAGGATGCCGAGGAATATGTAAGGATACTTTCTGGTGGAAAGGAAAAATGCGAAGGGCATCGTCAGCATAAGGAACGTTGAAACGTTGTTTCTCCACTGGAAATCAAGCGGAGTGAGAGTGCTGATGAATGTGCTCCAGTTTATCGCATAATGATACACTATCATAAACACACAGAAACTTCCTATGAGTGTCATAATGTGGGAAAAATGGAAACGGAGAACATAGTGCTCACTCGTGGCTCTGTAATGAGAGTTCATTATAAAATAAACCAGGAGCATTCCGAATCCAAGTCCTAAAGTGTGGTAAACGGAAGAACCGTTGAAGTATTCTGCAGCGGTAATTTTTCCGAGTCCGCCGAGAGTGATGGCGATGCTGACGGCAAGGATTCCCTTCCAGGTTTTTCCGGGGTCAAACTTCTCCTTGTAGACGAAAAAGTGGAACAGAACAGACAAAATCGGAACCGGTGCAAACCAGATGAATTTTATAAAAAAGTCAAAAGAGTTGTAGCATTGGATCGCCATACAGCAGCACACCAGTACCGGCGAGAGTGTAGCGATGATGTCATCGCAAAAAATCAAAGCGAAGGATGTAAGGCACACACAGATAATCATGCCGACACCCAGAAGAGTGTACTTCTCCAGATGTGCAAAGCAGGGCAGATCCCTCATTATGATACACACCGCACCTATCAGACACTGTATAGCTATGAACGTTTTGGAAAGTAAAAATTTACGGATTTTATATATAACCTTGTTATCGTCCATGCTTTTTCTGAGCAAATTAAGTTTCCCTTTCATAAGTCCCCCCGAAAAATAGAAATATGCACTTGAAAAGTGCAGACAGTATATACATATTAATAATAGCACATCCGCAGAATATAATCAATATATTTATAGGACCTTTCAAAGTATAAAATTTCTTTATCACAACATTGACAAACAGAATAAAAATGATATAATTGTAGACGTATAAAATTATAGGAGTGATATTAATGCCACTTGTAAACACAAAAGAAATGTTTAAAGCCGCTTACGAAGGCGGTTATGCTATCGGTGCTTTCAACGTAAACAACATGGAGATCATCCAGGGTATCGTTGAAGCAGGTAAGAAGCTTAATGCTCCCCTCATCCTTCAGGTATCTAAGGGTGCAAGAGCTTACGCTAACCACACTTACCTTGTAAAGCTTGTTGAGGCTGCAGTTGAGGAGACAGGTCTTCCCATCGCACTTCACCTTGACCACGGTCCTGATTTCGAGACTTGTAAGTCTTGTATCGACGGCGGTTTCACATCAGTTATGATCGACGGTTCACACCTTCCTTACGAAGAGAACGTTGCTCTTACAAAGAAGGTAGTTGATTATGCTCACGCACACGGCGTAACAGTTGAAGGTGAGCTTGGTCAGCTTGCAGGCGTTGAGGATGACGTTAACGTTTCTGCAGAAGATGCTTCATACACAAATCCTGATCAGGTTTATGACTTCGTAACACGTACAGGTGTTGACTCACTTGCTATCGCTATCGGCACAAGCCATGGTGCATACAAGTTCAAGCCCGGTCAGAAGCCGCAGCTTCGCTTCGACATCCTTGAAGAAGTTTCACAGAAGCTTCCCGGTTTCCCGATCGTTCTTCACGGTGCATCATCAGTTGTTCCTGAGTTCGTTGAGATTATCAACAACTACGGCGGTGAGATGCCTGATGCTATCGGTATCCCTGAAGAGATGCTCCGTCAGTCAGCTCAGATGGCAGTTTGTAAGATCAATATCGACTCAGACCTCCGTCTTGCTATGACAGCAGCTATCAGAAAGTATATGGCTGAGAATCCGAGCCACTTCGACCCGCGTCAGTATCTCAAGCCTGCTCGTGAAGCTATCCAGGGCATGGTTGAGCATAAGATCAACACAGTTCTCGGCTGTGGCGGCAAAGCATAATTTAACAAAAACAGTTCAGGCAGTTGCGAAAGTGACTGCCTGTTTTTTTGAGAGGTTGTTTTTATGTTAGATAAACTTATTTCATCGTTGCCGAAGGCTGTTGACGGAATGCTGATCATTTCGGAAACGAACAGAAGGTATTTTACCTCATTTCCGTCAAGCGACGGAGTTTTGCTCGTGACGAAAAAAGGTTCCGTTTTTCTTACGGACAGCAGATATATAGAAGAGGCACAGAACAAAGTCAGATGCTGTGAGGTGGCAGAGCTTAAAAAACTGTCAGAGCAGCTGCCTGAGCTTTGCAAAAGTTTTGGCGTGAAGACTCTTATGGTTGAGGCAGAAAGGCTTACCGTCGCTCAGCTCAACACTTACCGTAAAATTCTGAAGGGTGTTCTTCTCACAACGGTCGGCGGCGATGCACTTATTGACAAACTCCGTATGCAGAAAAATGAGTACGAGCTTGAATCAATTGTCAAAGCACAGAGAATTGCTGAAAAGGCATATGAGCACATCCTTAGCTTTATCAGAGAGGGTGTGACTGAGAGAGAAGTTGCACTTGAGCTTGATTTCTTTATGCTGAAAAACGGTGCAGAGGCGATTTCTTTTGAAACGATCGCTATTTCGGGAGCGAACACATCAAAGCCTCACGGTGTACCTACGGATAAAAAGATCTGCAGCGGTGATTTTGTAACAATGGACTACGGTGCAGTTGTCAACGGATATCATTCGGATATGACAAGAACGGTTGCCGTGGGTGAAGTAAGCGATGAGCAGATAAATGTCTATAATACAGTGCTTGAGGCTCAGCTCAGGGCGTTGTCTGTGCTTAAAGAGGGCGTCAGATGCTCCGATGCGGACGCAGCTGCACGTGACTATATAAAGGAAAAGGGATATGCAGACTTCTTCCGTCACTCAACAGGTCACGGTGTAGGTCTTGAAATACACGAAAAACCCAACCTTTCTCCGAAAAATACAGATTTTCTGAAATGTGGCAACATTGTGACAATTGAGCCGGGAATCTACATTCCGGGCAAATTTGGCGTCAGAATTGAGGATATGGCAATAATTACAAAAAACAGTTGTGAAAATTTAACAAAAATTCCAAAGAAATTGGCAAAAATATAAGTATTGACCAAAAGGTTACAATATGTTACAATTGGTAACGAATTGTAAACGAAAGGAATGTACACATGACGAAAACCCCATCAACAAAAAAGATGATAAAGTTTATGCTTGCTTTTGCGGCAACTGTAGTCATTTTCTTTGCTATGAGTTTGAGTGCAAGTGCGGCATCATATCCTACAGTTAAGCTCGATGTCCCCAGAGTCAGCCAGTGTCCCGGCAGAGGTGACTGTGCAATCGCATCAATGGCAACTATTGAAGCTTATTGCCACGGACTCCCCTCAGGCAATCACAACTCAAAGGCGTATCAGGCAGTTTATTCTGCAAACGGAAACTCAATCAGTGCTATGTGGCCGAAGCTTGGTTACAAGCCGATCGATGGTTTCAGTATGACAACAATATACAATCAGCTGAAGACTGGATACCCTGTAATTGTTCACAGAACATCACAGCATTATTCGGTTGTCTACGGATACGACGGAAGCTCTTCACAGCTTGAGCTTTCAGGTTTCCTTGTAGTTGATGTTGACGACTCATATAACAGCTCCACAGCTTATTTCAGACTCAATAACTGGAAGAGAAGCGGTTCGCTTGACAGAATGGTTATCAGACAGAACGGTCTTGCCATTTCCACAAGCGGTGTTAATATCACCACAAACCACCCTGCACAGCAGGCAGCGAAGGGTGAGTCCTTCAAACCTGACGGTGTAATCGTTTCAGACAAAAACCTTACAGAGGTTAAGGTGAAGATTGCTACTGAAGCAGGTACTGCAAAGCAGTCTTTCAGTGCGACACCGAATGCAAAGAGCTATAATCTTTCAAACGCAAGTTCAAAGATTGATACAGCTTCACTTGCTGCGGGAAATTATATTTATTCAATCACAGCAAAAAATGCTGCAGGAAACAGCGACTTCAAGAGTTTTGCTTTCAGCATTGGCGTCGCTCCCACTCCTCCGGCTCCCTCACAGCCGAATGTTGACATCAAGGATGTGTCATATAAGGCATTTGTTCTTGCTGATCCGAGTCTCAATATGAGAAAAGGTGCAGGCGTAGAGTACGACAAGGTCGCAAGTATTCCCTACGGCTCGATAATCGACGTTACGGGTGAGTATGACGGCTGGGCAAGAGTCAAGTACAACGGAATGACAGGTTGGGTGTCACTTGAATATATCACAAAAGAGCTTCCTGCTCCTGATGTAGATGACGGTGATGTAACCCCACCGCCGACTGCTTTCTCAAGCTACTATGCAAGAGTTACAGATTCTGTCGCATTGAAGGAAAGTGCTTCTGTCTTTGCAAGAACGCTCGTAACTGTTCCTGAGAAAAGTGTCGTTAAGGTTACAGGTGAGTCTGACGGTTGGATTAAGTTTACTTACAACGGTAAGACAGGCTGGGCACGCACTTCGTTTTTTGTGACAAAGCTTGGTGATACTGTTGCAGACGGTAACGTTAACTCGGCAGATGCTCTTGCAGTACTTCAGTACTCGACAGGTGTCAAATCTCTCAACAGTCAGCAGGTAAAGGTTTCTGATTTCAACGGAGACGGAAAAGCAAATTCAGCAGATGCTTTGGTGATTTTACAGGTTGCTACAGGCGCGAAAAAATTTGATTGATTGTAAAAGCCCGTTTTTTTAACGGGCTTTTTCTGTTTTTATATGAAAACACTTGAAAAAGGAAAGAAAATAGTATAAAATAATAACGTTAATAATATAGTCGGGGTTATACCTCGTCTGTGAAGAAACAAAAATCGGAGGAATAACAGTATGATTTCAGCAGGTGATTTCAGAAACGGTGTAACATTTGAAGAAGACGGCAACGTACTTCAGGTTGTTGAGTTCCAGCATGTTAAGCCGGGTAAAGGTGCAGCTTTCGTAAGAACAAAGACAAAGAACGTTCTTACAGGTGCAGTGACAGAAAAGAGCTACAACCCCTCAGCTAAGTTCCCTACAGCTTTCATTGAAAGAAAAGATATGGAATATTCTTACAGCGACGGTGGTCTTTACTACTTTATGGATCAGGAGACTTATGAGCTTGAGCCCATCAATGAGTCAGATCTTTCAGACAACTTCAAGTTCGTTAAGGACGGTATGGTTTGTAAGGTTCTCTCTTATAAGGGTAAGGTTTTCGGTGTTGAACCGCCGACATTCGTAGATCTTCAGGTTGTTAAGACAGATCCCGGTTTCAAGGGTGACACAGCTACAAACACAACAAAGCCCGCTACTCTTGAGACAGGTGCAGAGGTTAAGGTACCTCTCTTTATCGACGAAGGTGAAATGATCCAGATCGATACACGTACAGGCGAGTATCTCGGCAGAGCATAAGCCGTACTCCATTCTTTTTGAAAGGAAGATTTTACAATGATGACAGTTACAGAAAAAGCTGCATATATCAAGGGCCTTGTAGATATGGCTCATTTTGAGGCAGAAACAGATGAGGTTAAGCTCATCAAAGCAATGGCAGACGTTATCGAAGAGATGGCTCTTTCAATCGCTGACCTTGAGGATGAAGTTGCAATGCTCGAAGAGCTTGTAGATGAGATCGACGAGGATCTCGGCGACGTTGAAGAGTATCTCCTTGACGAAGATGACTGTGATTGTGACTGCTGTGATGACGATTGTGACTGCTGCTGCGGTGACGATTACGTTGAGGTTGAGTGTCCTGCTTGTGGCGAGATCATCTGCCTTGATGACAGCGTTCTCGACGAGGAAACAATTCAGTGCCCCGCTTGTGGCGAAACACTTGAGTTTGAGTTTGATTGCGACTGCGATTGCGACGACGAAGACTAATTTTACAAAAACGGGGGTAACCGACAGGTTACCCCTTATTTATTGGTGAAGAATATGAATCTTGAAGAAAAAATCGTTCAGAAAAACTATATTTATGAAGGAAAAATTATCAACGTACGCCGTGATGATGCAGAGCTTCCCGACGGCAATCCTTGCATCCGTGAGGTTGTTGAGCATCCGGGCGGAGTCTGCGTGGCAGCGCTGACAGAGGCTGATGAGCTTCTTTTTGTCCGTCAGTTCAGATATCCGTACCTTGAGGTGATAGCGGAGCTCCCTGCAGGTAAGCTTGAAAAGGGCGAAGATCCCCTTGAAAGCGGCAAGCGTGAGCTTGAAGAGGAAACGGGCTGCGTCGCAGCATCGTACAGAGATCTCGGAAAGTTTTATCCGACACCGGGTTATTGCGGTGAGATTATTCACCTCTATGCTGCGAAAGACCTTTCTTTCACAAAGCAGAAGCTTGACAAGGATGAGTTTCTCAATGTAGAGAAAATTCCGCTTGATAAGGCAGTAGAAATGGTGCTCAATAACGAGCTTCGTGACGGTAAGACTCAGGCGGCAGTACTCAAAGTCAAGATGCTTCATGACAAGGGGTTGTGGTGATGGCAGAAATCATACTCGCGTCTGCCTCTCCGAGGAGAAGAGAGCTTCTTTCCACAGCAGGTGTGGATTTTACCGTCAAGGTAGCAGACGTTGAAGAGACAATTGATGACGCTCTGTCTGCTGACGGAGTGGTGATGTCGCTTGCACTGCAGAAAGCGCAGGCCGTCGCCGATAAAAACCCTGAAGCAATTGTCATCGGTGCAGACACAATAGTCGTACTTGACGGTGTGATTTTGGGAAAACCACAGTCTGAAGAAAATGCCGTAGAGATGCTGACATCGCTTTCAGGCAGAAGTCACACGGTGTATACGGGAGTCGCAATTATAAAGGGCGACAAGGTTAAAAATTTCTGTGAGGCGACACAGGTTGAGTTTTATGACCTTACAAAAGAGGAGATTGAAGCTTACGTCGCCACAAAAGACTGCATGGATAAAGCAGGGGCGTACGGCATCCAGACTAACGGATGTGTGCTTATCAGAAAGATTGACGGTGACTATTTCAACGTTGTCGGTCTGCCTGTGTCTAAAGTATACAGAGAATTGAGGGATTTCAATGTTTGAAATGTTAAAAACTCTTGCGATCGGTGTCGAGTCGCAGATTTCTCAGCAGGAGGTAGATGAGCTTGCACGTCAGGCTCAGGAGGCACAGGACAAAAAACTCTGGATAATACTGCTCTGTATTTTCTTGGTTGTGGAAATTATTGCCGCAGTTGTATTGCCGAAATACATTAAACAATACAACGAAAGAAAATCAGAAAAAGAGTTCAAAAAAGCAGAAAGAAAACGTATACAGTCAAACAGATAAAACGAAAGAGTATTGAGCCGAAACTCAATACTCTTTTTTCAATGCTTCAAGCAAATCAGTACATCCGTCAAGCACGTCACGGTAGGTTACGTCAAAGCTGCGTGTGTACCACGGGTCGGCTACATCACCACCACGGTCGGTGTAGTCCATAAGCTTACGGATTTTATTTTCAGGGTCACCGCCGAGAATACGGTTCATATTACGGATATTCGCACTATCCATTCCTATGAACAGGTCATATTTGTCGTAATCGTAACAGGTCAGCTGAACTGCACGTTTACCTTCGCAGGAGATTCCGTGCTTTTTAAGCTCAGCCTTTGCAGGAGGATAGACGGGATTGCCGATGCCGTTCCATATCTCTTCCGTGCTTGTTGCAGAGGATCTGATGAGGAAATCTTCTTCAAGTCCGTTATCTTTTACAAGCTTTTTCATTATAAATTCCGCCATAGGTGAACGGCATATGTTGCCGTGGCAGACGAACATAATTTTTATCATATAATCACATTTCATTAAATCTTAGTTGTCAGCCTTAACTCTGAAAAGCTTTACGCTGTGGGGAGCGAGTTTTACAGAGTAGGTATCACGGATTTTAAACTCTTTGTCAGCCCAGATGTCATAAACTTCGTATTTGTATGCATCGGGCAGCAGAGCGAAGCTCTCTTTTACGATATCCTTCATATCAAATGAAACATCCATTTCAACAGGACCTTTGTTAAGCAGACAGATCGCCATTTCTTTGTTTTCAAGCGGTTTTACAAGCACATCTGCAAGTCCGTTTGTCCTGATACGGCGGCACTGAATGCCGAGCTTATCCTGGTTGATTGCGATTGCGTTCTTGTTTGAGACGATTTTGAGTATCTTGTTGTCTTTGTCGACTGAGCCGTCAGGACGGATGAACTTTCGCAGATCATTGCCGAGGATAAGCGGAGCGGACATCATACACCAGAGTGAGAAGTGAGCCTTGTTTTCGTTGTCATTCAGGTTACCGTTACCGACCTCGAGCATATCAGGATCGTTCCAGTTGCCCGGACCTGCATGCTTGTAAAGGCGTACGTTTGCCTCGTAAATTCCGATGATTGATGCCCAGACGGGTTTGATATCGGGAGTTGTACGCCACAGATTACCTGCGGTATGACCCCATACCCACGGCTTGTTGCGACCCCATTCGCAGATAGAGAAGCATATTGGTTTTTCATCTCTGCCTTCACGCTCTGCTACAAGCCTGGTCGCACGCTGAAGCTCCTTACCCATATTTCTGTACTGCTTTGCGGCTGAGTCCATCCTTGACGCTACAGGGTTGTGGAATTTGAATGAGTTTATACCTTTTTTCAGTACGATAGTAATCTGATTGCGTCCATCGTGAGTAAAGCCTTTTGTGCCGGGCTCGGTAAGAGTGTAAACGTCAGTATCATTGATGACGATTTCGAGATATTTATCTTTAAAACCTGCCTTGTGCAGACCGAGTGTGAGGGTATATGTGCCGTCTTCGGGAATGTCAACGTTGTTAAAGTACATCGAGCCGCCACCTGATTCAAGACCGCTTACGTATCTTCCTGTGTCAGCCATTTTACTGTCGGAAAGAAGCATTGCATTCCCTCTGAGTTCAGCATCTTCAGCATAGAGAGTGATACCCTCGGCACATCCCGGTTTTGTAAGCATAACCGTCGAGATTTCAGGGGCTTTTGTCGGAATGGGAATGTTATGACAGAAGTCATATTTGAAGTATTCTATTCCCCATTCAGCGAAAGTTTCGGCGTCTGTACGCTCGTGATAAAGGCTTGACGGCAGATCTTCACAGGTGAGAGTACCGTTCGAGGTGTAAATTCCGAGTTTTAGACCGAGATTGTTCACTTTTTCACATAAAGCCTTGATTCCTGACGGGAAAGTCGCAAGGTCACCGCGTAGTCTTCCGTTTTCGTCTCTGGAAGAGGACATCCAGCAGTCATCAATATTGACATACTGATATCCGCAGTCAGCAAGGCCTGAATCACGCATAGCCTTTGCGATGTCTTCTATAAGGTTTTCGTTGATACGGTTGCGGAAAAGGTTCCAGCTTGCCCAACCCATAGGGGGAGTCAGGGCTGTGCCGTTTTCAAATCTGTCCGCACCGTTGAGATGGATCTGGGTAGCTGATGCAATCTTTTTTGCAAAACACACAGGACAAATCTTGTTTTTTCGCAAAAACGTTGCAAAAGAAGAGCTTTTAAAGTCTGCCATATTAAATCCTCCGTTTTCTGTTGGTAAAATTGTATCATATTCTGTTGTAAATATCAACAATGTCAGAACAGGAGTAAAAATATCTAAAAATAATTTAAAAAGTATTGACTTTAACTATTGAAAGTATAAATGACTAAAGTGGTGATGACGAACACAAGTAGGGTCTGTTAGTTTTTTTCAGAGAGCTGTCGGTTGGTGCAAGACGGTAAAAAAGCAGGTCTGAAGCACGGTTCTGAGCAGCATTCCTGAACCGGAGCAGGGGATGACGGGTGTGCCCGTTACAGCATCAGGGGATGAAAGTACCTGTTGAGGCCGCAATCGCGGTAAATAGAGGTGGTACCACGGGTATTTCTCGTCCTCTGTGTTCCTGTCGGAATGCAGAGGATATTTTTTTGGTTTCATCTCAGAAATTTTTAGGAGGTTAAACTTATGGCAAAGCCACAACTTTTTACAATCATTGCACTGTGTGTCTATGCAGGTGAGATGGCAGTTTCGTTGGTTGTTGCACCGGTTGTAAGTGTGATTACAAAGAAAAAGGACACAAAAAGAGTTGAAGAAATCTTTGAGTGTTACAAAGAAGCATAATCTTAAAGCTGAATAAAAAGAATGACCCGGACACGAAGTTCGGGTCATTTGTTCTTTCATAAAAGTCAATCGTTTTCGAAGGATGTCTCGTTAATCATATTGTCAAAAAAATCAGCACCCTGAGTAAAAATACGCTTGCCGAGCTCGATAATCTCAGGCCAGTTGATGTTGCAAAGCATCGAAAACTGCTTGGCGATATTTTCCGTGGGATCGCCTTCCTTTTTCAGTGCGAGAAGGTAGAAGGTGAAAGCAGCACCGTCGGAAATATTGTCATAATATCCGCGTTCATTGGCTTTTAAGTACTCGTACATCGATGAACTTGCGGTATCGGCAAGAAACTCAACGGGTATTTTCTTCTGAATACTGTACTCTGCCATAAAGGTGAGAAGAACTCTTATCTGGTAAAGCAGAGCAGAAGTCATATTCAGCTGACCGAGGTCTATCGCTCCGTCATCAGGTCTGACTTTGGCCATTTTCTGACCCAGAGCGATCGCTTTATCACGGTTTCCGTTCGCTATATGTAACTGTATCTCATCGTTGATGATTTTGAATTCGCCTGTTTCAGTCATTGATTTTTTGACATAGATCTTTATATCTCTGTCATCTGCCATCTTTATATCCCCAATACAGAATTATTTTTCTTCAGCAGCAAGTTTTTTCTGCTGACGGCGAACCTTCGCCTTGTAATTCATAAACTCATTATAATTAGCATCAGGAGTTGTGTATGATGCGAGAGAAACACAGTGCATATTGTTTCTTCCTCTGAAGTCGCTGCCGCCGATTGCGAGCAAACCGTTTTTCTTTGCGAAAACTGCGAGCTCTGCGGTAGTCTCTTCGTCATGCTGTGGACACCATACTTCAATACCGTCAAGTCCTGCCTTCATAAGCTTCTCAAGGACGGTAGTGCCCTGATAAGTGCCTGTGTAAGCAAGGATCGCGATGCCGCCTGCATCGTGGATTGCAGAAATGATCTCTTCAGGTTCAGAGAGCTTCGGCCTTACAAGGATGCTGTTTTCGCTGCCTTCGGTGAAAAGCTCTTTGTAAAGATCACCGTAAAGTTCTGTAGTGATTCCGCTTTCGACGAGAGCTGCCATGATATGTACAGGATAAACGTTTGTAGAGCCCTGTGCACATTTGAGAACAAGATCTGCCGAAATGGGATATTTCTGTGATGCTTTGATCATCATATACTGAGCTGCACGCTTTCTTGCGAGCAGGTTGCGGTGACACAGACCTTCAAGTCGGTCGGGAGAGTCGCTCATAAAACCGATGATATAAACCTCAGTTTTATTTTCGCTGTCGTAGGAAGAAATCTCTACGCCGGGGATAACCTTAATCCCGTGACGTTCACCGATGAGCTTTGCTCTTACAGTACCTGCAAGGCAATCGCGATCGGTAACAGCGAGGGTTTCAACTCCGCGTTTCTGTGCCAATAAAATTATGTCGTCGATACCCATTGAGCCATCAGACAGTTTTGTGTGACAATGCAAATCTACCGTCATTTTTATAATTCCTCCCAACTTGTATAACCGGCCTGGATTTTAGCGATACTAGCCTAATGCTATTATATCGCAAAAGGATTGTGATTTCAAGTGGGTATTTTCTGAAAAGAAATATTGAAGCAAAAAAGTTTATTTTTGTCAAAAAATGCTCTCGATTACTTTTGTACATTCGACGGGTGAGTAAACCCAATGGTCAATGTGGTCGGAGTCGGTATAGTATTTTACGGGCGGAGTGGGATATTCCGCTTCAAAGGCATCTACGATGATAAGTTTTATTTTCATACGCTCAGGAAGCATACTTTTTATATACACTCCTGCATGACAGCCGGGAGTGATGCCCTCGGAATACTCCGCAAGACCTGCCAGATTAGGTGTCAGTTCTACAAATATACCGTAGTTTTCCACGGAGCGTACGATACCGGGGACTGTCTCACCGGGAGAAAATTCACCTGCATTCTGTTCCCAGGTGCCGAGTAGTTCTTTGTGAGAAAATGTGATTCTTCCGTAGTCATCAATGGATTTTACGACGACTCTTATCATCTGACCGATGCTGAACCGTACAGAAGGATGTGGGATGCGTGAAACCGAAATGCTGTCAATAGGAAGCAGACCGTTTATTCCTGCACCGATGTCGAGGAAAACACCGAAACTTTCCATATGTGTCACCTTAGCTCGGATGACATCGCCCGGACGGAGCTTTGAGATGTAGTTGTCGATGCAGTCCTGCTGCACGGAGCGTCTTGAAAGTACGGCATATTCTCTGTCGTTGGAATCCTTGCGGAAGCCTAAAATGTGAAACATCACGGGTTTGTTTACACGTGATATGAGAGCGATGTCACGTACCGTACCGTCGCTTATGCCCACAGCACCTTCTTCGTGAGGAATGATGCCGTACATACAGCCGAGGTCGACCCTCAGGTCATGATTCTTGTCGCACAGCAACGCTCTCGCTTCAACAATCGCACCCGTGAAAAATGCTTCGTGAAGTGAATTTGCGCAGGAGAGAAAAGTCTGGTTGGAGGGAGTTGAAATCAACTGCCCCTCAGGAGTGAAGTTTTGCATATATGTTTTACCACCTTTGTTTTCGGCGGATTTACCGCCTTTAAATTGTTTTTCTACTTAAATAATATGAATGTTTTGCCCGTTAATGACAAAAAATGTATACAATTGTTTTGCTTTGTGCTATAATATATAATTAATGAAAGTTCGGATAAAACAGGAGGGATAATGATGGATGTACGTGTAGGTGACAAACTCGTGATGAAAAAGAATCATCCGTGCGGTTGCAATACTTTTGAGGTGTTGCGTTCAGGAATGGATTTTAAAATCAGATGCGAAAAATGCGGTCATGAAGTTATGGTACCCCGTGTAAAGGCGGAAAAAAACATCCGTAAAATCCTCCGCGATGATGAGGAGATCAAAAAGATGTAAAAGGAATCCTTTTTCAGAGAAAAATATTGGAGGATTTTATGCTTGATAAATTGAAATCGGTTGAAGAAAAGTTTGAGGATATCAACGCACAGCTCTGCGACCCTGATGTAGTGTCAGATATGGATAAATATCGTAAACTGATGCAGGATGTCAAACACCTGACACCGATAGTTGAAAAATACCGTGAATACAAAAAAGTGAATGCTGACCTTGAGGAAGCGAAGATGCTTCTTGACGAAGGCGGACTTGACAAGGATTTCAGAGAAATGGTCTTTGAACAGCTTGAGGAGTCAAAACAGCAGATAGAGGTTATCGGTGAAGAGCTGAAAATTTTGCTTCTTCCACGTGACCCGAATGATGACAGAAACGTTATCATCGAAATCCGTGGCGGCGCAGGCGGTGAGGAATCTGCTCTCTTTGCAAATTCGCTTTTCAGAATGTATTCGATGTATGCCGAAACAAAAGGCTGGAAGCCTGAGGTTCTGAGCTCCAATCCGACTGAGCTCGGAGGATTCAAGGAAGTC
>JAZRNG010000002.1:0-6060 GCA_045648065.1 Acutalibacteraceae bacterium | reverse complement strand
ATCTTCCTTGATATGACAATCCATGATTTTGATATGGTTCGTTTCATGTCAGGCTCAGAGGTTGAGGAAGTATTTGCTTACGGTGCAGTTCTCGTTGACCCGGCTATCGGCGAAGCAGGAGACATCGACACAGCAGTTATTTCAATGAAGCTTGCTAACGGTGCTATCGCAGTTATCGACAACTGCCGTCGTGCAAGCTACGGCTATGACCAGAGAGTTGAAGCTTTCGGTTCACTCGGTCAGGTTGCTATCGGCAACGATTCAGAGTCAACAGCTGTTATCTCTGATGCTAACGGTGTTCGAGGCGAAGTTCCCCTCAACTTCTTCCTTGAGAGATATATGGGTGCTTACGTTGAAGAAATCACAGAGTTCATCGACTGCATCGTAAATGACAAGGAAGTAAGCGTTGGTCTTGACTGCGGTCTTCAGCCTGTACTTATCGGTCTTGCTGCAAAGGAGTCACTCGTAACAGGTATGCCTGTTAAAATTGCAGACATCGCTGCTAAATACTCATTATAATTAATAATCAAAAAATCCGTCGTTGCATACAGCTTCGGCGGATTTTTCATCCCATAACGGAACAAATATTGCAAATTTGTCGAAAAATAGTTACAAAAAGTTACAATAATTTCTAAAATGTCATAATTTCGTAACATTTATATGTTATAAAGTAATCGGTCGGTTACGGCAAAATTATGAAAAGGACGATTTTTATGCACTCTACAAAATACATAAAGAAAGCTCTTATAGTGTTACTTGCACTAATCACAGTATTTTCTTCAGCAACCATAACAGGTTCAGCTGCAGCACCTACCAACAATACCGTCAAGACGATCTACAACTTCCTCATCGACGAAATGGGACTCAACTCTGCAGCAGCCTGTGGTGTTCTCGCAAATATAGAAAAAGAATCAAACTTCAATCCTCAACTCTACGGTGATAACGGTACAAGCTACGGAATCTGTCAGTGGCATAACGGCAGATTTGACAATCTCAAGAGTTACTGTAACAAAAACGGTTATTCCTGGAAAACACTTGAGGGTCAGCTCCACTTCCTCAAGTACGAGCTTGAAACCCAGAAGAGTACAACAGGTTATATTCTTGATAAGCTTGATGTTCCCAATACGGCTCAGGGCGCTTACACAGCAGGTTACAACTGGTGCTACTACTTTGAGCGTCCGGCAAACAAGACTGCTAAGTCAGAGACCAGAGGTAAAAACGCAAGAGATGTTTACTGGCCGGTTTACAAGCTTGAGTACAACCTTGGCGACGTCAACAGCGACGGCAAAATCAACTCAGCAGATGCTCTTCAGGTGCTTGAGTATTCGGTAGGTTCACTTAACTTAAGTCTCAGTCAGAAAAAAGCAGGTGACCTTGACAAAAACGGCAAGATAAACTCACAGGATGCACTGATCATACTTTCTGTTTCAGCAGGCAAAGTGAATATAAATAATTATAAATAAAATCAACCGTGATATTCATCTTCGAATATCACGGTTTTTCTTTCAGTTAGCCTTATTCATCGCTTTGTCAATTTCGCCGTCAAGCATAAACGGTAAGACTTCCGTAGCTTTTGTGATAGCCTTTTTCAGCTCTTCCATTTCATCCTTTTTAAATGCAGAAAGCACCCAATCCGCAAGGTTATAGTCAGGATGAGGTTTAGCACCCACACCGATCTTAATTCTCGGAAAATTATCCGAATTAAGATGGTAAATTATACTTTTGATACCGTTGTGTCCCCCGTCAGTACCTTTACGTCTGATTCTCAATTTTCCGCAAGGCAGAGATATATCATCAAAGATCACTATGATCTTTTCGGGCGGAATTTTGTAAAACTGCGATATCTCTCTGACGGCCTCACCGCTGTTATTCATAAAAGTCTGCGGTTTCACCAACAAACAGCGATGTCCTGAAATGACGGTATCGCCGATCAAAGCTTTATATTTCAGCTTTTTAATTTCAACATTCTCCTCAGCAGCTATGTGATCAAGCGTCAGAAAACCTGCATTGTGACGGGTCATTTCATAGTCCCTGCCCGGATTTCCGAGTCCGACGATCATAAACTCAGGTGATCCTGACGGTGCTGCCGATACTTTTCTTTTTAAAAACATTTCGTTCTCCTTGAACCTATACTTTATCAAAATTTTCGGGCCGTTTAACCGTCCCGAATTTTTTAGAAACCAACATTCATATATGCTGTCGTAACCTTTGACCAATCGTCAACCGAGTCTGCTGAATCATTCATAAGTGTATAAACGATTTTGATATCCATTGTTTTGAGTACTGATACGATAGCTTCTTCCGTTTCATACTTTGAAGTATCAATATATGCATCCAAAGCTATATAATTTCCTCTGCCTGCAGGAATACCGTATTCCGAGTCAAGCTCAGTATCAATAATCAAAGATTCAGTCTGCTTTGTCTCAACAAATCTCATTGCCGCATCCTTTGATTTCGAATTGAGAACATAAACAAAGATGCTGACGTGTTTCCAGTTTGTTCCTTTCTTTACCATTGATTCAGCCTTAGCTTTGTCAATGCCTAACTTTTCATAATTTTCAGTCAGATGACGCTTCATATTTTCATTTGCTTCGTCAAGAGACTTCTGCACTTTGATGTGATACAAATCACCTGTTTTCTCAGAAACATTTGTTGTTGCGCCTGATGCAGTTGTTCCGTCAATTCTATCAGGATATACCGTAACGTCAACTTTAAAAGTTCCGTTTTCAGCTGAAGGAAGTGCCAGTTCTCCAGTAGCATTTACGTCTGTAGTAGTTGAAGTCTGCTCATCTCCACCCTTTTTGCAACCGAATGCCGTCAGCAAAACTCCTGCAATAAGGATAAGTGAAACTGCTCTGATTAAAATATTCTTATTCATATAACTCTACCTCTTATTTCTGCCATTTATATGGTTTTTTCCTTGAAATCCAATCTTTCTTTATCGTCTGTCTTGAACGTGCGATCGCAAGCGCATTATCCGGAACATCTTCCGTGATGACAGAACCTGCCGCCGTGTAGCTGTTTTTACCTACACTTACAGGTGCAACAAGATACGTACTGCAACCGATAAATGCGTGGTCATCAACCTTTGTACGGTTCTTCTCTTTACCGTTGTAATTAACCGTCGCACAACCACAACCTACATTGACGTCTGATCCGAAGTCTGCATCACCAATATAAGTAAGGTGTGAGACGCTTGTACGGTCACCCACCGTCGCATTTTTAAACTCAACAAAGTTACCTGCTTTGACTCCCTCACCGATGACACAATCGGGTCTGATACGTGCAAACGGACCGACCGATGTATTATCCTTGACTGTTGAGGAATAACACTGGGTATTATTAAGCGTTACGCCGTTTCCTATGATGCTGTTTTCAATAAAGCTGTTAGGTCCGATCACACAATTTTCACCGATTACCGTTCCACTCTTAATAATAGTACCGGGGAGAATTTCTGTTTCGTTACCGATTTTAACGTCAGGGCTTATGATAACTCCGTCTGCACAGGGAATCGATACACCGTTGAGAAGGTGATCACGCATAACCTTTTTACGCGCGATTTCATTAAGCAGCTGAAGCTGAACTCTGTCATTTGCACCGAGCACGGCATCAGGATTTCCTGCCTCATAAGCTACTGCATTGAGATTTTTCTCAAGAATAACCTCGACAGCATCCGTCAGATAATATTCAGCCTGACCCTTCTTGTCATGCATTTCAACGATACCTTCAAGAGCTTCAAGAAGTACAGAACAGTTAAACCAGTATGCACCTGAATTGACCTCGTTGATCATCTTTTCAGCATTTGTAGCATCGTTTTCTTCAACTATCTTCTTAAGGCACTTGTCCTTATTACGGATGATTCTTCCGTAGCCGAAAGGATTATCGATCTTTGCTGATATAATGGTAACTGCGTTTTTGTGTGATTCGTGATACTCGAAAGCTGTGCTTATCGTTTTTGCATCAATAAGCGGAGCGTCACCGTTTATGATAAGAATATTGCCTGGTGAATTTGCTTTGATAAATTCTTTCGCCTGCATAACGGCATGACCTGTGCCGAGGAGCTCTGACTGAACAACAGTCCTGAACTTTCCGCCAAGGTGAGCTTCAAGCGCTTCATGGCAGTGACCCGTAACAACACATATTTCATCAACACCGCCTTCGCAGACGGCATCAGTTACCCAATCAATCATCGGCTTGAAAAGAACTTCAGCCAAAGCCTTGGGCTTTGAGGTTTTCATACGTCTTCCCTCGCCTGCTGCGAGAATTAATGCACATTTTCTGCCCATAAACAAACCTCCGATCAGGGATTATAATTATACAAATTTATTATCGCACAAAAACTGTAAAAATACAAGTTTTTTTTAATTGCTGAAGACTGTTCTTTTGGCTTGATTTTTGTTTTATAAGGATGTATAATATCGAATCAAGAAAGTGAGGAAGTAAATATGACATTAGGAATAATTTATGTTATCTTCAAAAAATTAATTTGTTTTATTTCAGCGATTATGCTTATGGTAGTAGGAGCAGATGAAAAAGACCTCCCGTCACCTGACGGTGCAGAAATCGTTGCAAAAAACACTTATGTGCTTACCGACTACCAGATGTCTTCACAGGGTGTTACAAATGACGGTGAATATTTCTATTTCAGCGGTAACGAAAGACTCGGCAAGGCTGATATGGAAAACGGTGAAATTTTCCTTATCAATGCAAACCCCATTCCGAAAGAGCTTAAGGACAAGGGTTGTAATCACATCGGTGGACTGAGCTATTACAACGGATACATTTACGCCGCAGTTGAAGACGGTCCTGATTATCTTAATTCGTTCATTGTGCTCTATGATGCAGAAACACTCGACTTTACAGGAATATATTATGAGCTTCCGCACGAGCTGCACATCGAAGGTGTGCCATGGTGTGCGGTAGATGTTGAAAGAAATTATCTTTACACTGCTGAATGGTCAAATGCAACCGTACTCAACGTCTTTTCACTCGACGATATGAGCCTCGTAAAAACCATTCCCCTTTCAGAGCCTATTGACAGAATTCAGGGTGCCGAAATGTTTGACGGTAAACTCTATATGTCCTGCGATGAACTGAACGATATGAAGAGAATTTTCACTCTCGATGTTGAAACAGGTGAAGTGGAGGTATGCTTCACAAGAAATATCGGTGAAGGCTTCGAAGCGGAAGGTCTGACTGTTTTTGCCGACGAAACCAACGAACCCGTTATCTGTGTTCTTGACAGAGGTGAGCGTCGTAAAAGTTCAAATCTCACGTTTTATAAACTTTCCTGAATATTTGGACATAATTATGATAATTTAGCGAGGTAATTGGATATGGGCATAGGTAAGAATGAGTGTCCTTTCTGCGGTATCAACACATCACTGCTCAGCGACCGTGAAAAGGTTACGATAGAAAACGTAACATATTGCAAAAGTTGTAAAATCGAAGGTGTTTCTAAGAAAAATGTTACACCTGGCGACTTCGGTAAAATCTTCAATTCAATCACCAGCACTTCGGACCCTATCGTAAACGTACGTAAAGAAGCAATATGTAACAACCTGCCCGGTATTCAAATAGCTCATCTTTGTGGTGAACGGTATGGACCTGATTGTATGTATCTCGATCTCTATTATGATAAAGATAACAACAAAGTTTACTACAGGCTCTGCCTGAGCGATGATGACGATGATTGGTGCTGGGGTGGCACAGAAACCTATTGCTATCCGACGTTGCAGCAAGCTGTGGAATTGCTACACAAGAACGATATCCATATCCTCGACGGCATGACGGATGAAAAATTGGAACAACTGTTTAAATGAAAAACTGACCATGAATATTAAAAAAGCTGCAGGACGGTTCTGTGTACAATGATGTTGGTATACAGAACCGTCCTCTTTCGGACTTTTTCGTCAGTTGATACAAAAAAAATCTGTTTCATAACAAACAAATTTCTATAAAAAAGTATAGACAATTTGCATAAGTGTGTGATATACTACTTTATGAATGTTAGTGGGATATTATGCCTGCTGACACCCACAAAAGTATATTATTATTTTG
>JAZRNG010000001.1:0-10713 GCA_045648065.1 Acutalibacteraceae bacterium | reverse complement strand
GGAGCTTCAATTCTGACACCCGCCGAAGCAAGTGCAAGAGCAATATCATCAGCAAGACCTGTAATCTTACTGATTTTAACTCCGGGGGCAGGCTGAAGTTCATACCGCGTTACTGAAGGACCACGACAAATATCGACAATTTTTGTTGATACTCCAAAACTATTAAGCGTTTCCACAAGCTTTGTAGCGTTGTATTTCAGCTCATCCTCATAACTTTCAGATCCGGTATTTTTCACATGATTAAGGCAATCCGGTCCAGGTTTCTGGTAGACTTTGAACACAGCAAGAGGTTCTTCTTTCTTTACTTCCTCCACTTTATGCTCTTTTTCTTCTTTTACTACTTTTACTTTAAGATTTTCCTTCTTGATTTCATCTGCTTTTTTTACAGTTTTTTTATCATTTACTTTTTTAATTATTTCGTCGAGAACCGCAGGAGTATCTTCAATCACTTCACCGGTAGATATATCAATAAAAGGTTTTGGCTCTTTACGATTTGGTGCTGCATCTTTCTTTTTAGCATTGCCAACCAACTCTTCTATGAACATCGGTTCATGATTGTCCTGTAACTCAGGACCAAGATCCACCGGCACAAATTGCTTCTCTTTTTTTAAGAATCTATGCTGTTTCGGTTCATGTTCATTTGATGGTATTTGATTTTTCTTTACATTTTTAGCTTTTTTAATAGCATCCTTTGTAAAAATATAAATTCCCAGAAGAGTTGTACCTGTTACAATCATAAACACAACTATCATAAGTACAAGAACAACTATAATCGCTGCTACTTTACCAAAAAGCATTTCAGGCAAACCACCAAAAATGACACCTGTTATACCACCGCTTGATAGCGTAACTTTCTCTCGTAATTCCCATACAGCAGCTATCTGTTCACCAAAACCTTCAACCTTCGAGGCATCAGATATCAAGTGCACAAAGCCTGACAACAGCAGCACGAACAATGATGCTCCGATTATATTTGACCTTACGGAGATCATAGATCGGTCAGAAGCAATCACTACCGTTACATACAAAAGCATCAGCGGCCATGCAAAAGCAGTAATTCCAAACAATCCGAAAATAAAGTTATGAATACCAAGCCAGAGATGTTCACCTTTTATCAGCGTAGCTGCAAGAAAAAGTACCGCTATTCCACCAAGTATGATTGCTGTTTTTTGTCTGTTAGCTTCAAGAAAGTCTTTACTCTTCTGAATTTTCTCTTTTTTAGAGTCTGAATAAATATTCTTGTCAACTGTTTTACTAGTATTCTTCATATTTTTACTTGTACCTGACGGCGATTTTTTCTTTTTCGTCATCGCTTTTTTTACAGCCATAATTCTCCTCCGGAACAAAATTTCATAAAAATATACACTAACTCACATTAACCCAATATATTGTATATAATAACATTTATGTGTACAAATATCAATAACTTTATTGATTTTTTTTGAAGTATTGATTATAATGGGATAAAGTAATATTTTGGAGTGATTATAATGGTTTATAAAGCAGAAAATGAATTTCTATCAATCGAAGTAAAGAAATTCGGTGCAGAACTTTCCTCTTACAAGTCTAAGGAAAGTGGTATTGAATATCTATGGCAAGGTAATCCCGACGTCTGGTACGGTCAGTCACCTATCCTCTTCCCTATCGTCGGACAAATTCTTGACAACAAGTTCAGATATGATGGCATCGAATATGAAATGGCAAAACACGGAATTGCAAGAAAACGTGATTTCGAACTCAAAGATTCAGGTGAGAATTTTCTTATCCTTACACAAAGTTGGAACGAGGAAACCCTGAAACAGTATCCTTTCAAGTATACGCTTGATATAGAGTTCAGACTCGATGGCAAAAAAATCAAAGTAACTCATACTGTTAAAAACGCTGACGACAAAACAATGTACTTCTCTATCGGAGCTCACCCCGGATTCAACTGCAAAATCGGAGATTATCTTGAGTTTGCTGAAAACGAAACTCTTACTTGTGAAAAAATCAATCCTGACTCCATACTTGACGGTATTCATTATCCGACCCTGAATGATGAAAAAGTGTTCACTATCACCGAAGACGTTTTTGATAAAGATGCTCATATTCTTTCAGGAATGAAATCAGATACCCTGTACCTCAAGAGCGACACAAGAAAAGAAGTAATCAAGTTTTACTTCGGACACTGTCCTTACCTTGGTGTGTGGGCAAAACCCGGCGCTGAATATGTTTGCATAGAACCGTGGTACGGAATAAATGATTCCTATGACAAGAAGGACGATATCTCACAAAAGCGTGCTGTCGAATCCCTTGATCCCGGTTGCGAATTCAGTTTCAACTGGACAGCAGAAATATTTGAATAATAAACAAAAACAAGGACGGAAAACCGCCCTTGTTTTTTATTTATTTTGCATCTGTAATTATGAGTTTGAAGTTATTTCTTCTGGCATAAGTGGCTGCAAACGATCCATTAGTAGTAACTATTGTAAAGTTCTTTTCTTTGTTGTCAGTCTCTTCTTCCTTTACGTTTCCGTTAAGATTAATTTCAATTCCGTCCTTGATAAACGCATAATCATCAATCTTTGCAACGCTATCCGGTATAGTGATCTTTTCTATTCCACTACCCGCCAGAATAACCGTACCTATTGATGTAACACTATCAGGTAACACGATTTCAGTCATGCTCTTACAGTTAATGAAACAACCTTCAGGTATTGTAGTTATACCGTCATTCAGAACAAGATTTCCAAGTTCTTCCTGTGAATAAAAAGCATACGGTCGCAATTCAGTCACAGCTTCCGGAATCACATATTCGGTAAGATCCGCTGATATCAATGATTCGTAAACAATTTTATAATCAGAACTGTAAATAATTCCATTGTCAAAGACAAAATTCGGATTACCATTGATATCAATTTTAATATTTTTCTCGATGTTACCGAATGACATATGACCCATTTCGTTAAGTACAGGTGAAAATTTTATCTCGTTAAGCGAAGTACAACCAGCAAAAGTCATATTTCCGATTTTCTCAAGTGACTCACCCATATCGACGCTTATCAGTTGTTCACAATCCTGAAAAACATTGTTACCAAGTGACTTGACTCTTTCACCTATAACAACTGAAGTGATATCGGTTCCCTTAAAAGCTGCGTCTCCGATAGAAATAACCTTTTTACCTCTTAATGTTTTAGGGATAACAACATCCTTCGCTGATCCCGTATAGTTTGTGATTATTACCGTACCACGTTCAGAACCTGCAGTTACGTCAAACTCACCTACGTCCCATGTAAAATAAATGTATACCGAGGACGTTCCTATCACGAGTACAGCCAATACAAAACATATTACTTTAATTGCATTTTTCTTCATAATAAATTACACCTGATCAGAATTTATAAACACGTACCTCATAAGGCTTTGTCACAAATCCGTTATTTACAATCTTATTGTCGCTATAATTGTTAAATATAAGTTCACCCTTGGTCAGATCATAACCTGCCGGAGCTTTAAATTTAACAGAGTTTTCTTTAAACGAACAAATTACAAGAATCTTTTCATTATTAAGTACACGCTCATAAACATAAAGACTTGAGCTGTTAGGATAGTATTCTTTGTATTTACCGTAAATAGCAACCTTGTTCTCTTTCTTAAACTTAATGAGCTTACGGTAGAAGTGAAGCATTGAATTTGGATCTTTTTCAGCTTCTTCAACGTTTACTTCCTTGTAGTTTGAGCAAATATTGAACCACGGAGTACCTGTCGTAAAACCGGCATTCTTTTCAGCACTCCACTGTACGGGTGAACGTGCAGTCTCACGGCTGACTTTATTTGCATGGTTAACAAATCGAGCTTCATTGTAACCGAGCTTCTTGAAGAGATTATGATTATTGAACGTAAGAACATCTTTAAACTCATTAAGCCTTGACAGCTCAACATTTGTCATACCGATTTCCTGACCCTGATAAATAAACGGTGTACCGCACTGGAGCATATACATAGCAGCAAGCATCTTTCCGCTTTCAACACGGTAATCAAGACTTCCGTAGCGGTTGATAATACGGGGATGGTCGTGGTTTTCGATATAAAGAGCGTTCCAACCCTTATTATGAAGTTTATACTGCCAATTAGAAAATGCGCCTTTCATCTTCTTGAGGTTAAAAGGAACTTTAATCCAGTCGGTTACCATACAGTCAGCTTCCATATGCTGGAAATGGAACATCATATCAAGAGTCTTCTTAGGTCCTTCAGTGATGTACGGTAAAGCAAAGCTTGTTGTCATCATAGGACCTTCAGCAACTACAAAACAATCATACTTGTCAATAACGTCTCTTCTGAATTCTGTGAGATACTCATCAAGATGCGGACCCTTCTTATAATGCTCAATACCTGTAGCAGCAGGAAGCGGGAAACCGTTCGGAAGTCCTTCAGCTTTAGAGATAAACGTAATAACGTCCTCTCGGAAACCGTCAACGCCCATATCAAGCCAATAACGCATGATATCTTTAACTTCTTCTCTTACCTTAGGGTTATCCATATTGAGGTCAGGCTGTTTCTTGGCGAAAACATGAAGATAATACTTGTCGAGATCAGCATTATATTCCCAAGCACCGCCTTCAAAAGTAGAAAGCCAGTTATTGGGCGGTTTTTTACCGTTTTTACCCTCTCTACCCTTACGCCAGAAATAATAATCATGATAGGGATTATCTTCACCTTTAAGACTTTCCTTGAACCATTCGTGTTCATCAGAAGTATGGTTAACAACGAGGTCCATAATAACCTTCATTCCACGTTCATGAGCACCGTCAAGCACCATTTTGAAGTCATCAAGCGTACCATACTCAGGGTTGATATTTCTATAATCAGCAATGTCATAACCATAGTCAGCATTAGGTGTCGGATAAACCGGTGAAAACCATATAGCGTTTACACCAAGACTCTGAAGATAATCAAGTTTGCTATAAACACCTTTAAGGTCTCCAATACCGTCACCATCGCTGTCACAAAAGCTTCTTGGCCATATCTGGTAAACAACAAGTTCTTTGTACCAATCCTTTTTAACTTTTGACATGTAATTATCCTCCGTTCAATATTGTAATTTCATTCAGATTTACCGTTCAGATACTCAGCAAGATCCACGGGCACCTCAAGTTCATCAGGTGAAACAGAAACGAAATTAAAATCAGTCTGTTTCGGAGGTTTGTAGAACCATAGAGTAAACCAACTGTGTAATTTGAGCCCTTTTACCCAATGTCTCGGAAATCCACCGCATTGTTCACATTGAAACATCTGTTTCGACATAACAACATATCTATGACGTATACGTTCCTTACAACGGCGACTCAGTTCATCTATTGTAATGCGTTCGTCATTCTGTTTTGCCTTTTTTATTTCATTATAGACAAAAAAAGGACTCATACTTTCACCCCATTTATGTGAAAATTTTATCATTATATTTGATTAAAGTCAAGAATATTTAATCAATACTTACAATAAATTCTAGATTACACTTCACAAAACCCAAAAACAATAGTATAATAATTTAAACATATAGGAGGTATACAGATGAAAATAGTAATTTTAGATGCATTTACCACAAATCCCGGAGATCTTTCATGGGACAGATTTAACGAATTAGGTGAAGTAACTGCATATGACTATACACCTGAGGATCAGATAATAGAAAGATGTAAGGATGCAGAAATAATTATAGATAACAAAGTTGTACTGAATAAAGATGTTCTTGATAAGTTACCTAAACTTAAATACATAGGAATGCTGAGCACCGGTTTTAATGTTATAGACACTCAGGCTGCAAAAGATAACGGAATTGTCGTGTGTAATGTTCCTACTTATTCAACTGCAGCGGTAGCTCAGTTAACTTTCGCTCTTATTCTTGAGATATATAATCAGGTCGGTGTACACAACGAAGCTGTCCACAGCGGTGAATGGTCTTCTTGTCGTGACTTCTGCTTTCAGAAAACGCCTCTTATAGAGCTCAGTGGAAAAACTATCGGTCTTATCGGCTATGGCAAAATTGCTTCTGAAGTAGCAAAAATCGCAGACGCATTTTCAATGAATATACTTTGCTATGTCCCCAGCACCAAGCCTCAGCCTGATTTTAAAAACTTCAGATTTGTTTCGTTAGATGAAATTGCAGAACAGTCTGATATTGTTTCTTTGCATTGTCCGCTGACTCCCGAAACAACTAATATAATCAATGAAGACTTCATTTCAAAAATGAAACGAAATGCAATCATCATTAACACATCAAGAGGACCCGCTATAGACGAAAAGGCTCTTGCTGATGCACTCAACAGCGGAAGAATCGCAGGTGCCGGTGTAGATGTGCTTTCAACAGAGCCGCCAAAAGAAAGCAATCCGCTTCTCTCCTGTCCCAAGTGCTTTATCACGCCGCACATCGCCTGGGCCGGATATGAAACACGTGAGAGGCTCATCGGGGTAGTTTATAACAATCTTAAGTCTTTCCTTTCAGGAAATAGCATAAACGTTGTAAATAAATAAAAAAGAGGAGCTGACTTCAGCTCCTCTTTTTTATAAAATGATACATATCAAACCACTGCATCCTTCATTTATAACCTTTTCAAGTGTTTCCTGTATTTTCATGCGAGCATCAGAAGGCATTCTGAAGAGCTTATTATGTAAACCTTCATTTACAAGTTCATGTAAAGATTTTCCGAATATATTTGATTGCCATATTTTTGTCGGATTTTCTTCAAACTCTTTAAGAAGATACATCACGAGATCTTCAGACTGTGACTCACTACCAACAAGAGGCGCCACTTCGGTATTGATGGTAGCTTTCATCATATGAATAGACGGAGCACTCGCCTTAAGTCTCACTCCGTATTTCCCGCCCTGTCGCATAATTTCAGGCTCTTCAAGACTTAATTCATCCATAGTAGGCATAACTATTCCGTAACCTGTAGCCTCAACCTCATCAAGTGCATCTTTCAGCCTGTCATATGATTTTTTAATCTGAGCCAACTCCGTAACTTTCTGTATCAGAGCTTCTTGTGTTTCAATCTGCAGACCGGTTTTCTCGGCAAGAATCTTATAAAACATTCCGTTCTCAATTATAGCAGACAGCTGTGCACTTCCTTCCGAGAGAGAAATACCGTTTACGTTACATTTTTCAATATGTTTACATTTACACAGTTTATCTGCAAAAGAATAGATATTTCTGACACAATTAAGATTCTCACCAAGGGTGTATATAACTTCAAAAATTTCTCTTTTCAACCAATGATTATGGTCAAGACATGAAACCCATCCCGGTAACTCTATTCTGACATCCTTAAGCGGAAATTCAAACAACACTTTTGTTAATATATCCTTGATAGACTTTTCATCAAGATTCATACAATCAGCTGCAATAACAGGCACATCATATTTTTTGGAAAGCTCCATAGACATCTGTGTGGCAGTCTCACCTTCAGGATCTGTAGTATTCAGAAGCACAACAAATGGTTTTTTCAACTCTCTGAGTTCACTCACTACCCTTTCTTCTGCTTCAGCGTACTCGTTTCTGGGTATTTCACTGATCGATCCATCAGTAGTGACAACAAGACCAATTGTAGAGTGTTCATTAATCACCTTCTGTGTACCGATTTCCGCTGCCATATTAAACGGTATTTCTTCATCATACCAAGGTGTTTTTACCATTCTCGGTTGATCATTCTCAATATAACCTAACGAGCTTGGTACGATATAACCAACACAGTCAATCATTCTCACTTTAAACCGTGCATTATCCGGTAAGTTAATTTCAACTGCATCTTCAGGAACGAACTTCGGCTCAGTTGTCATAATCGTGCGACCTGAAGCAGACTGAGGCAACTCATCCCTTGCTCTCTGTCGCTTGAATTCTTCATTAATATTTGGAATCACAAGCGTATCCATAAAACGTTTAATAAAGGTTGATTTACCGGTTCTTACCGGTCCGACAACCCCTATGTAAATATCTCCGCATGTTCTTGTCTGAATATCGTGGTAAATGTTTGAATTTGTTACAGTCATAAAGCTTTCCTCCTGTTGCGGTGCGATGCAGGCACCACACCTTACATCGTTTTGTTAATTGATATGTAAATAGGACGAGATTTATGACACACAAAAAACACAGAACCGAAGTTCTGTGTTTTCAAAATTAAAGCTTATTACGTATAATTTTACCGCTCGTCGTCTTCGGAAGTTCATCTTTAAATACAACGATACGAGGATATTTATAAGGAGCGGTGTGTTCCTTAACATATTTCTGAATTTCCTTTTTAAGTTCTTCAGTCGGCTCTGTTCCTTTTGTGAGAACAATACTTGCCTTAACAACCTGACCTCTTACTTCATCCGGAGCAGCTGACACGCCGCATTCAAGAACATACGGAAGTTCCATAATAACATTTTCAATTTCAAATGGTCCGATACGGTAACCTGAAGACTTAATAACATCATCAATACGACCAACATACCAATAAAATCCATCCTCATCACGCCAAGCAACATCACCTGTATGATAAAGACCGTCATACCAACATTCCGAAGTCTTTTCTGCTGAACCGTAATATCCTTTAAAGAGACCGCACGGTATAGAATCACCGGTTCTAATTACGATCTCGCCTTCTTCACCAACAGCAACACTCTTACCGTCAGCATCAACGAGATCAACATCAAATGAAGGTACCGGTTTACCCATAGAACCGAGTTTGTGATCAGAACCAAAGAGATTACCGATAACGAGAGTAGTTTCACTCTGTCCGAAGCCCTCCATAACCTTAAGTCCTGTAAGCTTATTAAGCTGACGGAATACTTCAGGGTTAAGAGCCTCACCTGCAATTGTAGCGTGTTCTACCGAACTGAGATCATACTTTGTAAGATCCTCTTTTATCATCATACGATACATAGTCGGAGGTGCACAGAAAGTAGTAATATTATACTTTCTGAACATCGGAAGTATATCCGCAGCATTAAAACGATCAAAGTCATACACGAATATGCCACCTTCGCAGAGCCACTGACCGTAGAGTTTACCCCAAAGAGCCTTTGCCCAACCTGTATCAGAAATGGTAAGATGAAGTCCATCCGGATTTACACAATGCCAATAATTCGCTGTAACGAAGTGACCTAACGGATATTTAAAGTTATGTGTTGCGATCTTCGGATAACCTGTAGTACCTGAAGTAAAGAACATGAGCATCTCATCGCTGCCACAAGCAGAATCTTCGGTTCTTTCAAAAACATTGTTGAAAAGTTTATATTCTTCGTTAAAGTCATGCCAACCGTCACGTGATTCACCGACAATTATCTTTGTCTTGACTGACGGAGCCTTCTCGATTGCGAGTTCAACCTGACGTGCAGTATCACCGTCTGAAGTACATACAATAGCACTTACACCTGCCGCGTTGAATCTGTACTCAAGGTCGTGCTCCTGAAGCAGATATGTAGCGGGAATAGCAACAGCACCGAGCTTATGAAGAGCAATAAGTGAGAACCAGAACTGATAATGACGCTTAAGAATAAGCATAACTTTATCGCCTTTTTTAATACCGAGCGACTTGAAGTAGTTAGCTGTCTGTGATGAATACTCCATCATTTCACGGAATGTAAAACGTCGTTCATTCTTATTCACATCAACGTGAAGCATAGCTGTTTTATCGGGACATTTTTTTCCGAGTCCGTCAACGATATCAAATGCAAAGTTAAACTTCTCTTCGTTCTCGTACCTGAGTGAAAGAAGTGCACCGTTATCGTCTTCTTTAGGATGTATGAAATTGTGATAGATGCGTTTGCCTGTACCTGTTCTCTTCGGTGCTACATCGTCAATCTTTGTATCGATCTCAGTAACATCGCCCGAAGGATTCAACGGTATAGCGTAGAAATATGACGATTCATTACCGGCAGAAATCATACCATGAGGTGTTGAACTGTCAAAATAAATAGTATCTCCTGCATTGAGAACCTCGATATGTTTGCCAATCTGAAACTTGATTGAACCTGAAAGAACGATATCAAGTTCCTGACCCTCATGAGTTGTGAGAGCAATATCAGCTGCATCCGGTGAAGGATCACACTTAACAAACAAAGGCTCACATATTTTATTTTTGAATGAAGCAGCCAAGTTATAGTACTCCATACCGTGAGCAGAGCTGACTTTTTGTCCTTCACCACGTCTTGTAACGGTATATGTAGCAAGTTTCGGGCTTTTACCTTCAATGATATCTGTAACATCAACATTGAAAGCCATGGCACATCTGTAGATAAATGCAAAGTTAAGATCTACATTACCACGCTCACATTCGATATACTCTTCAATGCTGACACCTGTCTTCTCAGCCATCTCTGCAGGTGTAAAACCGACAATCTCGCGAAGCTCTTTAATTCTGTTTGCCATTTCACCGATTCGGAAATCAAGTCCTGTAATTTCTTTTGCCATAAAAATCACCTTTCCTCAGGGACATAAAAAACTCGTCCCAAAGATTTTAACTTTGAGACGAGCAACTAACCCGCGGTACCACTCAAATTGCACAAAATCTGCCACCTTCAGACTCCAATAAGTCCTATGCTTTTACGCAGCATTACGAGAGGGTTCTACTTGCATAAAGCTTTCTTCCCTCCGACTCAGAAGCTACAGTCTCAAAGTAATCATCTGGCGATTCTCACCAACCACCGCCTCTCTGAAACAAACTACAATGAACACTCTTCGTCATAGTCTTTATATAC